>CAXMRF010000035.1:0-20991 GCA_964195965.1 uncultured Nitrosomonadaceae bacterium
ACCTGGCGGGACTTGAAAATCCTGGAACCGGGTGGGGAAGAGTTTCCGATAATATGGAAACCATGCAAGCTGTTTTGGGCCTAGGTGGACCAGATTGGTTTAATTTGGGGAATTTGGATCTTGCCACACATTTGGAAAGAACCCGGCGTCTTCAGGCAGGAGACCCACTCTCAAACATCACAGCAGATTTTTGCCGTGTTTGTGGCATCAAGACCCGGATCATGCCTATGAGTGATGATCCTGTTCCAACTCTGGTAAAAACTGATCGTGGAATTTTGCCATTCCAGGAATACTTTGTAAAATTAAGAACCGATCCTAGTGTAAGCGGGTTCATTTTCAAGGATATTGAAAATGCAAAACCAGCGCCTGGTGTGCTGTCTGCGATTGAGGATGCTGATCTGGTAGTTATCTGTCCATCTAACCCCTGGGTAAGCATTGATCCTATCTTGTCTGTTCCCGGGATCCGCTCAGCGGTAGAGAGGAAACTTGTCCTGGCAATTTCACCCATTATCGACGGAAAAACAGTGAAAGGTCCGGCGGCAAAAATGTACCTGGAAATGGGTATCACACCCTCAGCTGCGGCAGTAGCAGATCATTACCGTGATCTAATAACCGGGTTTATCATTGACCAACAAGATCAGAATTTAGCTCAGGAGATATTTTCCAGTTTTGATGGAGATCTCAATATTCTATCCTCTGCCACCTGGATGAAATCCCGTCAGGATCGCATCCGGCTGGCTGGTGAAGTTATAATATTTGGCAACCAATTGATAAAGGAGGGTTAGGGATGGCTTTATGGGCAATAATTCCTGTTAAGCCGCTGCGCAGGGGGAAATCCCGATTGGCCAAGGTGATTTCGGCTGAAAAAAGAGCAGAGTTGAATCAATATTTATTGGAACATACCATTCAGATTTTATCTACTATTGATGAAATCGAAAATATTATGGTTATCAGCAAGGATACAGAAGCGCTTGCGCTTGCGCGGGATTTAGGCGCTAAAACCGTACAGGAATATGGCAGTCCTGGTTTAAATACAGCCTTATCCAGAGCGGTAGAGATAGCTAAATCATATGAAACCTGCGGCATCCTGATTGTGCCAGCAGACATCCCTCGCCTGAATGCCGAGGATATCAAGAAAATCCTAGATCACAGGGAAAAACCACCTGTTGTTGTTATTGTTCCAGACCGGAAAAAAGAAGGCACCAACGTTTTATTTGCCAGTCCACCAGATTTAATCGAATTTCAGTATGGCAATGGTTCCTTTGAAAAACACAGCCAGGCAGCCCTTGAGGCTGGAGCCCGTCTTGAAATTTGTGATCTGGCTTCATTAGAGTTGGATTTAGATGAACCAGAGGATCTGGCATTGATTGAAGCTGAATTAAAAATCAACGAATAGGATTATTTTTTATACTTTTTACGGAGGATATTATGAAGAAATCTGCAGCACTTTATTTGCAAGATGCCCATGATCTGAGAGATGGTCTGGAATATGTACGCTATGCTGAGGAAAAAGGATTTGATGCCGTTTGGCAGGCTGAGTCCCGACTGGTAAGGGACGCCATTGTTCCCATGGCTGCTTATGCAGCTGTTACTGAAAAAATTAAAATAGGCTCCGGTGTAATTAACAACTGGACCCGTAATATTGGATTATTGGCATCGACCTTCCTTACTCTGGACGACCTGGCTCCGGATAGAATGATCTGTGGTATTGGCGCCTGGTGGGATCCGCTGGCAGAAAATGTTGGTATTTCTCGTCGAAAACCGCTTACCGCAATGCGGGAAACTGTTGAAGTGATGCGACGATTACTAAATATGGAAAATGTGACCTTTGACGGTGAGTTTGTTCATGTCAAAGGAATTGAACTGGATGTTGTGCACGGTAATACCAATCCCCGAAATGTCCCGATCATGATTGGCGCAACCGGTCCAAAAATGCTCCAGCTGGCAGGAGAAATTTGTGATGGGGTGGTAATGAATTATTGTGTTCCAGTTGAATACAACAAAATGGCCCTGGAGAATATTGAAATTGGCGCTAAGCGGGTTGGAAAAACACTGGACGACATCGATCGACCCCAGTTGGTGGTCTGCTCAGTATCAGAAGATTACGATCAGGCCATGGACTCCAGCCGTCAATTACTTACCCAATACCTGGCTCAACAGCCCCATATTGCCATAGCATCCGGTGTTTCAAACGATGTCGTTGCTGAAATTCAATCGATATTGGGGTGGCCTGCAACCCACGAACAAATCCAGGCTGCTAAACACCTGGTGACGGATGATTTAATCCATCGTATCACCGCTTCAGGCACACCTGACGTAGCCCGTGAAAAAGTAGATAAATATCGTGCTGAGGGTTGCACGACTCCAATTCTATATCCCGTTGGCGGAGAAGTAAAACTACTGGTGGACACTTTCTCCGTAGATTAATTACAAGTTACAATAAATAGCACTGGAGAGAAATTTCTTCCTGAATGGAAATACCATTTCAGGGTTTATGGTGCAAGGAAAAATGACTATGATTACTGAATATCATCGCCCAGATAATATTGAAGATGTAATTGCTTTAATTTCCCGGGAAACCCCCCCCACAGTGGCGCTGGGAGGGGGACTGTATCTTAATGAGGTTGATGACACTCCCTCCCTGGCAGTTGTAGATCTGCAGGGACTTGCCCTGACAGCAATTGAGTCAAAAGGCAAACACCTTCAACTCGGAGCCTCCGTCACACTCCAGTCCCTGCTGGATGCCAACCTGGTATCTCAAGCAATGGAAAATGCCATCAAACACCAGGAGACCTATAATCGTAGGCAGGTAGCTACGGTTGCAGGATCACTTGTTATGGTAACTGGACGTTCGACAGTTGCAGGTGTTTTTCTGGCCCTGGATGCAGAGCTGGAATTTGTTGGAAAAAATAACAAGGTAGAAAATACAAGATTGGGCGAGATCTTACCCCTGAGAAAAGAATGGATCAAAGGTAAATTGATCACAAAAATAATAATTCCTGCAAATATTCAACTTGCTTACCATTATATTGCCAGGTCACCGGCGGATTTACCTATAGTTGCTGCAGCTGTGGCGTCATGGACTTCTGGCAGAACACGGGTAGTATTGATGGGCTATGGAGATCAACCGGTGATGGTTTTTGATGGGCCAGAATCATCAGGAGCAGAAATTGCTGCCCGCGATGCTTATGCTTTAGCTGAAGACCAATGGGCTAGCGGGGCTTATCGGGCAGAAATGGCAGAAATATTGACCAGACGCTGTTTGGAACAGATCGCTGCGAATGCTTAAGGAAAATTTAATCATGTTAGATATAAAACTTACCATTAATAACGAGATCTACCAACTTCAAATATCTCCAGGCGAACGATTATTTACCGTGCTGAGGCGATTAGGATTTAGCAGTGTGAAGTTTGGTGATGAACACGGGAAATCTGGTGCGGATACTGTCCTGCTGGATGGAAAACCCGTCAATTCTTATTTGCTCCTGGCGGCTCAAGCTGATGGCCATGACCTGGAGACTCTGGAACAACTAGGTGAACACCCTCACCAGGGCTGGAAAGAAACCCAGGGTTTACATATTCTTCAACAGGAATTTATTAAAACCGGGGCAATTCAATGTGGTTACTGCACACCTGCTCAAATCTTGGCAGCTAAAGAGTTATTAACTCGAGAACCAGATCCGACAGAGGATCAGGCCAGAGATGCATTATCCGGTGTCTTATGCAGGTGCACAGGCTATAAAAAACCAATTGAAGCAGTCCTCCGAGCCGCAGCTCGTATGCGTGGTGAGGAAGTGCCTCCAATTGAAGATCCAATCCAGGTTCCTCCTGAATGGATGGGAACTGACCTGAGTGATTCCCTGCCTTCAGTAAAGACCGTTGAAGTGGACGGAACTACATTAACTGCCCAGAGAGTGATAACTGAACTGAAGGTAATCAATAGCCCGGAGACCTGGCAGCAAGTTGGAAAACCCAAGGAAAAAGTTGATGCTGTCAAATTGGCCCAGGGAAAACCTGCCTTTACAGCTGATTTTGAACGCCGGGATATGCTTTATGCCAAGGTGTTATTCAGTCCTCATGCCCATGCCCGGATTAAATCCATCCAAACCGCAAAAGCCCTGGCTATTCCGGGTGTACGATCTGTCCTGACGTATCATGATGTGCCCCGTGTCCCATACTCTACAGCGGGACAATCGGACCCGATTCCAGGCCCGTTGGATTGTTATTCTTTGGATAATAAAGTCCGTTTTGTGGGGGACCGGGTTGCTTTTGTTGCAGCAGAATCTGAAGAAATCGCAGCCGAAGCAGTCAAGGCAATTGAAGTGGAATATGAATTATTAGAGGCAATTCTCGACACTCGGGAATCCATGAAAGCTGGTGCTCCAATTATTCATGATCAGGATGATTATATAAATTTTGCAGATTCCGATCCTTCGAAAAATCTGGCAGCTGAGATCAGGATTGATATTGGTGATCTGGATGCAGGTTTTGAGGCAGCTGACCATATCTTTGAAGCGGAATATGAAGTGCCCAAGGTCCAACAAGCCCATATTGAACCTCATGCTGTAGTGACATATTGGGACGAAGATGACCGGATGGTTATTCGAACCAGCACCCAGGTGCCATTTCATGTCCGCCGAATGATTGCCCCTGTTATTGATTTACCTGTGAAACGGATCCGGGTTATTAAACCCCGTGTTGGAGGCGGATTTGGCGGCAAGCAGGAAATGTTGATCGAGGATGTAGCTGCCCATTTGACCATAGCAACCGGTCAACCGGTTCAATACGTATATACCCGGGAAGAAGAGTTTATTTCTTCCCGTTCCCGCCATCCTATGCGCATTCGTTTGAAAACTGGTGTAAAAAATGATGGCACTATGACAGCCAATGCGATGTACGCCCTCAGTGATGCAGGCGCCAATGGGGCCCACGCCCTTACGGTTACCGGTAATACTACCAAAGCAATGGCATTATATGTTGGGGATGGTCCTTTCAGGGAATCACCCAATATCCGGTTCGATGCAGATATCGTATATACCAATACGCCGCCATCCGGAGCATACCGTGGTTATGGAGTCCCCCAGGGTTACTGGCCTGTCGAGCGGCATATGGAATTTATTGCCCATGAACTGGGATTGGATCCTCTGGATTTCAGGTTAAAGAATGCCTTGCAAGCCGGGGAAATTCATCCCTTTAGTGTGGCCTGGAGCGAAGGCAGGGCACCCGTTCCGGAGATGATCCAAACAAATGGACTGGTGGAATGTGTCACCCGAGGTAAAGAAGCGATCGGTTGGGATGAGAAATTGAAAGACGAGAATTGGAAAACTATCCCAGGGAAACCTTACTTAAAACGCGGTTTAGGTGTTGCACTGGTCATGCAGGGAACTGCCATTCCCTATCTGGATATGGGTGGGGCAAGCCTTAAATTAAATGATGACGGATCTTTTAACTTATTGGTCGGTGCAACGGACCTGGGAACAGGTTCGGATACTGTATTAGCCCAGATGGCAGCGGAAGTTCTGGGTGTGTCATTGGAAGATATGATTGTCTATTCATCGGATACAGATTTTACACCCTTTGATAAAGGAGCTTATGCATCCAGTACCACTTATGTTTCTGGCGCAGCTGTGGTGGACGCAGCCAATAAGGTGGCAGAACGGATCCGCGAGCGGGCTGTTTTAATTCTTAACGAAAGGATCGAGGGCGGGGCATATAATTCTGCAGAGATTGAACTGGCAAATCGATGCGCAATTGCGCCTGATGGCCAGGCAGTTTCCATAGGCGATATCGCTCTCCATTCATTACATCATGCCAACCAGGAACAAATCATGGCCGTGGGTTCTTATATGTCACCTGTTTCCCCCCCGCCATTTGCTGCTCAGTTTGCTGAAGTCACGGTGGATACTGAAACCGGACAAGTTGTTGTAGAGCACCTGGTTATGGCGGTTGATGCCGGTGTTATTATCAATCCTGTGACAGCTTCAGGTCAAGTTGAAGGGGGTATGACCCAGGCTTTGGGATACGCTGTATCTGAAGAAATGGTCTATGACGAGAAGGGCAGGGCGAGAGAGAAAAATTTCAGGGATTATCATATTTTTGAAGCCCATGAAATGCCAATATTGGATACGATTTTTATTGAAACTTTTGAACCTTCCCATCCTTTTGGTGTTAAAGCTGTGGCAGAAATACCGATGGATGGTGTAGCGCCTGCAGTTGGGAATGCCGTATTTAACGCCACCGGAGCAAATATTCTGAGTAATCCGGTGGTTCCAGAAAAAATCTGGCGAGCTTTGATGGAGAAATAACCTGCCAGACCAGAAAAAATAATGCTCGGGAGTGAATAATTCCTGGGCATTTATTATTAATCTGCGAAAAATCACCTGGGGGCGATAAAATCATCAATCTGTTATAATTTAGTAGTTATAAGCCTGTTGAAAATAAGGGCTGAAAAGTCCTTCAAAAATCAGATAATAGGTTGGAATTGTCTATGGAAACAATCACCTACGTTATAGGACATGTAAATCCCGATACCGATTCAATTGCTTCAGCAATAGGATATGCCTGGTTGTTAAGAGAACGGGACGGTATGAATGCGGTAGCTGCCAGGGCTGGATCGATTAATCCCCAGACTACCTGGGTATTGGATCGTTTAACGCTGGAAGCCCCTTGTTTATTAACCGATGTATCGCCCCAATTTGAGGCTGTTGCCAGGCCCGTAGATTCAACGTCTCCCGATGAGCCGCTCAGAGTTGCCTGGGATATCGCCAGCAGGACTGGTGGTGTGGCTGCAATTGTTAATGATGACGGCACACCCTATGGGTTAATTACCGGCTTAACATTATTCTCCTTTCTAGCAGAATTGGTTGGACCTCATCCTGAAAGACAGGAAATGAAAATAGCTGAATTATTAGAGATGCCGTGCCTTGAGGCCGCGGATACCGGTGTTCCTCAGTTTAAATCCGGCAGCCGCATCCGGGATGCAGTCAACCGGATTCTGAGAGAAGAGCGGAATTATTTTCTGGTTGTAGATGATGATGGACTTTATATAGGTTTATCCCGCCAGCGCGATATTCTAAATCCTCCCCGCGTCCGTGTGGTTCTGGTAGACCATAATGAACGGGAACAGGCTGTTGGAGCATTGGAAGAAGCCGAACTGATTGAGATTATTGATCATCATCGCCTGGGGAACCCCTTTACTCGAGCACCAATCCGATTCACAACAGAAGTAGTTGGCAGTACCAGTACCATTATTGCTGAACGAATACTTGAAGCTGGATTAAGCGCACCTTCGAAAATAGCCGGTGTATTGCTGGCAGGTATTTTTTCAGACACCCTCTTTTTTACTTCCCCGACAACCACAGATCGTGATAAACGGGCAGCGGAACGGATAGGACGTTGGGCTTTTACAGGAAACAGCCCTTTAAAAGGGGAAGGCATAGATTCCTTTGGAGATGCTGTATTGAAAGCAGGGGCGGGAATTTCGACCAGAGATCCAGACGAAATCGTTACTTCAGACACTAAAACCTATAACTCTGGTGAACTAAACTTTGGAATCGCGCAGGCAGAAGTGACAGATTTGGTTCAAGTGGATAAACACCTGCCTGAATTGAAAGAAGCCCTGGAAAAATTAAGAGTCAATAAAGCGTTGGATTTCACGATATTAATGGTAACCGATGTCGTTCAGGGTTCAAGTCGCTTGATTTTTAATAACCCACCGTCTGTGTTCGATGATCTGCCTTATCCGGGTAGATCAGATGGAACCCGTTTTGCCAAGGGTGTAGTTTCCAGGAAGAAACAACTTCTGCCAGTTATATTAAGTATATTGGAAACCTAATCCGGACCGGGATACAGCGTATGCCAGAAGTATTAACTGCTTTAGCTGAACTTCAAAAATCTGGGGGCACTGGAGTTCTCTGCACGATTGTCAAAACAAAAGGATCAACGCCTCGCAAAGAAGGCTGTAAGATGCTCGTATATCAAGATGGCACCATTAAAGGGACCATCGGGGGCGGTGAAGTGGAGGGTAGGGTTATCAAAGAAGCCCTTGAAGCGATCCAATCGGGTGAACCTACGCTGTGCTCCTATGATTTGATCAATCCGGATCAGGGCGACCCTGGCCTTTGTGGTGGCTCCCTAGAAATTTTTATTGATCCCTTGATTCAATCGGATGATCTTGTAGTCATTGGCGGTGGTCATGTTGGAAAAGCAATTATTCATCTGGCAAATTGGCTTGGTTTTCGTGTCATTTTGACTGATGATCGGGAAGAATTTTGCTCTTCTGACTCAGCACCTGGCGCAGCTGAGTATATTCACTGTCCGTTTGAGGAAATTACCAAACGATATAAATTTTCCTCACAAACAGCGGTAGTTTTGGCTACCAGGAATAATAAGTTAGATATTCTGGGCCTACCTGAACTATTGAAAGTTCCCACTGGATATATTGGTGTGATCAGCTCAAAAAGAAGATGGAAGTTAACAGAGGAACAATTGCGTGAATCCGGTGTTAATAAAAACAAACTAGAGCAAATTCATGCCCCAATAGGTTTGGATATCCAGGCAGACACACCAGAAGAAATTGCCCTGAGCATCATGGCCGAGATTATTCAAGAAAAACATGGCGGGACAGGAAAATCCTTTATATAAAACAGAGAGAACAGATTTAATAGGTCTGCTGATGGAGATAAATTTATGTGGAAAGAGTATATCAATGCAGTTTCAATAGAACAGACGCTCTCTCTCCTGGCTGAAAAGAAGGGAAAAACCCGGATCATCGCTGGCGGAACAGATCTTATGTTGGAAATGCGACAGGGTTTCCATTCTGAAATTGAGACGCTGGTCGATATATCGCGCGTGCGGGAATTATCCAATATCACCATTGATCAAGATAATTTAATCCACCTTGGAGCAGGGGTTACCCATAATCAGTGTGTGGATTCCGAGATCATACGGAATTTCGCTCTTCCCCTGGCATTGGCATGCTGGGAAATCGGAGCACCTCAGATTAGAAATACCGGAACAATTATCGGGAATCTTGTGACAGCATCTCCGGCAAATGATACGATTGTGCCCCTGATAGCTTTGAAGGCGCAACTGAATATCATGTCTAGGGATGGAGAACGGAGAATAGCGTTGAAGGATTTTTATACAGGTGTCCGGAAACATGTATTACAACCGGATGAGTTGGTCACTAGTGTGGTTTTTCCCAAAATGGGCTCAAATCAACGCGGCGTGTACCTTAAATTAGGACTTAGAAAAGCCCAGGCGATTTCCCTGGTTAATATGGCAGCTATATTGGACCTGGAAAATGGTGTAATTAAAGATGCTCAGATTACACTGGGTGCTGTTGCACCAACTATTATCCATGCATCTGATGCAGAAGCGTTTTTAATAGGAAAAGAACTCTCTGAGCAGACCATCGAAAAAGCTGCTGAATTAGCCCAGGAAGCTGCCAGCCCGATTGACGATATTCGTGGATCGGCTGTTTACCGCAATGAAATTACACGAGTTCTGGTAAAAAGAGGCCTTGAACAACTTAAGTCTGGAGAAGAAGCGGCCAATTTGCCAGAAAACCCGGTGCTTCTGGTGGGATTAGAACCCGATGAAGATCCATCCTTATCTGAAGGCGATACTCTGGCAGCTGGTAAAAAACCCATTATCACGCGAATAAATGGGAAAGAGTATATTTTTACTGAAGGTCATGATCTCTCTTTACTTCACCTGATTCGAGAATTCGGAAATTTGACTGGCACAAAAGTCGGTTGCGAAGAAGGGGAGTGTGGTGCTTGTACAGTATATCTTGATGGCAAAGCAGTCATGTCCTGTCTGGTTCCGGCCCCCAGAGCACATCAGTCTGAAATTGTCACCATAGAAGGTTTGGGTGAAGAGGATAATCTTCATCCTGTTCAGGAAGCATTTATCCAAGAAGGTGCAGTTCAGTGCGGCTACTGCACACCAGGTTTCATTATGTCCGCCGCAAAACTTCTGGAAGAAAATCCTCATCCTGGAGAAAACCAGATCAAGACAGCAGTTTCTGGCAACTTATGTCGCTGTACTGGTTATTATAAAATTCTCAAAGCGATTGAGGAAGCTAGCCAAAAAGAAGGTGCCTAATGGGACGACATCAGCAATATCAACGTGATGTAAAAGATGCAAAAGATAGTGTTCACCCAATTTGGAGGGGTATCGGTTTTCTATTATTAGGTGTGATTGCCGTTATGTCTTACGCTGGAGCCAATTTGCTCGTGGATGCCAATAAAGTTAATAAATGGATTGTGGTACCAACAGGTGTTCGGGGCGGCGTTTCCTGGGCACCAGATTTATATGCAGAAATAATTGTGATGTTTTTTCTGATGATGATCGGGTTTGGTGCAATTACCATAATCTACTCTTTAATTTACAAGGTTTCCCGTCCCCGAGATATTTTTAAACTGCTTAAATAATCAAGCTGGGTGAGGGAGATTTTCGACTAAAATATTATAACTGGCTGATAAATAAGGCCAGTGTCTTGGATAAATGTTGGTTATGCCGTTTAATTTTCGCTTATATTTCAAAGATTTCTATTACAGTTTGTTCCATGCCAAGGGGACCCCAGCCAGGATATCGATAAAACGGGTGCTCCTTTTATTATTCTTGTTTTTTGTTTATCCTTTTTGGAATTTATATATCCGGATAGGGTATGCGCTGGATCCTGTTTTTTATCCAGAATATAAAAATCAGGAACCCCAGGATCCAATCTTTATTATTGGCAATTATCGTTCAGGATCAACATTTTTTCACCGGTTGTTATTAAGGGACAATAATTTCACTTGTTTGAAGGCCTGGGAGATCTATTTTGCACCTGCATTGACCCATCGGAAACTTATTCGATGGATTCTCCAGGGGAGCAAGTTAATTGGCAGTCCCGTTCAGAAAATAATTGCTGCTTTTGATCGTATGATGAACGATATTTATCATATGCATAAAACCGGGTTATATACGCATGAACAGGATTCCCAATTGTTTTACCATACCTGGTCTTCCTATAACATTTTTGCCATATTCCCTTTCCCTGAACTGGCAAGAAGATATATTTATTATGATCAAGCAGTGCCTGTAGAGGAACGAAAAAAACAATTTGGCTACTACAGAGAGGTTCTTCACCGGCATTTATATAAAAACTCTGGCAAACAGTACTTATCAAAAAACCCTGATTTTTCACCGGCAATTGAGACAATCATGGAAGTATTTCCAAATGCAAAATTCCTAAATTTGGTTCGCCAACCCGAGCAGATGATTCCCTCATCTATCAATTTATGGGCTAGTAATTGGCGCGCATATGGAACCCCAGAAGAATCTTTCCCCCAGACAGATGTGGTCAAGGAACATGCCAAACACTGGTATTCCTACCCTCACCAAAAACTATCTAATTTGCCCCCGGATCGTTATCAGGTTGTGTTATTTGAGGACCTGATTGGGAATCCCAAAGCTGAAGTATCCCGGATATACCAACAATTTGGGCTTGATCTTTCCGAAGAGCTTGTTAAGATTCTTGAAAAGGAAACTTTTGAGGCCAGGAATTTTAATGGGGCTGAGACTTATCCCCTGGATGAAATGGGTGTTGAAGTTGAAGCTCTTAGAGAAGAATTCGCGCCATTTCTAGAGGGATATCAAATCAATACACCCTATAGTCAACAAGATGATGTGAAATCTAACTGAGGAATAATTATGGAACGTACTGTACCCTATACTGCATCAGAGGAAGTAGAGCTGTATCAACGGACTTATTATTCTCTTTTACGAACTTCTGATACTGTTCAAATCCGTTCCCTGGAAGAAGTGCATGCAGGAACAAATTCACTTCTTCACCAACATGCCCGTGACAGGGCACCGGATATGACAGCTTTTATCTATGCGCTGTTGCGTCTCCCGGAATGCGTGAGGGAAACGAGGGAAATCGTTTTAGGACAGGGCGGATCGGTGTTTCAGGAAGCAGGTATGGGGGATGTCTGGTCCTGGGAACAAGTGAAAGGCAAAGCAAGGCGGAGGCGTTGTTTCTATAATCCTGAGGACAGCATCATGGCTTGTATTATTGCCAGCCGATCGGATATAGATGATGTCATTCCTATGCTTACAGCTTATCAGATTGAATGGAACAAAATACATCACTTGTTGCAGCATGTGCCGGACGGTACGGATATATCTCAAGCCCATACCCAAACTGATACCTGGTACAACCTGGCAGAAGCGTTAATGATGTCAGTTGGCGACCTAACGCGTTGGAGATCCATTTGCGGAAAGGAATTTGTCAACCGGGTCCAGGAGATCAAATCCTGTGAAAAATATTTTCAAGTCCGATTATTGAATGGTTCGTTAATTGAATACAACCGGGCAACCAATGCTTGGTGGAGAGCGATTGCTGAAAAAGTGCCTGATGTGACGGTCCGGCCCATCTATTTTGTTTCCAGTAATACACACAGTTTTGCGAACCTGTTATCGGGTTTTGCACTGAAGAATAAAAAAGAAATCAATCAATACTTGATTGATGCAGATCAAGAGGAATTAATTGACGAATGGCGGCAAATCCAGACTCACAAAGTGCCGTCCAGTCAGGAAAATTTCTGGTATTACGCATTGAAGAAATATACCCAGGAGCCCGGTACTGATAAAATTCTGGACCGAATAATAAAACATGAAGAAACCTGTGGTATAGAAAGAATTTACAGTGAGCATTCATTTGATGTGGATGCCCAGGTATTTCGTTTATCAAAATTAAAACCTGAATGGATGGATCCCCGGGTCATAGATGGCTTGGGGGATCTAAGCTTTTTAACCGAGAGCAAAGCGCTGATCTTGAATATTGACTATCCCCTGGGGTTGGCGGCATATAACATTCTCATGGAAGTTGCTGAAAACGCGGGCAGCATTCGTGGGGTCTACTTCCTCGGAAAAGCAGCTACGCTTAATGGGGTTGTTGGCGATGTGATGATTCCTTATGTTGTCCATGACGAACACTCCCGCAATACCTATCTGTGTCCCCGGGCTTTTGATGCTGGTGATGTCAGCCCTTACCTGGTATATGGGACTGTTTTAGATAATCAAAAATCAGTTACTGTGAAAGGGACTTTTTTACAAAACCCAACCTATATGGATGTGTTTTATCGGGAAGGCTACACAGGAATTGAAATGGAAGCCGGCCCTTATTTGTCTGCAGTATTTGAAATGTTTCGCCCTCACCGGCACCCAATTGATGAGATTGTAAATCTGGACCGGGCGCCTTTTGATCTGGGGATTCTTCATTATGCCTCGGATCGACCCCTCAGCAAGGGTAAAAATCTGGGCGCGGGAACACTTTCTTATTATGGCATGGATCCGACGTATGCCTGTTCCCTGGCTGTGATAAAAAGAATATTTGAATTGGAAAGAAATCGCCTGAATGATGGTAATAAAATTTAATCGAAAATAGCGGAAGGTTCGTTTATGAGAGGAATTGGAATTTCTCAACCTAGAATTGATGCCCTGGATAAAGTAACAGGAAAAGCCGACTATCCTGGAGATTTGAGCATGCCGGACATGCTCCATATGAAAATCCTGTTTGCAGGGAGACCGCATGCAATAGTTAAATCCATCAATATTCAGAAAGCCGAATTACTGGATGGTGTTAAATTGGTCCTGACTGCGGTTGATGTTCCAAAAAATGAATATGGACTTCAGATTCCAGATCAGCCTGTCTTATGCGGACCTGATTCCGGGATACCTTATGCAGACCGGGTGCGGTTTGTTGGAGATCAGGTAGCCGTAGTTGTCGCAGAAACAGTAGAAATTGCGGATGCTGCCTGCAGCTTAATCGAAGTGGAGTACGAAGACTTGCCACTCTTGATGGATCCTTATGAATCATTCAAAGAAGGAGCTATGCTGCTGCATCCTGACAAGGATTCCAATATCTATGAATCCTACCGGATCAGGAAAGGTGATACGGAAAAGGCTTTCAAGGAAGCAGATGTAATTGTTGAAGGGGAATATCATACGCCTGTTCAGGAACATGTATATTTACAGCCTGAGGCTGGCCTGGCATATATTGATGACCAGGAACGGGTAACCATTGCGGTAGGCGGCCAATGGGCCCATGATGAGCAGAAACAAATTGCGCATTCCCTGGAATTGGAGCTGGACCAGGTGCGAGTTATCTATCCGGCAATCGGCGGCGCTTTTGGTGGCAGGGAGGATTTGTCTATCCAAATTGTGCTGGGATTGGCTGTGATGCGCTTGCAGGAAATGGGTATTAATCGACCGGTGAAAATTGTCTGGAGTCGGGAAGAATCCATAATTGGTCATCACAAAAGACATGCTTACCATATCAAAACCCGCTGGGCAGCTACCCTGGATGGGAAGATTACCGCTGCTGAGGTGGATGTAACTGCTGATGGTGGGGCTTATATGTACACCTCAAACAAAGTTCTTGCCAATGCCACCATAAATTGTACTGGACCCTACGAAATTCCCCATATTAAAGTAGATACCCGGGCAGTAGCGACTAATAAAGTTCCGGGTGGGGCGTTCCGAGGTTTTGGAGGTCCCCAGGGAGCGTTTGCTGCCGAAAGCCAGGTGAATAAACTGGCTGAAAAACTGAATATGGATCCGGTGGAAATCCGGTTGAAAAATGCATTAAATAAAGAGTCAATTTCTTCAGTTGGATCCCGGATGCCTGGACTGGTAAACGTGGACGAAGTTCTGGAACGCTGTGCAGAGGAATCCTATTGGCAAAAAGATCAAGGAGTTTGGCATCAAAAACCGGGTAAACCAATCAACGGGAATTCGGCTTTAAAACGGGGCATTGGATATGCCTGTGGTCTTAAAAATATTGGGTTTTCTGCAGGCTACCAAGAGAATTCCTGGGCTACTGTTGAACTTTATGGGGCAGAGGAAATTGAGCGTGTGATTGTCCGCCAGGCTGCTGCAGAAGTGGGACAAGGAACTCATACAGCTATCGTTCAAATGACAGCAGATGCTGTTGGTGTGCCATTTGATAGGGTCGAATTAATTAGCGCAGATACTGGTGAGACCCGGGATTCTGGCAGTGTTTCAGCTTCAAGGATGACTTTTATGGCTGGAAACAGTGTCTACGGCGCAGGGAGACAAGCCCTGGATAAATGGGAAAATGGAGAAAGACCAGCAACTGCAACATATCAATATCTGGCACCAAAAACAACCAAATTTGATCCGGTCACTGGTGCATCGACCCCAAATTTTGCCTACGGGTACGTAGCCCAGGCAGTAGAATTGATTGTCGATACTGAGACAGGTCAAATTAGCGTTGAAAAGATTTACTCAACTCATGACGTTGGGAAAGCCATTAATCCTGACCTATTGGTAGGCCAGATTGAGGGTGGTGTCATCCAGGCTTTAGGATATGTTTTAACAGAAAATTTCATTGAAGATGCGGGTTATGTAAAAACTGACAAACTGTCTACCTACCTGATTCCAACAGTTCAGGATATTCCCCAGGTGCTTGAATCGATTATCATGGAAAATCCAGATCCTAATGGTCCACAAGGAGCATTGGGCGTGGCGGAGATGCCATTTATTCCCTTGGCTCCGGCTGTTACTGCCGCAGTTCATGATGCTACAGGGGTCTGGTTTGATGAATTTCCATTAACTCCAGAACGTGTCTTACGAGGATTGGGCAAGTTAAAATAAGCCGGGATCTGATAAAACTTTGGTGTACCGATCCTAAAAAGAATTCGAAAAATTGAAAGTCTCTGGAAAGACAGGGACAAAATACACTGATTAAAACTTCGCTTCCCTGTAGATGCGTATTCATTTATATTTTATCCACTTTAAGAAGCTGGTCTTATTCAGCCATGGCAGGGGAGGTGGATCCATATCTATTCTTTGATGAAAAACTTTCCCAGGCAAGTTGTACCCTGAAAGATAAATTTTTAGCTTTGCACTATCATTCACAGGACCTGTCGGATTAATATTCCTCAAATATTCTGGTAGGTTAACCTGTTGTATAATAATGGCTTGATTACCCTACCTGTGGTTGAGTGAGTAGTTTTCAATCAGGATTAGGGAAAGTTTGGAATATTTTATTTTTATTGGGAGTTACCGATGAAAGATTATTTGGTCCGAGGAAGTATCAAAGATATTGATCCAAAGCTTGATGAGCTGCTGCGGATAGAAGAAGAACGGCAATACAGGCGTTTAATTCTGATTCCAAGTGAAAGTATGACGCCGATAGCAGTCCGGCAAGCGCTAGGATCCAGTTTTCATAATATTTATGCTGAAGGATACTCATTTGATTTGACAGGGGGATTAACGGAAGATGAGTTATTTGATTACGATAAGATATTAACTGAGTACAGGCGGTATTCAGATGATCGTTATTACAAAGGTGTCGAATACGCGGATATTTTAGAGGGAATTGCTTGCCAACGTGCTGCCCAGGCTTTTGCAGGCAATGGAAAAACAGCCCTGGATATATATGTAAATGTTCAGCCCCTTTCTGGCGGTCCAGCAAATAATGCGGTCTACCATGGCCTGGTTAAACTAGGCGATACGGTCATGGGTATGAACTTGCTCCATGGTGGGCACTTATCCCATGGATCCAGGGTGAACCGTTCAGGCGAGTTTTATAATATTGTCTCTTATGCGGTGAATCCTGATACTGAATTGCTGGATTATGATGAAATTGAACAACTTGCGCTCCAGCATAAACCGAAAATGATCATTGCTGGTGTTTCATCCTATTCCTGGCAGCTGGATTGGGCCAAATTTAGAAAAATTGCTGATAAGGTTGGGGCCTACCTTCTGGCGGATATATCCCATGTTGCGGGTTTGGTCATTGCAGGAGAATACCCTTCTCCGATTGGCCATGCTCATATTATTTCCACTACTACACACAAGACTATTCTGGGGCCGCGGGGCGCTATCTTAATGAGTACTGACTTGGAGATCATTAAGAAAATTGATCGGGCCGTTTTCCCGGGAGAACAGGGCGGTCCACATGTGAATGTCTTTGGTGCAACAGCGCTTGCGTTTAAATTAGCCCAAACAGATGATTTTAAGCAATTAATGAAACAGATAGTCAAAAATTGCAAGGTGTTAAATGATCGCCTTGAGGAAAGGGGATTCAGAATTCCGTTTGGCGGCACCAATACGCACTTGACTAATATTGACACCAAGTCTGTAAAAGGAAAAGACGGCGCCTGGTTGAGTGGGGATTTGGCGGCCCGCATTCTGGATGTGGCCGGAATTGTCACCAACAGGAATACTATTCCCGGAGATGTATCTGCTCTAAATCCTTCTGGTGTTCGATTAGGAACACCCTGGATATCACAAAGGGGATTAAAAGAAGAAGAAACCCGTCAGGTTGCAGACATTATTGCAGATGTTCTTTTCTCTTGTGAACCTTATTATCAAGGACGAAAACTTAGGGCAAAGGTCGATTTTAAAACCTTGGAAGAAGCAAAATTGAAGGTTAGAGAACTGGCCGAGAATGCAGGGATTGATTATAAATCTGGTTCCCATGGCTATCCTCATTTTTATTATTTAGATGATGAGGCTGATGAGGGAAAAATCACCTCTTCTTATATTATCAGCGGCGGTAAATCCAGGGAATTCCTGGACTATTTAGTCAGCAGTGATATTGAAACCATGGAATGCGGTCACAATCAACCGGCTATTTTGTATACGCCTGAAGAAAATATTCCTGTGATGGTTACTTGTGATGAGCTGCAGAGTTTCCACCTCACTGTTGCAGCAGAGAAATCCAGTCTGGTCCTGACCTGGCTCAGGGCTGTTTCCGATGGATATGTTCGAGTGGATGAGGATGTCTTAAGGAAAATCCCGGGCCCGGTAGTTGTTCGTGAATCCAATCGGAATTATGATTCCATCATTGATGGGGATCCTTATGGAAAGGAAAAGCCTTTTTACCTGGGGATGCGCGCTGAAACTGGAGACGCTTTACCGGATTTTGTTTGGGAAGAAAGTGAAGAAAGTCTAAAGCGAACTTCCTTGTATGATTTACATGTTGAATTAGGCGCACGAATGGTGCCTTTTGCCGGTTGGGAAATGCCTGTCCGATACGATTCTGTCGTGGAAGAACATAATGCAGTGCGCGAAAGCGCAGGTTTGTTCGACGTTACTCATATGGGTATCTTCCAGGCAGAAGGTCCTGACGCAATGGCATTTTTGGATAGTGTTGTTGGGAATGATATCTCTGCGCTGAAAGTCGGAGAATCCGCCTATGCTCACTTCCTGGATACTGACGGGAATGTATTAGATGATACTTTGGTTTATCGCCGTTTTGGCATGGAATATTTGATTGTAGTAAATGCATCAAATGAAGCCAAAGTCTGGAAATGGCTTAATGATGTTAAAGAAGGCATTGTAAAAATAGATAATCATCGTCCCTGGGCAAAGGCATACGGAATTCGTACTATTTTACGGAACTTAAAAGATCCGGCGGAAGGCGCTGACATGCGGGTTGACATTGCTTTGCAGGGTCCCCGGTCGAGGGATATCTTATTATCCCTGGGATTTAATGCGGATGATGAACGGAAAATTAATCACTTGAGATGGTCGGAACTGTGTGAAGTTAAAAATGATGATTATGACCTGGTAGTCTCAAGAACGGGATATACCGGTGAAAAATTAGCTTATGAATTATTTATTCACCCTGATCAGGCGGAATCTCTCTTCAGGAAGTTGCTGGAAGTTGGAAAACCAATGGGAATTAAACCCTGTGGTTTAGGTGCAAGGGATTCCTTAAGAACAGAAGCCGGGTTGCCTCTTTATGGTCATGAATTGGCTGGTGAATTGAATATTGGGGTTGGGGGAGCAGGTTTTAGTTCTTATGTGAAAGTTAACAAACCCTGGTTTATTGGTAGAGATGCCTATTTGGCTCAGGAAGCAGCCCGTGAGAACATCATTGTTCGTTTCCGGTTCAGTGAAAAACGGGTCCGCAAGGCACATTTTGGCGATCCTGTAATGGATGAACAGGGCAGGGTGATAGGAAAAGTAACCAGCTGCGCAAATGATTCAGAAGGGTATTTTCTTGGCCAGGCTTATGTGAATAAACGTTATGCGAAAAAAGGTGTCCTGGTATATATTTATCAAGATGTAGAGAAGCGGAAAGGTGTTAGCTTAACCGACCTGAGCTATGGGGAACGAGTTTCACTGCCTGACACTGCTACAATCCTGAGGCGATTTCCCAGAATATAAAAAATAAAACTAAAATAAAAAAGGCGACAGAGAATTTTCTGTCGCCTTTTTTTGTTTTCCTCATTTAAATGATTTCAGGAAAAATTTATTGTTCCCAGAGGTTAAAATCTTTTAAATTGGACTCGCCAATAAACTCTCTGAGGATCGAATTGTCAGGAATCATGTCGTTATCCAGGGGCAAAAACCATTCCAGGAACGCCAAAAGGCGTTTCGCTTCTATTTGGGCATGAGACCTGTTTGGTACCTGGCGGAGGACAGGTTCAGCGACCGATTTAAGTGCGGACATTTCATAAACAAGAGCTGAGTTAAATACTGCGTCCGCATTGTCCTGGAAGGGGAAGATAAATTGTTTTTCCCCCCTGCGAACAGATTCCCAGCGGTTGATGGTGTCCATCGCAGAATAACCACGTTCCCTTGAATCCCTGACAATGCGACGGATCAAACGTGTATCTGTTGTCGAGACCCGATTATGACGATCAAGATTTAATTGAGTTAGCGCAGAAACATAAATTCGAAAGGTACAGGATTGTGGGAATTCAGGTAATAAATCAGGATTGAGACCATGAATTCCTTCCAGAATGATAATTTGACCTGGACGTAATTGAATGGATTCACCTTTACCGCTTTTACCGTTTTGAAAATCATAGGTAGGCAGTTGAACCTTTTCTCCAGCAATCAGGTGGCGAATATCCAAAGATAATTGGTTTATATTAACAGCCTCCAGCGCTTCAAAATTCCAATCACCGTATTCATCTCGGGGTGTATGTTCCCGGTCCACAAAGTATTTATCCATTTCGAGAGGAAAGGGAGAGATACCCCTGGCCAGAAGCTGGATGGTTAATCGTTTCGAGAAGGTAGTTTTTCCTGAAGATGAAGGACCAGCGATTAAGATGACATTAATATTATCTGAACGCTCTTCAATCTGAGCAGCAATTTCGGTGATATGCTGTTCTTGGAGTGCTTCAGATACCAGAATTAATTTCCGGATCTGATCTTGATCAATAGAATCATTCAGCGCTCCAACACTATCAATCCCTAGACGGTGAAGCCAACTTCCATACCTTTTAAAAACATTTAACAGTGTGTAATATTTGGGAATGGGTTGAAGTACGATCGGGTTTTGTCGACGAGGAAAACGAAGAATAAAACCATCCTCCAACATCACCAGGTCAAACCATTTTAGATAGCCTGTTGAGGGCACCATATACCCGTGATGGTAATCCATCCGGTCACCCAATTTGTAAAGCGTGAGATAATCTTTTTTTCGGTGAGTCAATAATCGGACTTTATCTTTATAGCCCTGTTTTTCAAAATAGGCTATTCCTTCTGCGAGGGATATTTTCAGTCGTTCAAATTTATTATTTTCTTTGACCAGTTCCCTCATTCTGACTTCAAGCAGGGATAGCTCGTCTTCTGTCAGCGGTGATTTGTGATAAACCTGGCAGAAATAACCGCCGGAAGTTACAGAATGATCAACGGTGAGGATTGCATCTGCATAGAGATCCTGAAAAGCGCTTTCCAGCAAGAATGTCAAAGAACGGCGGTAAAACCGCATGCCGTCCGCACTTTCCATGGTAATTGGATGTACTTCAACATCCATGTTTACAGGATATGACAATTCTGTCAGTTTGCCATTAACTACTGCTCCGACGATAGGTGGCAATCCCCTCTTTTCTAGCAGTATAAAAAATTCTTCGAGGGTTCCACCACGAGGACCTGAAATCACCTCACCATTGGAGAGATGAATTTCCACGTCTGGACTGGGATCTACAAATTTATAATCTTCTTTAT
>CAXMRF010000036.1:0-20392 GCA_964195965.1 uncultured Nitrosomonadaceae bacterium
CAAATAAATTCCGCCGATTTGAAATCACAGATTATTCTATTCCGGTTGAAACGCAAAGCATAATCACGCTGTTTTTAAGAAATCTATTCCGGGACCTTTTTGATCCAGTAAATACGGCTGCTGCCCAGCAGGGAAATAGTCAACGCAAAGTCCAACGCTGCCACAATCAACATAAAAAAGTAATATCCCTGGGAAAAATAATCTAACAAAACTCCCGTGGTAATCATGCCGGCCAGGGCAATAAAAAAACCGGGGCGGTAAAATTGCCAGATACGGGGGTTTTCTAATTCGTTGATCCGTTTTATATTTTTTTGACAGCTGCGGGTGAAGATCGTCAGGGCCTGATAAATACCCAAGCCAATACCTATAAGTATAAACAGCCAATGCCAGGAACTATTGGGTTCCATTTCCCTGGTTTGAATAATGAGCTCAATGCCGCTTCGGAGGAGCATAATCCCGCCGATGTACCATACAATCGCTGCCAGAATAATGAGTGTTTTTTTAGAAGTTTTCATAGATTTTCCTTGTAAGCAATCCATTAAAACATATACAATGACGATTGTATATAAAATACTTAAGAGGTATTGTCATGAATATTGTGCGCTGGGGACTTTTATCAACGGCAAATATCAATCAAGCGATCATACCTGCCATTCGGTCATCCTCCCAGGGAGAGCTGATAGCTATAGCCAGCCGCTCTCTGGAAAATGCCCAGCAATATGCCAAAAAATGGAAAATCAAGCAAGCCAGAGTTTTAAATAGCTATTGTTTCCAAAAACCTGCTAACAAATGACTACTAGTTCCCGTTCAGCCTGGGGAGCAAAAATCCGGATATAATGTTCCAAAATTTCTAATTGTTCTCGAACCAGATCTTGATGAATCCCCGGCGGCGCATAGGTTGTAAATGCCGCCTGGTTTGTTTTTGGTTGAATTTGTGTCCGTTGATCCGGGCCATAAATCACAGAAGAAAGAATTCCCTGTTGGTCCCTGATGAAGAGGTCACCTTCTTTTAACTGCTGTTGAGACCCATCTAACCGTTGATAAGTTTCGTTTCCGGTTGCGATATCCGCAACCAGGGGCAAAGCTAATTTCTCAAAATCATGGGCTGCTGTTAACAAACCGGTCTTCAATTCAGCCATAAACATACAGGACACCAGGGCAGACGGAGAAAAGATGGGTTTTTCGTTTAAAACCACCGATTCCAGCTGGAGTTGAACATGGTAGGATTTTCGAAAACGGCGGTAAAAATTATCATAGGCTGCCAGGACAGGTAAAGCTCGCAGTGTTTTTCGACCCAATGAGCCATATAACGATCTCAGGTCTCGCTCCAGAGTCTCCCGGGCGGACTTTAAACCCGGGTGATCCTTCAAATTGGGCGTATTCTTCATTATCAGCAAGCCCACACTGGCTTCCGGCAGCGCTGCTTTCCATTCACTGCTTAGCTGGATCATAAAACTCTCCCAAACCACCAAAGCTGGATACCATACTTAGATCCAGGCATTTTTTTCAATTGTTTTTTCTCCACCCGCATCTCCAGTATTCAGGGTACCACCGGGTTCTACCATCAGAATCTGACACTCCTCTAAGGCAGCAGGTTTGTGCTCCATACCGCTGGGAATCACGCATAATTCCCCTGGTTTGAGATTTAATTCCCCTTCTCTGAGATGAATAGTTAAATCACCCTCCACAACCAGGAACACTTCATCTGTTTCCGGATGGCTGTGCCAGATAAATTCCCCCTGAATTTTGGCAATTTTGAAATGATAATCATTCAACTGGGCGATTATTTTGGGATCCCATTGGTCTGTGATCAAGGAAAATTTTTTTGCAAGATTTACCACATCTATTGTCATCCGGAATTCCTCCGCTAGCCTATAGAATTATTGTAACCTGAACTTTTTTGGTTATTCAAAAAAACGAGGTCATTGCCTGAAGGAAAAGAACCAATCCACTATTCCCGGAATTTGGATACCAGGAAAGAAGAACTCAAAGATTTGAGCATTAAGGTTGCTGTCGCGCAGGATGATGAGGTTCTCTACTGACCAACCTTATTCCTGATAGGCAAAAAGGGCAACCTCCGCTATGTCCATCTCGGGGAAGGCGCTTTCGAGTAGATGGAAGCGTCAATCCAAACCCCATTAGCGGAGAATTACCCTTAAATTTTTCTCTGATTAACTATACGGTCAGGGTGTAAGCCGAATTTCTTTTTTCAAACAATCGCCAGCCAGTCCATCTTCGGTGCAGATCTTGATTTTTACCGTTATATCATGACCCGTGGGATCACCGTTAAATACAGCATTTACATAAGAGCCTTCACCGGGAGTTAAATCAAACTGTTGTTCTGAAGAAGAACATCCTAAAGAATTGAAGAATTTATCTTGTTCATTAGGCATATTGGTTAATCCACCGGTATTGTCAACACCAGTTGATTTCCAAGATTCAAGGATAAATGAGCCAATATTGTCGATCTGATATTGCAGTGCCCACCATGCCCCACATTGTATCGTCTGCAAATAAGTGATATTAAAATCAAAACCAGGGGTGGGAGAAGGTACTGGTGTATAAACCGGTAATGATTCATACGGGCCTGACGGTGTGGCATATTTTCCCCACAACCAGCAGAAATCATTGGGCTGGTCAGGTCGCCGGATGTACCAATACTCTCCGGAAGTATCTATGCCAACTGCTTCGGATTCTTCCCCTTCCTGCATTGTCACTAACCACCCAAATGCAGTACCCTGACCGGTCCGACAATTCGTGTTAGCTGAAGCATAAATCATGGCGACTTCCGGCGTGGGTGTATCTGTTACCGTGGGTGTCAGCGTGGGTGTGTCCGTAAGTTCAGGCGTGGTGGTTACCAAAACCGGTTGAACATCTGCGTCCTGACCTGACTGATCAGCGGCATCCTGAACCTGATCCCCGTCGATGAGAGTCATGGTTTCAACAACGCTGGTTTGTATAAAACCTGGCGAATCTTCTTGGTTTGAAATACTCGCCATCACTGGCCAATTACAGGCCAAACTCAGGGAAACCAGCACAAGGACAATCAACAACAAATGGGGGGAGTATTGTCTGAATTGGACAGGGCTCTGATGTTTGCTCATGATGGCTCCTTATTAATCGACGTAATAAATGCTGTACTGTTGAAACTAGAGTTCTTTTAAAGTTATTTCCAGAGAGTTAAATAACTCTTCGGGAAGAATTGCGTATGCCAATCCCAAACCGTATAAAAAGGACTGCAGCGCATCTTTGTTTTCAGTACGTAAGATTGGCTCAGCACCGCTGGAGACAACATATCCATCCCCGGCCATTTTAACTATTATCCCCCAGTCCAAGCGGTTGGCCAGCTCAATTCCCCCTTCCAGGGTCGCACCGGGAAAATATTTTTCCAGCATCAGTAAATCGTTCATCGAAGAACCTCCTGATAAGGGTTTTTGTGGGTCAACCAGGTTAACGGTGAAGGAATATTGAGCCTGTCTTTATTGTACTCTAAGAAATTTCTCCTTTAAAGAGGCCAATTTAGCGATTTTGATTCTCCTGATACTGTTCGATCGTATAGCTATAATCATAAAACATAATCTCCTGGCGCTCTATCTCTCTTTTACAAATCATACCCAAACGTTGCGCCAAGCGGATCGATGGTTCATTTTCAATCCGGATGACTGCGGATAATCGGGGAAGAGCCAACGTTTCCATCCCATATGAAATTGCAGCCTTGACACCTTCGGTAGCATATCCCTGGCCCCAGGCTGATTGCTTAAGCATCCAAACCATTTCCACATTATCAAACCAATCCAGAAATTGAAGTCCTATCCGGCCAATCAAATCTCCGGATATTTTTTCCTCAACCCCCCAAATCCCAAATCCTCGCATATGCCAGTGGCCCAGCATCATACACAGCCAATTCCAGGCCTGGGATTTTGACATAGTATCGCCATCATAGGTTGCCTGGTGCATAACATCAACGTTAGCAACCATTTCTGCAAAAGGATCCAAATCCTCTTGACGAAATGCCCTTAATAACAATCTTTCTGTTTCCAATGACGGGATGATAAAAGGTTCAGTCATGATCTGTCCTTCGTAAATATGATTTATTTCTGGGCTGGAAAAGAACGGTCATCGGCATAACCCCTTCCTCTCGCCTGGGATCGTTGGGATAAATTTCGTAAAAAAGTCCAATAAGTTTTGATCTTCCTTTATTAAGCCGACAAAAACCAGAAAATTTATTTACCATTATAAACGAGGTGGTGCGAGACCTCGGAGGTACTTGGAATTTTCAGGATCCAAATCAAGGTAATCATGATAACTTGAAAAAACCCAATCGCCAGGATCTTGAACAAGTCCTGCGGCGACGGGATTGAGATGCATATAACCAATGAGCTGCCATAAATAAGCATCTGTATCAATATACTTTGCTTGGAAGGCCCCCTGGAACAACGGTCCGACCCGGTTATAACCTTTGTTAATTGCTTTGGTGTAAGACACAGACAATTTCATCATCGCAGTGGATACCTCGGAGGTCTTAAAGACCTCCGAGGTATCCTTAACTTGAATCAAAATATGGTAATGGTTTGGCATCAAACAATAAGCAATCAAATCTGAGATCGGCATTAAATATCTTTCGATGTTAAAAAGAAAATATTGATAGTTCCTGTCATCGAAAAAGACCTTTCTCCGATTTACTCCGCGGTTGTAGAGATGGTAGCAACCTGCCGGCTCAAAAGAAATCAATCGTCTAGGCATAATAACCCCCTGATGAATTATTTAATCCTATTAAAAATATTATATATTGACCAGTGTTCTAATTCTAGATCTATTCAAAATTCTATACACCCTTGACAAATACGTCGTATTGACCTATTATATCGTCACACGATATATCGTTACACGTTATACCGACTTACGATATACATTTTGGACTGAATAAGGAGCACATATGAACCAACCCGTTTCAAAACATCTCCCACTGACTGAATCTACTTACTATATCTTGCTAGCACTGATATCACCTAAACATGGTTATGCCGTTATGCAGGAAGCCGAGGAAATCAGCCAGGGCACAGTTCGCCTCGCTCCAGGAACAATCTATGGCGCCTTTTCTACCCTGGAGCAAAGTAAATTAATCTCAATGATAGGGAAGGAAGGACGCCGGAAAATCTACCAGGTCACAGAAATTGGGATCCAGGTCCTGCTTGGACAAATTCAACGCATGGAAATCATGCTGCAAAGCGCCGAAAGAAATTTTACTAACTGGCAGAAAAAAGCCACTGAGGAATAAATTCTATGAATACAGAGATTATAAAAAAAACAAAATGGTTTTGGGCCTGGCAAGACGAACAAGAAGAAACCTGGTTATCTGAAATGGCAAATGAAGGTTTACTCCTTGACAAGGTTACCTTTCCGGGAAGTTACCAGTTTAAAAAAGGAGCGCCAGCCAATTATATATACCGCCTGGACTATCGATCCTTGAAAGCTAAAGATCGGGAATCCTATCTCCAGTTATTTGCCGATTCAGGCTGGGAACTGGTTGGCGAGATGGCAGGATGGATGTATTTTCGATTTCTGCGCGGGAAAGGTAAAACTCCCGAAATATATAGTGATACGGAGTCTAAGATCGAAAAATATCAACGACTAATTTTATACTTAGTTGTCTTTCTGCCCATCATGGTTACTGTACTCCCATCCATTTCAGGTAGAGTTGGTATTTTCTCATCTATTGCGGAAGTTCTATTTGCCCTGTTGATGTTGTTATATGGATTTTCGATGATTTCTCTCATCCGCAGAATCAATGAGTTAAAAAGAAGTTAGTTACTAGATTCCAGGGAAAAACTTCTGATTTTCCTTTTTTGCCCTTGCCCGGCTGCCGCACAGCTTGAGCCAAACCGACCCAGCCCAGCAATTCTTGCTGAATAAACCCGGAACTCTGTTCATTTTTCAATTCGTCTGGTAAACTGGAGTCGTTGTTTCGTTGAATTCCGGCCAACATCGGTCGGTTTTTTTATGCATTAATGAGAAAATTTATGAAAACTACTAGAACAGACATACGCAATGTAGCAATTATCGCCCACGTAGACCACGGGAAAACTACCCTTGTAGATGGGCTTTTACAGCAGGCACACGTGTTCCATGAAAAGAAAGTAATCAGGGATCGGGTGATGGACTCCAATGAATTGGAGAGAGAAAGGGGTATCACCATACTTTCTAAAAACACTGCCATCGAAATTACCGATCCTAAAACCGGTCAAATTGTAAAAATTAATATAGTGGATACGCCAGGACACTCAGATTTTGGCGGTGAAGTTGAACGGGTATTAAATATGGTTGACGGGGTTCTGCTGCTAGTTGATGCGGCCGAAGGACCCCGTCCTCAAACACGTTTTGTTCTCCAAAAAGCTCTGGAGCTAAACCACCAAGTCATTGTGGTTATCAACAAAGTGGACAGGAAACTTGCGAATACCTCCCAGGTATTAAATGACACATTTGACCTATTTATTGAACTCGGCGCTAGCGAAGAACAAGCTAGTTTCCCGGTGGTCTATACCATCGCGACCCAGCATCGAGCAGGCCTTACCGCTGAAGTAGGTCCAGATTTACAGCCACTCTTCGAAGCCATCCTTGAGTCGATTCCTGCCCCAATAGTCCAGGAAGACAGCCCCTTGCAAATGCTTGTGACCTCTATTGATTATGACTCTTTCCGGGGAGCCACCGCTATAGGAAGAATTTTTGCCGGAGAGATCAAAGCTGGAGAACCTGTGGTTTACCTGACCTCCGGGGATCAAATCATCCCCGGGGAAATTACGTATTTATATGATTATCAAGGTTTGGAGCGCAGGGAAATCAACCAGGCCAGGGCAGGAGAGATAGTAGCCATTACCGGGCTGGAAGGAATTACCATAGGCGATACAATCTGTACTCCCGAAAATCCAGTCCCCCTTCCCAGAATCAAAGTGGAAGCCCCAACAGTTCGGATGTCTTTTGGAGTAAATACATCTCCATTCTTTGGAAAAGAAGGCGTTTGGAAAACATCCCGTAAACTCCGGGAACGCCTTTTTAGAGAAACAAAGAGCAATCTGGCGTTAAGGGTAGAAGAAACAAGAACCACAGACACTTTGCTGGTCTCTGGAAGGGGTGAATTACACCTTGCGATACTGATTGAAACGATGCGCCGCGAAGGTTATGAATTTCACGTTTCCCGGCCGGAAGTAATCCTGCAAACAACTCCCGCTGGAAAGATTCTGGAACCTTTCGAAGAGGTGCGGATCGAAATTCATTCTGATGATATTGGCGCAGTGATGGATTCACTAAACAATCGACAAGGTATGTTGCAGGACATGCGAGAGTCGATCACTGGAACTGTTTTACTCACCTTTATAGCGCCCACCAGAGGAATCCTCGGGTTTCGCCATCATTTCCTGACTATGACCAAAGGGACCGGAGTATTAAACACAGCCTTCAATAAATATGCTCCTCAAGCGGGCTCTGTTGATGTCCGGACCCACGGATCCCTGGTGGCCTGGGAAACAGGCACTGCAACCACTTTTGGACTCAAAAACGCCGAAGAACGGGGCGTCCTCTTTATCGCACCGGGAATTGAAGTTTATCGGGGGATGGTTGTTGGGGAAAACAAACGTCCGGATGATATCGAGATCAATGTTTGCAAAACCAAACATTTGACTAATATGCGCAATAATATCCGCGAAATTGATCGCCGATTAGTTACTCCACGTGAAATGAGTTTAGATCAATGCATCGAGTATCTGGCAGACGATGAACTTCTGGAAGTCACCCCAAAAAATCTGCGGATCCGAAAAAGGATTCTGGATCACGGCACACGAATGAGAGAGTTAAAACGGGAAGCTGAAAAAGTTAGCGGATAAATCCCCGTCAAACAGGACAATCCGCTAAAAGAATCGTACCCAGGAACTCACCAGCTGCCTTGTTTTATACTCCCCATACCATCGGGCCGGGAAATACATCAGTATCAAACCAGCCAACCAGAATAAATACATAACACCCAAACTGGATCCAGCGGGTGTCAGCATCCTGCCTATCACAACGTAAATCCCTAAGTGGACCAGGTATGAAAACAGGGGCACCCTGCCAAAAACTAACAGTGGTTGCCAGATTTTGCTGTTCTCGTTTTTAATTCCAGAAAAGATCCCCAATAACAGGAAGTTTACTCCCAGTGTAAAAAGCACGTAAGTCATACTGGGCGGGTATTTAATCAAACTTAGAAACGCCATCCAGCTTTCACCCTGATAGGGACGAATATTGCCAAACCCATTCATCAGTCGCAGCGCCAGAAACCCAATCAGAAATACCAGGCCTGCCCAGCTAATTCTCTGGTATGTTTTCCTGGTATCCCGCAGCAGCCATTTCCCAAAAATCATACCCAGCACAATCACTTCTAGCCAGGCCAGCAGCGGATAATTCACCCAAAAGTCGTTCTGCCCGCCGCTATAAACCAGTAAAGTTCCCAGTAAGTTATCGAAGTTTTGGCCCCATAATCCTGGCGCGGGGGTGAGGATTTCCAGAATGACAAACAAAAACAGGGCAATCACTGCCAGGTAGACAGGTTTTAGATCCAGCAGGGGTATGGAGAGGATCATGCCCATCCCAAGTGCTGCCAATACACCAACATAGAAAAATGGAACGGATGCGCCCCAGGCAGAAACCAGGGATAATAACAGCTGAAGCAAAATCAATACCGAGCCCCGGATTAAAAAGTGCCATCTGGTTTTCGAAACCCGCCAGCCTCTGCTACGCCGGGAAGCCACAAATAAAACCATTCCTGTACCCATCAGAAAAAAGAAACCCGGCGCACTT
Source organism: uncultured Nitrosomonadaceae bacterium (assembly GCA_964195965.1). GTDB lineage: Bacteria > Chloroflexota > Anaerolineae > Anaerolineales > UBA11858 > B10-G9. The sequence continues at coordinate 8,827 of CAXMRF010000036.1, forward strand.
AAATGAGTTACAAATCGGGTCAGGAAATGAACTGGACTGGCATAGACAGGGAATTGCCCACCCCAATATTCTCCCGTGGAATGCTGTTGGGCGATGTGGTAATTGGCATGGTCCAATGCCATCAATAGGATTAACAGCCCACGCAGGTAATCAAGGGGAAGGTAACGGGATTTTTGCCGGGAAGGAGGATCTTGATCCATAAACTCCTCAAAACACAAGTTTGCCTAGAACGGGTTTTCTCTCATTATAACGAATGGGAACATGGATCTAGCCATTCTACAGAATTGTTTCACTACATCATTTAGAGGGGGCTTTTTCTTAACAAATTTAAGGCTTTAAGGTTCCTTCGTTGCAGGCACTAAATCCACGTGATAGAATAACAAGACACCAGGTTTAACACTGAAGGAAATTCCAGATATGTCCACCAATATGATAGAAGTAGTCATCGACAGCATCCGGGTCAGCTTAATGTCCCAGCAGCGTGTGGTGATATTAAGGGAACTGAATTCAGACCGCTATCTGCCCATTATGGTCGGGGTTTATGAAGCTGAGCACCTCACCCTGGCTCTTCAGGGTGTTGAGGTCTCACGGCCTCTTACCTATGACTTGTTTATAAATATACTGGATACCCTGGAAGCCGAATTGATTCATGTGGAGGTAGTTTCGCTAAAAGATGAAACTTACTTCGGTAATATTGCGATCACTATCAATGGCACGCATCATAATATTGATTCCCGACCCTCCGATGCAATGAACCTGGCAATCCGAACACAAGTACCCATCTTTGTCTCCGAAAAAGTGCTTCTGGAAGCAGGCCTGATTCCAGAAGACGATCTCACAGAAGCTGGACTTGATGAAGAAATGGACAGTGAACGTCTGTCCATATTTGAAAATTATCTGAATAAAATTACCCCGGATCCTCCTGAGGAACAAACAGACGAAGAGGATTCCGAGGAAGAATAATTCGTATTTATTTCTCTAACATCAATTCAATCACAAGTATTTCGGGTAACCAAAATCATGACTGAAGCCGTAGAATTCGAAGCCGCTCCTGATACTTCTGGACCCCAGATGGTTCCCCATAGCCGGGAAGCAGAAGAAGCTGTTATCGGGGCCGTTTTAATCAATCCAGAAGCCTATTATGATGTTGCCCAGTTCCTGCATCCGGATGATTTCTACATCCACCGCAACCAGTGGATTTGGCAGGCTTTTGTTACCCTGCATGACAAAAATGAGGCGGTGGACCTGGTCACAGTCACTGAAGAACTGGACCAGATGGGACATTTAGTGGATATTGGCGGGGCAGCCTACATCACTAAATTAATTAATAATGTGCCTTCTTCTCTGCATGCAGAAGCCTACGGGCACCGAGTAGAAGAAACTGCGATTCGGCGGAGGATGCTGAATGCGGCCAACAAGATTGCTAAATTGGCTTACGAGGAAAACCTCAGCCTTGATACGGTCATGGACGACTCCGAGAAGGCAGTTTTTAATGTCAGTCAGCGCCGCACAACTAAGGATTTACAACCCATCCGCTCAGTATTAAGTGAATATTTTGACCGCGTTGAAGAACTTTCCAAGCGGGATGATGACCTGGTTGGTGTACCCACCGGATTTCTTGATATCGATAAAATGCTGGGTGGTTTACAACCCTCTGACCTGCTGATCATAGCTGGCCGTCCTGGTATGGGAAAAACAGGCTTCATATTATCCGCTGTGAAGAACGCGGCCTTAACCCATAAAAAACACGTTGCAATCTTCTCGTTGGAGATGTCCAATGAACAGCTTGTCCAGCGTATCATCGCCCAGGAAACAGGGATAGATTCCACCCGGCTGCGTTCGGGGAAGCTTAATCCTGATGAATGGCTGCTCTTCACCCAGGCCATTGAGGTATTATCAGATACCCATATCTTCCTGGATGACACACCTGCCCTGACCCCCCTCCAGCTGCGAACCAAATGCCGTCGTCTCCACCTGGAATATAAATTGGATCTAATTGTTGTGGATTACCTGCAGTTGATGGGTGGCGACATGCGCACCAACAACAGGGTTCAGGAAGTGTCTGATATCTCGCGCAACATGAAAATTCTTGCCAGGGAATTAAACGTACCCGTCCTGGCCGCTGCCCAGCTTTCACGAGCCGTAGAGCAGCGCTCTGATAAACGACCTGTGCTTTCTGACCTCCGGGAATCAGGAAGCCTCGAACAAGATGCTGATATCGTCATGTTTATTTATCGTCCGGAAGTATACGAAGAGGATTCCGCTTTAAAGAACCTGGCAGAAATCATCATTGCCAAACACCGTAACGGTCCCACCGGGGATGTGCAGTTGGTCTTCCGCAAGAACCTGGCAAAATTTGAGAACGCAGCTACTCGCGATATTGATCTTTCCCAGGTGACTTGATGACATTTAAGGGTTTTCCCCCCGGAAAAATCACCATGACCCGGATTCCTTCTTTATTTTTTAAGGAGCTCCTCCCGCAGATTGATGACCTGGATGAGCTGAAGGTAACGCTTTACGCATTATGGCAAATCACCCGCCTGGAAGGTGAAATCAGGTATCTCAAAGCAGAGAGTTTTACCGGGGATCCTGAATTTATGGCGGGCTTGGGCGCCATGACCGCCGCCCAGCAGCTTGCAGTACAAAATGGGCTGGAGCGGGCGGTGAACCGCGGCACCCTGTTAAAAACAGCCGTCCCTGAAGGGGAAGGCACTTTAGAAATTTACTTCTTTAACTCCCCCCGGGGAGAAGCCGCGGTTCAATCCGTCGAAGACGGATCGTGGCGCCCCTCCGACGGAGATAGTCCATCACCGACGTTAAGCCTGGAACAACCCAATATCTATCGACTGTATGAAGAAAATATTGGTCCGTTGACACCCTTAATCGCAGATACACTAAAAGACGCGGAAAAAGAATTCGCCCAGGACTGGATCAGGGAAGCTGTAGCAATCGCTGTTCAGAATAACGTCAGAAAATGGAATTATATCGAAGCCATATTACACAGTTGGCAGGATGGTGGTAGAGATGAGCGATCGGATAGAGGACATACTAAAAAAGACCGCAGGGGATATCTCGAAGATGAATTCGCAGAGTTCATCGAAGACTGACCCGGGCACCGGGACTTACCCCGGAGACCCCACTTGCAAAATCTGTGGCGGGATTGGTTACCTGCGCCAGGATTTACCTGTGGGGCATCCTGAATTTGGTAAACTCAAAATCTGTTCCTGCCGGGCTGGACAGTTAAAACAACAAGCCCGGGATGGGCTCTACAAAATGAGCAACCTGGAAGAATTGGCTCATTTAACCTTTGAGAATTTTGAACCCAGAGGACAAATCGGCTTGGGTTCTGCCCAGGCAGATTCGCTGGAACAAGCATATAATCATTCCCAGCAATACGCTGCCAGGTTAAATGGCTGGCTGGTATTACAAGGCCCCTATGGTTGTGGCAAAACCCACCTGGCTGCCGCAGTTGCTAACTTTGTGGTGGATGTTGGAATTCACACCCTTTTCTTAACAGTTCCGGATTTATTGGACAGCTTAAGATTTTCCTATAACAGCACAGAGTCCACCTTTGAAGAGCGGTTTGAGAATATTCGCCGCTGCCCATTGCTGATCATGGATGATTTTGGAACCGAGAACGCCACACCCTGGGCGCAGGAAAAACTTTTCCAGATTCTCAATTACCGCTATATCAATAACCTGCCTTTATTAATTACAACAAACCTGTCCTTGAATCAAATGGAAGGCCGCATCGGTTCCAGATTGCAGGATCCCGAGCTGGTTACCAGGGTTAAAATACTGGCGCCGGATTACCGCCGACCGATGGACGATACCGGACATTCAGAGCTTTCTTCCCTTGGTTTTTTGAGTGATCATACTTTTGGTAATTTCTCCCTGCGCGAAAATGAAAACCTGGAGAAAGAGGAACGAAAAAAATTGGAAAGTGCTTTTAAGTCCACTCAAAAATACGCTGAAAAGCCAAAGGGTTGGTTAGTACTGCAGGGTGGTTATGCCAGCGGTAAAACCCACCTGGCAGCTGCTATCGCCAATTACCGATCAGGGGAAGGCATACCACCCCTATTCATTATGGTGCCTGATTTGATGGATCATCTCAGGGCAACCTTCAGCCCTGACAGCAAAATCAGCTATGACCGCCGCTTTGACGAAATAAAAACCACTCCGCTGCTTGTATTGGATGATTTAGGAACCGAATCCATGACTCCCTGGGTCAAGGAAAAGCTTTATCAGCTCTTTAATTACCGCTACAATGCCAATTTACCTACGATTATCACAACTACCGATAAATTGAGTGAAATTGACCCTCGTATCCGGAGCCGCATCCTGGATCGCCGGATCTGCCGGATTTATGCCATCACAGCACCGCCCTACCGCGGTGGATAATGACCAGAGTCAGTAAAAGCTAGTCGATTAACGCCGACTAAATGGGCAACATATATCGTTTAACTATTCCAACGCCCATATTAATAGATCTCTTATCCGTCCCTCCAGCTATTTTGTTAAAATGAAATCATTAATTGAGGAGGAGAAAATGACAAAGAAAAATGTGCTCGTAAAAAGTGATCTAAGAAAGAAACTTCCCGATGTCGCTTCCTTCTTAAGGGAATTGGCTGACAAGGTTGAAACCGGCCAGGTAACCCTGTCCCAGAGCGGAGAGGATGTGGTTGTGGATCTTCCTGAGACAATCAGTTTTGAGCTGGAATATTACGAACAGCCCAAAAAACAAGGCCTCAAAAAACAGCTGGAAATTGAACTGCAGTGGACTGAGGGTGGAAAAAAACAGCAGGGAGTGACCCTGGGTTAAATCCCAACTTAATGTGAACAAAAACGCTGTCAATCCAGGCAGCGTTTTTATTTTAACAGGATCATCCAGGGTCGATCGTTAAGGGGTACAGCAGGTTTGGGATATACTAGAATTACGACCACAAGGATAACTTCATGAAACCCAACCAGGAATTTTCAAGGGTAAATCGCCCAGTTCAGGCAGCGGAGAGTTATTACTCCCGCCTGAGCAGGGTCTATGACCTGTTGGCATCCAGTGAAAAAAGGTTTATCAGGCAGGGCCTTGATTTATTGGATCCCCAACCTGGGGAAATGATCCTGGAAGTTGGGTTTGGGACCGGGTATGCCCAGCAACGCATCGCACAGGCCATCGGAGGAGGTTTCAGCGCCGGCCTGGATCTTTCGATCGGCATGGGCAAGGTTGCCCAAAGGAGGTTGTTCCGTTCCAGGCTCCTGGAGCAGGTGGGGCTGGTACAGAGCGACACTTTACCAATTCCTTTTCAGAACAATATTTTTGATGCAGTTTTTTCCAGCTTCGCCCTGGAATTATTTGATAGTCCGCTCATTCCTGAGGTCTTGCAGGAATGCCGCCGGGTATTAAAACCGGGCGGCAGGATAGTGATTGTTTCCCTTTCCAGGGATGTCCCCCTGCCATTGATGGGTAGAATATATGAAAATCTCCATATCAGCTTTCCAAATATACTGGATTGCCGCCCAATCCCGGCCCAGGATTTGGTGGAGAAAAATGGCTTTGTGATCAAGAAATCCATAATAACCAGCATGTGGGGTTTGCCGGTTATCTTGCTCTGGGCGTTAGACCTCCGAGGTAGCCGAGCAAAAAAACAGAGGGTGGGCTGAGTGAGGTACCTCCGAGGTTCTTAACTAAGATTAACCAAAAATTCCTCCCAAAAGGAGGAATTTTCTGTTGTGCCCCCACGGAGATTCGAACTCCGGTCTTAACCTTGAAAGGGTTATGTCCTGGTCCCCTAGACGATGGGGGCAAATTTCATTTTGTTAAGGCAACGGCAAAAATTTTACCATCCCCGGTTAAACAGGTCAAGTCTAAAGGATTTAGACCTGTCTTTCTTATTCCCCTACATCCCTCTTCAGGGAATGAGTAAAGGTGGCAATATGCTTGCGGTTAATCAACATGGCGTCACTTTTAATTTCCATTTCAGGAAAGACAATAGAGCGCACAGTGCCGTCATAAACGGGCAAGTATTCCCAGGTGCCGCCAGACATCAGAGCCTTAAAATCAAAACGTCCCGGCCATTCAAGACAGCCCTCGTATTCAAAGGTTGAATCTGTAATTGCGATGTTAAATGTATTCACATTTTCATATCCAGCCCGGGTTATTCCTTTTGGACTGATATCCTGGCGTCGTTTTACACTGGCGCTGTGAATCTGATCTTTGACCAAGCGGATGTCGGCCAGTTTCTGGACCAAAAAATCCGGGTCGTGAATTCGCCCCAGACTTGCATCCATGATAGTCATGAATTGACTGGTTGAGTCAGTAAGCAAACCTCTCAGTCCACTATTGCTGACCTTAACTGTACCGGCTATCCGGTAACTGGCTGTCAACACATGCACGGGAATGATACGCTTGGTGAGTGCCACCTGTGCCATACAATACTCCCAAAAATACCTTCTCTACTCAAAGACGCAGAATTGACTCCAACCTTCCAGGATCTGGTGTCAAATCCTACTTGGTTTTTCCATTATCTATCATAACAGAAACTTTCAAAGCCAGACTCATTTTTGCACTTTTTACCAACAAGATTGTTTAATTGATCAGGCTGGCCAGGTCCTTACTTAACCTGAAACAAGGTTCAAAATCAATGGATCACTCAGAAGCAAGGACAGGGTTTGCCCCGTTCACCAATCCCCAGGATTCTGGGGGCCAATAAACCAATAACGCTTCCCCAATAATATTATTCATTGGGACCATACCCCAGGTATGGGAATCCGAGGAGTTATTCCGGTTATCACCCAACACAAACAGGGCTTCTTCAGGAACTACCCATTCACCATCGTAATATGGCTCCATCTGCAAATACGGTTCCGCGAGGACCACCCCATTAACATAAACCTTGCCATCTTCTACGCGAATTTGCTCTCCGGGTAAACCAATCACCCGTTTAATATACTCTTTAGTGATATTACGCGGAAAATCAAATACAATCACATCTCCACGTTCAGGTTCCCCAAATCGGTAATTGACCTTGCTAACAATCACAAATTCGCCATGATGAAGATTAGGCTCCATGCTTGATCCGTCGATGCGGATGCGAGCAGACACAGCATTAATCAAGAAGAATAGAACCACCGACAATAAAAGGGTCTCCAGTATATCTACCAATACACCCAACAAACCCGGTTTTTCCGGTGGAATTTCTTCAACTTCTACTTGGAGAGCATCAAATTCATTCGTCATTTCAGGAATTCACCTTTGAATGTGTCACCGATTATATAATCCATCTTCCAGCACGGCAAGGGGAAGGATAATTCAAGCACAAGGCTTAAAACCCTGTTCTGATGTAAATTTTCAATATTCTGTTGGAAAATTAACTTTGTCGGAGGATAATTTTTATGGGTGTGCCCACAAATGGCGTATGTTCACGAATTTGATTTTCTATATAACGCAAATATGTGAAATGAGTCAATTGGGGATTATTAACATGGAGCAGGAAAGTTGGGGGGTTATTGCGAACCTGCGTTCCATAATATATTTTAAAATGTCTGCCTGCCTTCGAGGGTGATGGGTGTTTATCCTGAGCATGTTGTACAATCTTGTTTACCTGGGATGTCGGCAACCTGATCATTCTTTCTTTCTGCACTTCGAGAGCCAAGTCTAGAACCTGGTCAACTCGTTTCCCCGTTAAAGCAGAAGTAAAAAGAATGGGTACATAGTCCATAAAATTAAGTTCATAGCGGATATACTTGGTGAATTCTGCCATGGTATGGGTATCTTTTTCAATCAAATCCCATTTATTAATTACAACAACAACGCTTTTCCATTCATCCAGGATATATCCGGCCACATGTGTATCCTGGGATTTAATGCCCTCAAAAGCATCCACAACCAGCAGGGCGACATCAGAGCGCTCAATTGATTTCATCGCTCTTAACACACTGAATTTTTCCACACCCGGCTCGATGCTTCCGCGTTTTCGGATACCCGCTGTATCAATTATAGTAATGCGCATATCGTTGTAAACCAGGCGAGTGTCAATTGCGTCCCGGGTAGTGCCAGGTATATTGCTCACAATCACCCGGTCTTCCCCGATAATCTTATTCAATAAGCTAGATTTGCCAACATTGGGTTTTCCAACGATGGCGATCTTAACAGAGGTATCCTCTTCTTCCTCACCACTCTCCGGAAGTTCACCTACCAATACATCCAGCATATCCCCTGTTCCAGATCCGTGGATTGCTGAGACAATAAAAATCTCATTAAATCCCAGCTCGTAAAATTGGACTGCGTTTTGACGGGCCTCCGGACTTTCGCATTTATTTACAACCAGGAGTATTGGCGGATAAGTTTCTCCGTCTTTAATCTCCTGTGCTTTCCTGAGGGATTCCGTAATTTCCCGGTCGGCTGGAGTAACCCCGGATTGTCCATCAACTACAAACAGGATCGCATCAGCTTCTTCGATAGCTAATTCAGCTTGATTGCGGATTTCGTCAATAAACTGGTGTGAACCAACAGAAAGTGGTTCCTGGCCTTTTCCGGGACCTACCTGCGTGGGATCCAAACCGCCGGTATCAATAATATCAAAAACCACACCTGTCCATTCGACTTCTGTTGCTAGCCGGTCCCGGGTTGTACCAGGGATGTCATCCACTATAGCCATCCGGCGTTCAGCCAGGCGATTAAAAAGGGTACTTTTACCCACATTGGGTCGGCCAACGATGGCCACTACTGGTTTAGGCATAATTATCTATTGGATTAATTATTGGGGTCAGAGATGTTTTACTGACTTTCCTCAATAACAATTTCTACAGTTGTCGGAGAGATATCCTCCCAGATAATATCCGAGGGCAAGATTTCTACCGTTGGTATGAGAGTATGGGTGCCAATCTCAAGATTTGTCAAGTCTACCACAACCCGGATGTCCCGGAGGGTAAGATTTTCAAGAATGGGCACCGGACCTGAAACCCTGACGCTGACCTGGTTTGGAGACACCTCTACACTTAAACCGGGAAGCAAGCCTATCACTTCAATCTCTCTGGTGATTACCATATTGGTTTCTAGCGCAGTAACATTCACTTGTACCAATACTGTAGGATCTCCAACGACAGTAACCCCATCTGGCAGATCCAGTTCCAGAATAGTTTCCAGATAACCATCTACGCCACTGAGATTGAGCGGTTTTGTATTAACGTAACCCGGAAGCCCTTCTACCAACTGGGGATCTTCAGAGAAAACCATTACCGTTGGAGGAGCAGGGGTGATGCTTGTAAAACGGTATCCCGGTTCAACCACGCCCAAAGTGGTCACATTGACAGCCAGGTTTCTATATCCTCCCTGCAAGCTAACCCCCTGATTTACCTGTATTGTTTCTGGTGACAGCACAATTCCATTAATTAGTTCGCCATTACTGTCCCTGGCTTGTAAAATAATACTTCTGGATATGGTTTCAGTTGCGTCAGATATATCCAGGGTGCCGACCACCAACATAACATCCTGAACTTTGTTTTCCGGACCCGTTACAGTCACCGAACTATCATCCCAGGATAAACCAGTGGTTTGATAACCGATGGCTGGACCTCCCTCAACCTGGACAGATATAGGCATCAATTTTGAGACCAGGTTGCTGATTTTTAATTCTAACTGCTCTGGATTTTGTTCCAGGATCCGGATAGGTTTCATCTGGTCCGGGATTTGAACCTCTACCGGAAACCGGTAGGTGCCCGCTGAAATATCCACAAGGTTAATATAGGCAATCAAGGGATTGTTTTCCTCGAGCTGCTGAATAATACTTTCAGGTGCCAATATTTTTAAGCTTACTGTTGCCGGGAGTTCATCAACTATTGCAAGATCTGTAGCTTGCTGCCTGGCCTCGAGCGGCACAACCAGTTCAGCCTCAACATTTGGGTTGGAAGACGTGACTGCAGAAATCCAAACCACCAACGCCAGCAATAATGACAGGATCAACGAAGTGAGATTACTGCCCAACCAACGCGTTGCTTTCATTCTGAACTTCCTTGGAAGAGCGTAATCAAGCGGGAAATCAGGGATTTCTGGGAATCTTCCTGTTTGTAAAATCCAATCAATTTTCCTTGCAGTTCATCCAGGGGAACATACTTATCAATCTTGCCATCATAAGCCAGTGATACAATGCCGGTCTCTTCAGAAATCACAACTGCTATGGCATCACTTTCTTCCGCAATCCCCAGTGCAGCCCGATGCCGCAAACCCATAGATCTTTCAGGAGATTCTTCTAATACACCGCTCGACGAAAGTGGTAATACACAGCCAGCAGCTGCAATAGCATCATCAGATATAATGACCGCGCCATCGTGTAAAGGTGTTTTTGGGTAAAAAATCTGGATCAGGGTTTCCGGACTTACAACCGCCTTCAAGCGCACACCTGTCTCTATATAAGCTTGCAGCGAATCCAGTCGAGAAAAAACGATCAAGCCCCCATATTTCCGCTCTGCTATTCTACGTGAACCCCTGACAACGTTCTGAATATTTTTTTCCATTTCCGTTGAAAAGTGGTCCTGAGCAAAAACCGATCCCGTCCTTCCGATCCGTTCCAGGACACGGCGAATTTCAGGTGCAAATATCACAGGGATTGCCAGCAGCAAGGTCGGCAGGGTATTTGTGGTTAACCAGGCAAATGCAGGGAGGACGCGCAAACTGGAAAGCAAACTGATCACAACGATTAAAAACAATACCCCTCGCAGCAATACTAGTGCTTTGGTATCTCTCAACAGGTAAAGCACAGCAAATACAACAGCCGCAACCAGGAGGACATCAATAACACTGAGCCAGTTTGCTCGCTCAAATATAAACCCTAAATAATTCCAAAAATTATTAATCACTATCACTACAATCTACCTGCTGTAGAAAATGGCTACTGCATAGGTCGCAAAATACGATCCTTTCTCAGCTGCTTAAAAAGCAGAACCGTACCGGGAGGCATGGATTCCATCACTGCGTTCTGCCAGGCTTTCACTTGGAGATCCTTCACTGTCCGTGCCTGATAACCCAGAGAGCTCCACAGAGATTCGTGTTGAGCAAGTGATGGCGGGAGGAATAAAAGGGAGGCTTCACTCTGAAGTTCCTTGGAAGAATCCTCTACAAAACTCATCAATGCTTCCAGCCCATTCTCAATTGCCAAACCCTCATTAAGCATGACATCGTCAACCCGGGTAATCAAATTTTCGACCTGCCATCCCAACAACCCGATAATCTCTTCTTCAGACACTAGCAACATATAAGCTTTTTCACCAAAAGCGGCCATAATATCGTCTTTGGTCATCTTCCGTTTGGATCTACTGTGCTGGCTTATATAGGCTGCAATTTGGTCAGCGGACTCAGGTGTTGCCCTACGCACCTCAAGTTTCCCGTAAGACTTGCTCGGAACTGGCGCAATGCCTTTTTCTTTTTGGGTAATTACTTGCCAGGCATCATAAACCTGTTTCCAGGTTTTCTCAAACGTATCGTCATTCTCAATAACCACATCTGCCTTGGTTAGTTTCGCTGTTGCTGGCAGTTGGGCATTAATTCTGTCCTCTGCTTCCCTCCGTGTTAGAT
>CAXMRF010000037.1:0-20313 GCA_964195965.1 uncultured Nitrosomonadaceae bacterium
TCTCAAATTTTGGTTTAGTATTCAAATCCAGAACAGCGATGGCTGGATTAACCGTTATGCTGTTGATTTGTTTATCCAATCAACTGATCAATGTTGTTTTTGGGGTTTGGCTAAATGAATCTTTTGGACTGCAGATCGCGGCTTTGGGCGGAGCGTCCGCTGTAATTGGGCTTGCAGAATTAATTGGAGAAGGCGGTGTGATTGCTCTTTCTGACAAGATCAGTAAAAAAAAGGCGGTTGCCATAGGGATCTTCGGCAATATACTGGCATCTGCCGCGCTGCCGCTTCTGGGGGGCACAACCTGGGGAGCTTTTCTGGGGCTATTTATGTATTATCTGACTTTTGAATTTACTATTGTCACAATGCTGCCACTTATGACCGGCCTGCTGCCAGCGGCCCGGGGGACATTAATGGCAGTAAATGTCGCCAGCGCAAACCTCGGAAGAGGTTTGGGTTCATTATTGGCGGCACCCATGTATCTGGGGGGTTTTTGGATCAATGCCCTTTTTGCCGCCATAGTGAGCCTGCTGGCGATTTTAGCGCTGCGTTATGTGGTTGTGCAGGAAGAATCCTGATATTACTCGATTGGCAGATCTTCCAGTTCTTTCACCATTCCGTTTATCACATCAAACCCGCCCTGCCAAAACTCCTGGCTGTTGATATCAATGCCTGATTCAGCAAGGATGGCTGCCGGGGCTTTTGAACCGCCTGCCTCCAAAATCTTGATATAACCGGGTTTAAAACTGTCACCCTCTTTCTGGAAGCGCTGATATAAGGAAAGAACCAGCAGCTGACCAAAGGCGTAAGCATAAACATAAAATGGGGTGTGATAGAAGTGGGGGATCGAAACCCATTCCCATCGGAATTCATCGCTGATTGAAACTGCATCTCCAAATTGTTTCTTGAGGTTGTTAAGATACATCTCCGAAACGTCATCGATGATTGCCCCATCCTGGATCATTTTGTGCGCGTCCCGTTCAAAGAGCGCAAAGAAGGATTGCCGCATGATGGTAGCGTAGGCATCATCAACCTGTTTAAACAAGATGTCTCGCCGGACAGCCGGATCCTTTTCCTCGGAAAGTAGCTTATCAATTAATAACATTTCCCCGAAGGTGGAGGCATTTTCTGCCAGGGGCAGGGAAGAGCCATAGGTAAATACGCTGTGGTCGGCAGCTAACAGGGCGTGGATACCGTGTCCAAGTTCGTGAGCCATGGTGGCTACGGCGTCCGCAGTGCCCTGGTAGTTTAACAAAACCCAGGGAGATAAATCCTTATCCACAGACCAGCAGAAGGCGCCGCCAAGTTTTCCTTTGCGGACCTCGCTGTCAACATGGCCATCGGCGATGATCTTCTCAGCCAATTCAGCAACCCGGGGGTCAAAGGTCTGGAATGCATCCAGCACCATGTCTACACCTTCCTGGAAGGTGTAAGTTTTATCTGCCTGGGCTACTGGCGCGTAGATATCATATCGCCGGAGCTGATCTGTTTTAATCCAGCGGGCTTTAAGATCAAAGAAGCGCTGGAATACAGGTGCATTTTTCTCACAGACTGATAGCAGCGCATCCACTGCTTTATCGGGCACATCATTGCGCAGGTTGCGGACTGCGATTGGGTTCTTATAATTCCGCAAATCAATATTTTCATTTGACCAGTCCCGGACGACGGTCTGATAGATTTGTCCCAGGATGGGGCCTTCGTCTCCGTAAACTTTATAAAGCTCCTGGTAAATTGCTTCCCTCATTTTGGGATCATGATGGCGGGCATAAACCATTAACTCTCCGCGGGTCAGATCCTGTTCTTTCCCATCAATATCTAGCTTGAAGGTATAGCGGTTAGTGATGGAATCGTAGAGGGTGATCAGCGCGCTGAATCCGGTCACGTTTTTGATATTAAGCACCTTTTCTTCGGCTTCAGTCAGGGTATGGGGGGTGAAGTGGCGCATTTCCTCCAGCCAGTACCCTAATTCTCCGGAGGCTGTCTTTAAGCGATCTGCATTTTTTTGATCGAGCTTTTTCCACCACAGATTGAAGAATAGCAGGCGATTCTGGAGGGTGACCAGGAATTGTTCCACTCTGGCCTGCAAAGCCTGGGCATCTTGATCTTGCGTGTCCTCTGTGAACCATAATCCGGCGTACCCATAAAGGCGACTGATTTGGATTGTGATACTCTCCAGGTCTTTGATCACTGCCTGGAAGGTTTTCTCATCAATATCCTCAGTAAGCTGGGGGCGAACTTTTTCAAACTCCCCAACAGCTTTATCCAGCGCTTCCATAGCGCCTTTAAATTCGGGGGAATCATGGCTTGGGAATAAGGCATTTAAGCTCCAGCGTTCTTGTTTATAGGCTGCTGTCATGGATCACTCTCTTTACTAATTTTAGGGTTGAATTACTGTTTCTCAGATTTAGCGATTATACATCATGAGCGAATTTGTGTCCAAAAAAGGGTTCTAGGGTATAGGGAAGGAAAATATGCCACAATAATATTTACGATCCGCCTGATCAGCGTTGGATCCTCCCCTAATTTCCATAATGAGGACGCTGCATCTTGCCAGAGAGCCATTCCCCGGCATGTTATAATTTTCGAACAGTTTTAGTCTACTTTATACTGCTCTTCTTTTTAACCTGAATTATTGACCTGGACCCAATTTTCCCTCGTATCTTTCAGGACCGCAGGAGTTTTTTATGACAGAATCGCTTAATTTTCAATCTATTATTATGGTGCTGGAAAAATTTTGGGCTGATAATGGATGCTTGATCTGGCAGCCCTATCACACCGAGGTTGGCGCGGGAACAATGAACCCGGCCACCTCGCTGCGTGTATTGGGTCCTGAACCCTGGAATGTCGGTTATGTGGAACCCTCCATTCGCCCTGATGATGGGCGTTATGGCGAAAACCCCAACCGGTTTTATCAGCATACCCAATACCAGGTTATTTTAAAACCGGACCCTGGAAATCCCCAGGAACTTTATATGAAATCCCTGGAAGCATTAGGAATTGATCCGCAGGTCCAGGACATCAGGTTTGTGGAAGATAATTGGAAATCCCCTGCCTTGGGAGCCTGGGGGCTGGGTTGGGAAGTCTGGCTAAATGGTTTGGAAATTACCCAGTTTACTTATTTCCAGCAGTCCGGTGGACAACCCCTGGACCCGGTTTCCGTGGAGCTAACTTATGGGTTAGAGCGCATTGCTATGGCTTTGCAAGGGGTTCGGGATTTTAAGAACATCCGCTGGAATGATTCCTATACCTATGGAGATATTCAGCTGCAGAGTGAGCAGCAGTTTAGTAAATATGCTTTTGAGTTGGCTGATGTTGAGAATATGCGGGAAATGTACCGTCTTTACGAGGAAGAAGCTAATAAGTGCCTGGAAGAAAAACAGACCCTCCCCGCGCACGATTACGTTTTGAAATGTTCCCATATCTTCAACTTGCTGGATACCCGCGGCGCCATTGGGGTAACCGAGCGGGCGGGATTTTTCCACCGTATGCGGGATCTTTCCCGCCGGGTGGCAGATACTTACCTGGAAGAGCGGGAGAGGATGGAATATCCCTGGTTAAGCAAGGGTGGAGAACCAAGTGTGACTGAACCCGGTTCCAGCAAAGGGAAATATCCCACAAAACCCGCTTCTTTCTTGCTGGAAATTGGCACGGAAGAACTGCCGCCGGGGGACGTGGTGGATGCGATTAATCAGCTGGAAAAAGCTGTGCCAGCAATGCTGGATGATCTGCGACTGGATTACCAGGGAATTAATGTGCTGGCAACACCCCGGCGCCTGGTTGTTCAAGTGGATGAATTGGCAGACCGCCAGCAGAATCTTGAGCAGCTTGTAAAAGGTCCACCTCAGGATCGGGCTT
Source organism: uncultured Nitrosomonadaceae bacterium (assembly GCA_964195965.1). GTDB lineage: Bacteria > Chloroflexota > Anaerolineae > Anaerolineales > UBA11858 > B10-G9. Next base: position 3,853 of record CAXMRF010000037.1, read on the forward strand.
ATGATGCTGAGGGAAAACCCACCAAAGCCGCTGAGGGTTTTGCAAAGTCAAAAGGTGTTAACGTAACAGATCTGGAAATCCGCGAAATTGATGGCGGTATGTATGTATCCGCCGTGGAACGGAAAGAGGGGCTGCCTGCGAATGAAGTCCTGCCCGCGGCGCTGCCGGAACTTATTCGATCGATTCGCTTTGGGCAATCCATGCGCTGGAATGATTCTTCCCTGGCTTTTTCCCGCCCCATCCGCTGGTTGATGGCTTTACATGGAGAAGCTTCTGTTCAGTTCTCTTATGCGGGGCTGACAGCCGGATCTACTACAAGGGGGCTGCGATTTGTCGATGGGGGTAAAGAAATTGAAGTCGGTTCACCAGCGGCCTATAAAAAAATTCTTGATAATCAAGGCATTCTGCTGGATCAGAACCTGCGCAGCAACCGCATTAAAAAGGACCTGGATTATCTGGCAGCGACAGTTGATGGTGAAGTAACCGGGGACCCAAAACTATTAACGGAAGTCACCCATCTTGTAGAAGCCCCTACAGCACTGCTGGGTAAATTTGACCCGGCTTTTCTTGACCTGCCCCGAGAGGTGCTGGTGTCAGTGATGAAAAAACATCAGCGCTATTTCCCGGTGGAAAAAGACGGAAAGCTGCTGCCTTACTTTATTACCATTACCAATAAACCATCTGGAGAGAAAGAATATCCTGAGCTGCCCATCATCACTGAGGGAAATGCTGATGTGATCCTGGCTCGATTTGCAGACGCCAAATATTTTGTAAAAGCGGATCAGGAAACCAAGTTGACAGATTATTTACCTGCCCTGGATTCATTAACCTTCCAGGTGGACCTGGGTTCGATGGGTGATAAAACAAAACGTGTTCGGAGTTTGATTGACGAACTGGCGCCCCTGGTGGACTATGCAGAAGAAGACTTAAATACAACCCGCCGGGCGGCTGAACTTTGTAAAGCAGATCTTGCAACCCATATGGTTGTAGAGATGACCTCCCTGCAGGGTGTGATGGGTTATTATTATGCGAAAAATTCCGGAGAGGATGAGGGTGTTGCCGTTGCAATTCGGGAACACTATTTACCAGCATCTGCTGGTGATGCCGGTCCAGAAACTAAGGCAGGATTGCTGGTTGGCCTGGCTGATCGCCTGGATTCCCTGTCTGGATTATTTGCTGCGGGACTGGCGCCCACTGGCAGCAAAGATCCCTTTGCACAGCGCAGGGCTGCTTTAGGTCTGGTTGGCAACCTGATCCATTGGGATATGGACTTGGATCTGAATAGTGCCCTGGACAAAGCAATCCAGAAACTGCCCATCGAGATGGATTCAGATGGGCGGAAAGCTTGCCTTTTATTTATCGTGGACCGGTTGCAAAACTACCTCCGGGATGAGGGGTATGCCCATGATGTAGTGGATGCAGTTGTAGCCGTGCAGGGCCATAATCCCGCCGGCGCCAATAGGGCAGTGAAGGTTTTAAGTGAATGGGTCAAGAAAGATGATTGGGATGCTACCCTGGATTCCTTTGCGCGTTGTGTTCGCATCACCCGTGATCTGGAAAAGACCCATCCTGTAAATCCGAAGTTATTTAAGGAAGAGGCTGCGATTAACTTGAATAAAGCCGTTGAGAAGGCAATCCAATCCAAGCCGGTTTCAGGGGATCTGGAGGGATTTTTCAACGTATTCACGACCTTGATTCCCGGGATTTCAGCCTTTTTTGATCAAGTGCTGGTTATGGATGAAGACCAATCTGTCCGGGAAAATCGTCTTGGTTTGTTGCAAACCATCACCCAGCTTGCAGAAGGCACACTGGATATGACCCGGCTGGAAGGTTTTTAATAACCAGCCCGGATGTTTTGGATGTCGATATAATATGAAAAATCCATCTCCTTCCCTGCGGGGGAAAAAGGGGATGGATTTTTGCCCAGTGCTCTCTGGCTTGGTATAATCGTTTTTGAACCCAATCTAAACTGGTGATTTTTATGAGCGTGACGGACGAAATCAAAGATCGTATTGATATCGTTGACCTGGTGTCTGAGAGTGTTGAGCTGCGCCGGGCCGGCCGGAATTTTACTGGATTCTGTCCGTTTCACCATAACGTAAATACCCCTTCTTTTGTAGTCTTTCCCGATACCCAGACCTGGAAATGTTTTGGCGAATGTGACCAGGGCGGTGATGTATTTAGCTACGTGATGAAGAGGGAAGGTTGGGAATTTACTGAAGCGCTTAGCAACCTGGCTGATCGAGCAGGGGTGGAGCTGAAACCTCTCACACAAGAAGCGGTGGAAGAGAAGGAAGAAGGAGAGCGGCTGCGGTCTTTGCTGGAAGATGCTGTTGCTTATTATCAACATCATCTCCAGTTTACTGAACCGGGAAAAGTCGCTCAGGCTTATCTGGATAGCCGTGGACTCACGGCGGAAACAATCGAAACATTTGGCCTGGGTTATGCTCCCAATGCCTGGGATGCCGGCCTGACCTATTTCAGGGATAAAGGTTATTCAATTGCTGACCTGCGCGATGCCGGGTTGATCACTGAAAAAGATCAAGGCAAGGTATATGATCGCTTTCGTCACCGCCTGATGATTCCCATCCGGGATCGCTCCGGACGCATGTCTGGTTTTGGCGCCAGGGTGCTGAATCCGGATGACGTGCCAAAGTATCTCAATTCCCCCCAGACCCCCGTTTTTGATAAAAGTCGGTTGTTATATGGTTTGGATTCTGCCCGAAAGTCCATTCGGGAACTGGATCAGGTTGTGATTGTAGAAGGATATATGGGCGTAATTGGCCCTTACCAATACGGATTTAGAAATATTGTGGCCCAGATGGGCACCGCTTTGAATGAATACCAGCTTAGGGTATTGAAGAAATATACTGATAAATTTATTATAGCCATGGATAGTGATTTGGCAGGCCAGAAAGCCACCTTGAGGGGTTTACAAATTGCCCGGGAAGCGCTGGATCGAACACCAGAAATGGTTTTTGACGCCCGGGGCCTGCTGCACCAGGAAGGCCGTCTAAAAGCTGATATCCGGGTTTTGACATTGCCCCCCGGCATGGATCCGGATGATGTAACCACACAGGACCCTGATCTATGGCGTTCATTAATTAGTGATGCAAAACCTGTAGTCGCTCATGTAATGAATGCGCTGGCTCAAGGCCAGGATTTAGATGACCCTAAGGTAAAGAGCGCAATTGCCTCCCAGGTTTATCCCCTTATTGAAGATTTACCCAATGCCATTGAGCGGGATGCCTATGTTCAACGGCTTTCCCGGATGCTTGAAATTAGTGAAGATGCCTTGATCAGCTTCCGACCTGAAAGAAAAAGGCGGCGACCCGCAGTCAGGGCACGTAGAGAGACGCCGCCGGCAAAAGACCCTGCCGCTGGCCGAAAGCCCGTTCAACGCAATGGAGAGATATACGAAAAACATTGCGTGGGTATCTTATTAAGGGAACCTGAATTGATCTATCAAGTTGATCGGGCATTAAGTAGAGATGGATTGGCCCGTTTTGATGAAAAAGATTTCCAGAACACAGATTTTCAAATTTTGGTCAAGCTGATAAGGGATGGATTGACACAGTCAAACGAGGAACCCAGGGACTTTATCATCAATCAATTGCCGGAAAACTTTGTGGAGATAGTGGATGAACTCCTGGTGATGACTGAAGATTTAACTTCTGCATCAGACAAGGTGCTGGAAGATTTAATGCGAGCATTTTTAAATTTAAGAAAATGGCAAATCGTTAAGCAGAACGATCATTACAGGTATTTGCAGGAAAGTAATCATAAAAATGGGGATTATAAAGCCACTGAATATCAAAAGAATATCTCACACTATTTACAAGAAAAGCATAAAATAGATAAAGCGATGAAACGCTTTACCAGCCGGACCGCAGCCTTAGATTCTTAAAGAATCAAAGGCCCATTACCAGTATGTTTTAACAACCTGCCAACCCTGACCTTTCATGGAGTGATGGCCAATGCAGAAAGAACATACGATCCCTGAACCAGAAGGCGCGAACATCAGAGCCGCCCTGCGTGATGATCCTGTTCAGATGTACCTGAATGATATCGGTACCATCGATCTGTTGGACGTACACCAGGAATTCTGGCTGGGTGCGCGCCTGTTATCCACCCGTAGATTGGACCGCCTGAAACGAGAAAGCCCCTTGGTAGATACAGATCATCCCCTGGACCGTGATCTTTGTGCGGCAATTTATGATGATTTGCGAGTCCAGCACAAGCGCATTAGAGAAGATGTTAAACGCCTGAAGTTGGTCTGTCCGGATTGGGAAGTAATTATTGATGAAGCCCGGGAACTGCGAACTACATGGTTCCTGGCGCCGCCATCCTATACCCGTAATTATCTAGATAATGGTTTGTGGGGAGAAAACGAAGAATGGGGGTGTGTCGCTCGTAATATTTTCTATTTTTTTGTGGCCTTTTATTCGTTTCCGGATTCTATTTCAGACTGGTTAAAAGGTTGTTTGCAGGATAAAAAAAACCTTCCCTCGGTAAAAAAATTCCAGGAACGATTACCTTCTGATGAAGAACTTCAAATTGAATTTGAAAATCTCTGGAGCCGGTATTACGAGGCCTACCAGGCGCTCATTCGCCGTAATTTAAAGCTGGTTGTCAGCGTGGCTAAACACTACATCGGCCGGGGAAATTCATTTTTGGATTTGATCCAGGAAGGCAATGTTGGTCTCTTGCGGGCAGTCTCCAAGTTTGATCCCACCCGCGGATTTAAATTTAGCACTTATGCAACCTGGTGGATTCGCCAATCGGTCAGCCGATCTATTGCAGATCAGGCCAGGACTATCCGCATTCCGGTTCATGTTTTTGAAACGGTTACTCAACTGCTACGAATTCGCCGCAGACTGACCCAGGAATTAGAGCATGAACCTACTTTAAAAGAAATCGCCCTGGAAACGGATTATTTATCAACTGAGGATAAAAAAGCTATTAAAGAGTTCCTGCGAAATGAAGATACTCTTCCTCCAGATCTTATCCGGGAATGGCGGGAAGCTACCAGTAAAGTACACCGTTATTTAAGAGCAGCAGAGGATCCCATGTCCCTTGACCGTCCGGTCGGAGATGAGGATGATAATCAGCTGGAAGATTTTATTCGGGATGAAGATGCTACTTCACCTATCGAAGCAACCGCCCAGGAAATGATGCGCGAGCAATTGGGGAAAGCCCTGGATAATCTTTCGGTCCGGGAACGGCAGGTCCTGGAATTGCGTTTTGGGTTAATGGATGGCAAAGTCCATACCCTGGAAGAAGTGGGCGCTTATTTTGACGTTACCAGGGAACGGATACGTCAAATTGAAGCCACTGCCCTGCGAAAATTACGCAGTCCCAATGTATCGTACAAATTAGAGGATTATGTTGAATGAAACGGGTTATTCTAACCAGTTTCAGTTGGACGACTGAATGAAAAAGCGCCTGGGAAATTTCTTTGTTTTGATTGGTTTAATTAGTCTGGTAATTTTCTTTACTTCCTCAGCGATTATTCTGGATGCGGGCTGGTTTCTACTGGGCGGTATTGGCTTCACATCCCTGGGTCTGTTGATCAGGCGCAGGGCCTTATCCAGAAGAGATCGCCAAAAAAAGAAACGTCGTAAACGTCGGAATAAGAGAGATCCGGAAGATGAATAAACTGGATCCGCTGGTTCTCAGCCAACAAGGTTTTCCCCTGTTGTTTTACCATGCCAATGGATATCCACCGGAAGCTTACCGGATATTTCTGGGGGATTTCCTGGAAGAATACCATGTTCAGGCGATGTATTTGCGTCCTTTTTGGCCCGGTGCAGATCCTTTATCCCTGCGCGACTGGCTGGTTTTTCGGGATGATTATTTGAGATATCTGGACTCTCTAAGCAAAAATCTAAAACAGGAGAAAAATAATTTTCCTCAAGTGATTGGTATTGGGCACTCGGTTGGCGCGATGACTACCATTATGGCTGCGATCGAGAAACCGGAATTATTCAAAACCCTGGTCTTGATCGAGCCGGTTTTATTTCCGCGCTGGCAAGGTGTGATAATGCGCTGCCAGGCGCCGTTAAATCTTATTAAGCGTTTTCATCCGTTGATCCAGGGAACACTGCGGAGAAAAACCCATTTTCCAGATAAAGAAAGTATGTACCAGAACTATCGCGGGAAATCAGTCTTTGAAAACCTCTCCGATCAGGTACTGCGGGATTACGTGGATGGTTTGGCTGGAAAGAATCCAGATGGCACCTTCAGCTTAAAGTACCCTCCGGCCTGGGAAGCCCGGATTTATGAAACCGGTGGTATCGCCGATTGGTTTGTCTGGCGGAACCTGGCTAAAGTGAAATGCCCGGTGCTGGTGATCAGGGGAGAAAACTCTGATACTTTAAGAGATCAAACCATGCGGAAAATAGTGAATAAGTTGCCCAGGGGAAAGGCTTATACAATTCCTGATGCAGGTCACCTGGTCCCGTTAGCGTCGCCCCGGCGGACAGCGGAGATCATTCTTGAATTTCTGGCTGAAATGCCTTAAATATTATCAATGGATAATAGAAATACAACTTGGAATGCCGGTGTGACAAAGGTTTTTTTCAAGTCAGAGGAAAGAAAGTTAACCAGTCTTGAGCATGCTACAATTAGGTAATTGATCAGTACAAAACTTAATCCAATGATGTTTATTCTTGCTATCGCACCCATAATAATAATACTGGTTTTGATGGTTGGTTTTCGGTGGAAAGCCTCCCGGGCTGGCGGCGCTGGTTATCTGGCAGCCCTGTTGATTGCCTGGATCTGGTTTGGGATCAATTTGGAAACGCTGGCTTATGCGCATGCCAAATCGGTTTTTCTGATCATGGATGTTTTGTTGATTATCTGGACCGCGTTTTTGCTTTACCGTGTAGTTGCAGAAGCAGGCGGCATCGACGTGTTGAGTAGAACTTTGCCGCATCTAACGAGTGATAAAGGTATGCAGGCCTTATTAATCGGCTGGATCTTCGCCTCGTTTTTGCAGGGCGTGGGGGGATTTGGAGTGCCAACGGCGGTGATTGCACCGATCTTGATTGGCTTAGGTTTTTCACCCTTAAGTGCTGTTGTGATCCCCTCTCTCGGTCATACTTGGGCGGTTACTTTTGGTTCCCTGGGCGCCTCTTTTAATGCCATGATGGCTGCGACCGGGTTGGGCTGGGAAGTCCTGGCTGCCCCGGCTGGCATCTTGCTTGGCATTACGGGTTTATTGGTTGGTATTGCAGTTGCGTGGGTAGTTGGGGGATGGAAAACTATACGCCGAATCTGGCTGCCGGTTTTCATCATTGCCCTGGGCATGTCCACCGCACAGTATCTAACTGTAACAAATGGATTGTGGAATATTGGCGGGTTAATGGGCGGCTCCGCAGGATTAATCATTGGCATCCCTCTGGCCTGGATTTATCAGGGAAAAAACAAATCCAGTGAAAAAATTAACTGGCGAGAACTGCTGATAGCTCTGGCCGGATACGGCGTTTTGGTTGTTCTCACTTTGGTAATCCAATTGGTTCCCGGGTTAAAAACTGCTCTCAGTCAGTTTAAATTAGGTTTTACCTTCCCTGAAACGATAACAGCAGCTGGTTATGTGGTGCCAGCAGGACCTGGCAGGCAGTTGTACATTTTCCGTCATGCGGGGATGATCTTGCTGGTTTCATCAGCGGCGGCATACCTGATATTTAAATCAGCGGGGTGGTATCAACAAGGTGCTTTGAGCAGAATCTTTAAGAGCACCGGCTCTCGGGTTATTGGCTCAAGCGTGGGCATTACCTCAATTGTCATGATGGCGGTGATTATGCAGCACGCCGGGATGACCGATACCCTGGCGCGAGGGTTTTCTAACTCGATTGGTTGGTTTTATCCAGCAATTGCTCCCTGGCTTGGTGCCCTTGGTGCTGTTATGACTGGCAGCAATGCCAACTCAAATTTGGTCTTTTCTGCCTTGCAGCTTAGAACTTCTGAGATCCTGGAGCTGCCAGCAGCCATTATCTTGGCTGCCCAGACCACTGGCGGCGCATTGGGCTCAGTAGCAGCACCGACAAAAGTTATAGTGGGAGCCAGCACAGCCGGTATGGAGGGCAAGGAAGGCGAAATCCTGCGGAAACTGCTGCCTATCATTGGTGTTTTGCTGCTTTTGGTCAGCTTGATAACAATCCTCTGGGTATACCTGCTATGAATAAGATCATTTCCACGATCAGGTCCCGCCCGCCCTGGTTTTATCTGGTTATTTTTTTAATGATGATCGCCCCGGGTGTTTTGTTGTTCTTTGTTGCGGAAGGGGATAGTCAAATTGGGATGACAATCTTTCTATCCCTGATTGTATTGGGAAATAGTTTGACCGCATTTTCCTAAATTCTAGTTGTAATATTCTGCTTTTATAAACCATCTATATAACGAAACAATTCCGGGAGTTTGAGATGAATTCCGGGATAAATGTTGTACAAAATTAATTTTATTGAGTGAGTAATCATGAAAACTTCCTGGAAATCCCTGATTTTTGTTCTGATTCAATTTTCTAGCCTTGGATATATTGCCCTTACAGGCTCGATTTTTCCCGATTCCACCTTGTTATTAAGCATTGAACTTGCCGGTCTGTTCCTGGGCGTTTGGGCTGTGTTGACCATGCGGATCGGGAATATTAATATCGCGCCCGAACCATTGGATTGGGCTAAACTGGTTTCTTACGGGCCCTACCGAGTCATTCGGCACCCTATGTATCTTGCTCTCCTGATAACCGCCATACCGTTGGTGATTGATACTTTTAACTATTTTCGTTTAAGTATCCTGATTATTTTATTTTTCAACATGCTCTTGAAAATGCAGTATGAAGAAAAGTTGCTCGTAAAAAAGTTTGCAGGGTATGACCAATATATCCAGAAAACCAGCAAAATCGTTCCCTGTATATTCTGAGCAGCATTTTCTCCGAATTTTGTGTTCTAGATTTATCTGATCCAGACCTGCCGTATTTAATTTGATAGGATTTGAGAGCAGAGATAACCATAATTATGATTGGGGATCGTGATATGATTTCCCAATAGTTATATAATTAGGGTGTCAGCCTTTAAATAAGGAATGTGAATTATGCGGGAAGTTGCCATATTGGGCATCGGACAGGTGCCTGTAGGAGAGCATTGGGACAAGCGGCTGGTTGAATTAGCCGGCGATGCAGTTTTTGCTGCTCTGGAAGATGCTCAAATTAAACGGGTCGAGGCGCTTTATGTTGGCAATATGATGGCTGGCCAGCTGGACAAACAAAGCCACCTGGGTGCAATGATTGCAGATTGGGTGGGTTTCCGGGGTATTGAAGCCATGACTGTGGAAGCGGCTTGTGGATCAGGCTCCCTGGCATTAAGAACAGCGATGATCGCGGTTGGTTCAGGTCTGATCTCCAGCGCTCTTGCAGTCGGTGTTGAAAAAATGACCGACACTTCCCCCCGGGAAACAACGGCAGCTTTAGCAACCGCTGCCAGCGCGGATTGGGAAGCTATCCACGGAGTCACCTTTGTGGGATTAAATGCCCTGATTATGCGCCGGTATATGTATGAATATGGCTGGCAGCATCACGATTTTGCACCCTTCTCAATCAACGCTCATGCCAATGGTGCTCTTAACCCCAATGCCCGTTTTCAGGCACCAATAACTGAGAATATCTATAAAAAAGCAGCCATGATAGCGGATCCAATCAATTTGATGGACGCTTCCGCAATAGGTGATGGGGCGGCAGCAGTGATTGTAGTGCCAGCCGATCTGATCAAAGGGCAAAATGGAAAACCGGCTGTAAGAATTGCCGGCTCCTCCGTGGCAACTGACAGCCTGGCAGTGCATGATCGTCATGATCCTTTGTGGTTATCCGCGGCTGAAAAATCATCCCGGGAGGCTTATCAACAGGCAGGTGTTGGGCCAGATGATATTGATTTCTTTGAGCTGCATGACGCTTTTTCGATAATGGCAGCCCTCTCCCTGGAAGCCTGTGGGTTTGCAGAGCGCGGCCAGGGTCCCCGTTTGGCGTTGGATGGTGAGATCACACGCCAGGGCAGGGTTCCCATATCTACCATGGGTGGTTTAAAAGCCCGGGGACATCCTGTGGGGGCGACCGGTATGTATCAAATCGTAGAAGCTGTTCAGCAGCTTCGTGGTGAAGCAGGTCCCGCCCAGATTGACGGAGCAAAAGTGGGCATGACCCAGAATATTGGCGGCAGCGGCGCGACCATTATTACCCATATTTTGAAGACAGAGTAGATTTAATTCCCAATGACATTTTAGTTTTTCAGGCGAGTTTCCCGATGTCATACTCTATAAGTCCATTAACCCCAGAAAACGCACAGAAGATAATAGATTGGCGTTATGGTCCTCCCTATGACCTTTATAATATGGCGCCAGAACATCTCCCGGGACTGCTAAATTCTGACCTTCGTTATCATCAGGTTCTGGATCAATATGGTGAACTGGTTGGTTTTTGCTGTTTTGGCGAAGATGCCCGGGTGCCGGGCGGTGAGTATGATAGAGGAGAACCCGGAGTAATTGATATTGGTGTGGGACTAAAACCTGAACTAACCGGCAAGGGTCTCGGAAAAGATTTTGTTGAAGCAGTTCTGGATTTCGCCCAGGTTATCTATCAACCGGAAATTTATCGGGTAACAGTTGCTGAATTTAATCAACGGTCTCTGAATACATTTCTTGGCCTTGGATTTTGCGTCAGTAGTTGCTTTACCAGGGAATTAGCAGATCTAAAATTTACCCAATTAGAAAAAAACTGGGAAAGGAATCAAAATGAATAATTTAGCAAAAATGAACATTTTGCCATATAGGGAGAGCAAAACGCCCCTTTCTGAGGTGGAAATTGAATCTTATTTGGAAACGCTGCCAGGCTGGAAGATAGTCGAAAGAGATGAGGTCCCCCGTCTGGAAAAAAGCTTTCCCTTTGATAATTTTCGGGGAGCAATGAGTTTTACCAACCAGGTAGCAGATCTGGCTGAAGAGGCAGATCATCACCCCGCCATTTTGGTTAGTTCGATACGAACCGCTGTTAGCTGGTCGACTCATTATTTTAAAAGACTTCATCAGAATGACTTCATCATGGCAGCCAGAACAGAGCTGCTATTTCAGGAACTAAATGATTAGATTGATTTGTGAGGATTAACTATGAAAATCACTGACTGGAATGAAAATAAACAACCTTTAGAGACTGTATCCGGAGAGATAGTTTATGAATTAGTTGGAAAAGCAGCGGATGACGGATTAAATCCAAATCATAGTTTGGCCCGGATTGTAATTCCGCCGGGCAAATCCAGTTCTCTGCATTTTCACAAGGTTACAGAGGAAACTTATTTTATCCTTCAAGGGGAAGGACAAATGAAAGTTAATCAACAAAAATTTACGCTTCTTCCAGGACAAGCTTGTTTGATTGAGATCGAGGAAATTCACCGGATCAAAAATGATGGTAAGGACGATTTGGTTTTTCTGGCTTTTTGTGCCCCGGCCTGGGTACCGGAAGACTCGTTTGAGGTCTAGGGATAAAAAATCCCGTTAAAGGACTTTTTCCCTTTCTGTTTCATTATTTTGGATCCATTAGAATATCCAGGCGTGTGATGAACCCCTGGATATTTTCTTTCCCTTCAATTGTCAACAAAATAGCCTCTTCCGGGCAGATTTCCACACAGCGTCCACATCCTCTGCATTCCAGGCTGATTTCGGCCTGGTCGTTAACTACTTGAATAGCATCTGCAAAGCAAATCCCTTCTTCACATATTCCGCAGCCGGAGCAGTCATCGGTAACAATCACTTCAACACCCGGCATTTTGGTTATCTTTTGACTGATTTTAGGTGTAAGATCGGTAACTAAACCCCATAAACAGCAGCAAGGACAGCAATTACAGATTGTCATTAATGACTCGACCGGAGCTGCTCCCAGCCAGAATGAATCCCACCGACTGCGTCCGATGGAATGCACAAGGCCTGCTTCCCGGCAGCGTTGGGTGTGCGCCAATGCTTCTTCCTGGCTGACCAGACGCCCAATTTTTGAGTTAATTTTTAAAACTGATTCCCCTAAAAAAATACAGCCCAGCCCCTGAGGATAATCCTGGCAATCAGCTCCTTCCCTGCAGATGCAGAAATCCATAATCCAGTGATGGCTGGCTTGTTTGATGTAATGGTCTACTATCTGCGATGGAATTATTATGGTTTCAGGTGCATCCAGGGCTTCGTTAATCTGAATGGTTTGATCCTTGGGCAGGAAGTAGATCTCATCCCCGCGGAAGAAAAAATAGTCAACCAGCTGACCAATCATAGGCAGCCTGGTCATTTTTGCTAACGAACGACGGCTGGGATAAATTTGTTTTAGAAAGTTAACAAACCAGACAGGACGACTCATAGTTTTGTGTGATGGGTGCTGGATCAATATTGTGGCAGGATTATAACCGAAGTTATTTCTTATTAACCAGTAATCATTTGGTCGCAGTCCCTCTTCAGCTGTGTTCTGAATATGGTAAACTGACAGCGATGGATCAAAAAACACTTAATACCCTGGAATATCCCCAAATCCTGGCTGCCCTGGCGGCGCAGTGCCACTTTAATCCTGCCCGGGAGCAAGCGGAGAAGCTGACCCCCATAATTGATTTGGACGAAGTCCGGGAGCTGCAGAAAGAAACAGCCGAAGCGGTAGCGTTGGTTACCCTGAACCCCGGAACGACAATTGGGGGGGCTAGAGATTTAAGGCCGATTGTGGATGATGCAATCCGGGGAATCGTGCTTGACCCCTCGCGATTGCTGCAGGTGAAAGACAGCCTGGTGGCCGGGCGAAACATGAAGCGGCTTTTTCAAAAAGATCAAGGGGAATACCCAACCCTGGAAAGTATTTCGGTGCAGCTGCCTGATTCTTTGGGATTGGTCACCTTGATTTCAAAAACTATTTCTGAGCAGGAAGAAGTTCTGGATTCAGCTTCTCCGGCTTTAAGCCAGATTCGACGGGATTTAAATACCCAGCACAATCGTTTAAAGAATCGCATGAATCAAATGCTTAGAAAACCCGAGGTGGCTAAATACCTTCAGGAATCAATCGTTACGCAACGCAATGGTAGGTATGTGCTGCCCATCAAATCGGACGCAAGGGTCAATATCCCTGGTATTGTTCACGATCAATCCACTTCCGGTGCCACGATCTTTATAGAACCGCAAGCCATGGTAGAAGCCAATAATAAATTTCGGAAGCTGGAACTGGATGAGAGGGACGAAATCCAGCGCATCCTGGCGGAATTAACAACTAAAGTTGCTGAAAATGGATTAATCCTGAATGATTTGGTGGAAACGCTAACCCGGCTGGATCTTGCTTTTGCCCGGGCCAGGTATGCAATCCAACTGAACGCTTTTCAGCCAATCATCCATCCCTTTCCGAAAAAACCCGGCCCTAAGCATCCGGGTGTTGTGCTGCGGTTATTTGGCGCCCGGCATCCCCTCCTGGATGCCAAAACGGTAGTCCCAATTGATGTGGTCCTGGATGAAGAAACTTATGCCCTGATAATTACCGGGCCCAATACTGGCGGAAAAACAGTAACTTTAAAAACGGTCGGTTTGCTGGTGTTGATGGCGCAAACCGGTTTGCATATTCCAGCTTCTGGCACCTCTGAGATTAGCTTGTTTTCTAAACTATTTGCCGATATTGGGGATGAACAATCCATTGAACAATCCCTATCAACTTTTTCAGGCCATATTACCAATATCATTAAAATTCTCAAGAATGTGGATAGACGATCCCTGGTCATTCTGGACGAGTTGGGAGCAGGAACAGATCCCCAGGAAGGCGCTGCGCTGGCCCGTTCCTTAATGTCCAATTTGCTGGATCGCGGGATTACCACGCTCGTTACTACCCATCACCCTGATTTAAAAGCATATGCTCATGCTGCTCCTGGTGTGATTAATGCTTCGGTTGAATTTGATATAAAAAGTTTGAGCCCAACCTACCATCTGACAGTTGGTCTGCCAGGACGTTCCAATGCCCTGGCGATTGCCAGTCGTTTGGGACTTCCAGAAGAGATCATTCAAGCCGCCAGGGGGACCCTGGACCCTACAGATATTCAAGCGGATGATTTGCTGGATGAAATTCATCGTCAACGAAAATCGGCGGAAGATGCCCGGTTAGCAGCTAAGGATGCTCATCAGGAGGTCGAAAAACTGCGGGTGCAGCTGGCAGACCGAATTTTGGAAATTGAAGAAGAGCGTTTGGATAATCTGGAAAAAACACGCCAGAAAACCCGGGATACCGTATTATCTTTGCAGGATGAGCTAAAAGAGATCAAAAGCGCTTTAGAGAAGGAAGTAGATCCGGGGGATAAAGTTGATCAGCTGGAGAAAAAAACAGAACAGGTGCATCAGGAAATTTCCCGGCCTGTACCGCGCAGGAAGAAAAAGCTGGATTTACCAAAACCTAGCGGTCCAATTTTGGTGGGAAATAAGATGTATTTGCGGTCATTGGGAAGAAAAGGCACTGTAATTTCTGTGAGCGGCGATGCAGTTGAGCTGCAAGTAGGGATATTGCGGGTTCGCGCGCAAAAAGCTGATCTGGAGCATTCTACAGATCCGGATCCTCCGGAAATTGAAGTTGAATCCCAGGCGGTAGTACATACGTCGAAAGAAGTGGTTTCACCTGGATTAGAATTGGATCTTCGCGGCCAGCAGGTGGACGAAGCGCTGGAAAATCTGGGTTACTTCCTGGATAAAGCCTTTTTAGCGAGGCTGCCCTGGGCGCGCGTCATTCACGGTATGGGGACGGGGCGCCTGCGATCTGCTGTTCGAGAGGTGTTGAAGGATCATTCCCAGGTGGATCATTTTGATCCAGGTAAAGAAGGTGAAGGGGGAGATGGTGTGACAGTGGTGAGTTTTATTGAGTGAGTGTTATTCTGCCCACCCGCTGAATTTTAATACTTAATATTCCTTTCATGTTCCCTTAATCATTTGCAAATATTGGACTCCTATAATTGTGTGCAGTAAATAAATTTACACAAAAAGGAGAACCACATGAAAAAAATGTTATGGGTAGTTTCAATCCTCGTAGTTGCAGCAATTGCCTTAAGCGTAACAAGCCCTGCGATGGCATCCGAGTCCCTCAATGGCGGTCCCCGAAATGGCGATCCTGAAAAATTGGGCCTCAAAGCGAATTCCTACCAGGGAGAACTGGGTACAGGAACTGGTATTCCGGTCAACCAAAATCTTTCCCTAAATCAGGAAATCGCTATGGATGGTTTACTGGATGGTGTGATCCATGAAAATCTGGCCATTCAATTGAGCATATCCTCATCGGAGTTGGCCGCACGGATCGCCGCAGGTGAGTCCATCTTTGATATTGCGATCGATCTTGGCTTTGATGCTGCTGAATTTAGCGCGTTTATGGCTGAAGCTCGGTCCATTGCCCTGGCTGGTGCAGTTGATCTTGGTGACCTTACCCAGGAACAAGCCGAATGGATGGCTTCAAGAGATTTTGGAAATCCTGTCTTTGAGAGCGCTGAGGATTGCAAAGTTAATTAATATCCTAGAATAGGGCTGTTCTGGTTTCAACACAGCTCGGAAAAAGTAGTAAAACAAAGGCCTGACAAATATTGTCAGGCCTTTGTCGATTAATTAGGTACATCTCTTTCTAATCAGATCATCCGGGAACTAAAAGGAGTTCTTATGCGTCATATGTGAAGAATTCAATGTTTATAAATGATGGAGTAAGTTATGAAAACCCTTGATTTAAATCGAAAGACGATCTTAATTTTTCTGGCAGGAGCGCTGATTCTGTTCTTAACAGGATGCTCTCTGCAAATCCCTGCACTACCCGGTGGATCAAACTCACAGGTTTTGGAATCAAAAATACCCCGGGATGTGATTGATAATATCCAGCCAGATAATAACTATTCGTTGGTGGATGGAAATAGCGCCTTTTCTCTGGACCTTTACCACCAACTTCGCATGCTTCCTGGAAATTTATTTTATTCCCCTTACAGTATTTCTTCTGCCCTGGCGATGACCTACGCCGGCGCTGAAGGCCAAACTGCGGAAGAAATGGCCTCGGTTTTCCATTTTTCGCTGGCAGAGGATCAACTTCATTCAGCGTTTAATGCCCTGGATCAGTACCTGACGGGGCTGGCTGATGTGGAACTTCCTAAAGACCAGGGAGATCCTTTCCAGCTCAATATTGCCAACGCAATTTGGGGTCAGAAAGATTTTCATTTCGAAAGTGATTTTCTCGATACACTGGCTGTGAATTATGGCGCTGGATTGCGCCTGCTGGATTATGTTCAGGAGCCGGATGAATCCCGCAAAATTATCAATGATTGGGTGAGTGATGAAACCCAGGATAAAATCCAGGATCTAATTCCTCAGGGAGCAATTAACAGTGATACTCGCCTGGTCCTCAGCAATGCTATTTATTTTAAGGCCGCCTGGCTGGAACCTTTTGAGGAGGCCTATACTGAAGAT
>CAXMRF010000038.1:0-18863 GCA_964195965.1 uncultured Nitrosomonadaceae bacterium
GGAAAACAAGGGGAAAGTATAGGTGGCGTCTGATTAAAGATCAGATGGAATATGGTTCGAGTTCATATCCATGGATGGTATTGGTCTCGAATCGAACCGCAATCCGAACTAAATTCTAGAGAAGATCATCCAATAGGTCAATCAGTTCCTGATCGCCGCCGGCAGGGGGTGACCAGTCGATCTGGACCACATTGATATCCTGATCTTCCAGTTCTTCTGCAAATTTCCTAAGCCCGACATTAATTACTTTCAATTCATTTTGAAATAAACCATGGACTTTTTTATCCATATCTCAATCTCCCAGCTTGTTCAATAGTGTCGCGCAAAATACCGCAGCTCGACTGTTGCTCTGGAAAACAATAACCTTCTGATCTCGCAGTAATTGAGTCTGAAGGTTTAAATCCTGGGAATCATCTTCAGTCCCGCAGATCGACGCCACCACAGTCAGGTGTGCTCCCCTCGCCTGGAACGACTGCTGGGCTTGATTGATGGCATCGAGCAGTTCACCTGCAGGGTCAGCTGAGGCGTTATATCCCAGGATGAAATCCAGGAAAAGTACTGCAATCTGGGGATCGCTGCTCTCGTTTAAAATGCGCTCTTTCCTGAGGGTGCCATCGATCATTGGATGTGGCTTCCCCTGCGTGTAATGCTCGTCACCCATATCTACAATTGTTGATGCCCTGCTTTGATCAGGATCTTCCAATTTATAATCTGCTTCTAAAGGTGCGTTGGAAAATACTTCAACACCCATATTTTGGAGGACATGTTGGGATTGATAGCAGTAAGTACCACCTGCGAATACCCCCCGCAAATATCGTTGCTCCGGGATGAATTTTTCAATTTCAGCATCGACCCAACTCAACTCTTCTTCCGTTAGGCCAGGTTCGACCGGTTCTGGATCCCCGGCTGTAATATGCTGAGCCCAGGCAACGGCCTCGTCTATTGTGCCTGCAAATTTGATCTTTCCACCCTGGTTTGAATTGGTTTCAGATCCCAGGAAACAGCATACTGCTGGTTTGGAGCATTCGTTGAGGCGTTTGATAAGAGCACCCTGGAAATTTTTACCTGGAGGTTTGGAGATGAAAGTGATTAATTTTGTTTCCGGGTCAGCCTCCAAGGCCTCCACAGCCAAAAAGGATGTAATGCCGCCGATCTGATCAGACACATCGTTGGTGCCGGTTCCGATGGCCTGGGAGATACCCAATCCAGCATTATGGATCTGGCAAGTGAACTCTTGCAGACCGGTCCCGGAAGCACCGATCACACCGATCGATCCCTTTCTGACCGCATTGGCAAAACCGATCCCCTTCCCTGATATCAAGCTGGTTCCACAATCCGGACCCATGACCAGAAGATTTTTCCCAGCTGCAAATTCCTTTAATTTCTTTTCTTCTTCCAATGGCACATTGCTGCTGAAAATAAAGACATGCAAGCCAGCCTCTAGGGCTTTCATTGCTTCGCGATAAACAAATTCACCAGGTATGGAGATTACTACCAAATTTGAATCCGATTGATATTCCAGACCTTCCTCAAAACTGGACCATTTTTGACCGGCGGTCTCTCCTGCATCAGCATTCAATATCTTGTCCAGGTCAGCCAGCAGACCATCTACAATTGACTGGGTTTCTGCAGTGACAGCAACGATCAAATCATTTGCTCCGGCGGCTATAATCTCATCATTCTTGATCCCGATATCCAATAAAAGTTCTTTATTCTTCTCAGTCCCCATTAAAACAGCTGTCTGATTGACCCCAGGATTTTCAGAGAGCTTTTTATTAATGCCCATCAAAAAAACAGAGTCAAAATATTGATTCTTGCGAATTTTGTAACCTGAGATCATATTATTTGTCCTGATATTTTTTTCCAAAGGCGATTAGGGCTTGTTTAAAACAGTCCATTGGGGGACGAACAAGACCAGCACCAATGATCGGATAGCCGGGGTCCTTGTGAGCGATAGCAGTATCGATAATGGGAGCGATATTGGTTTGCACAACTTTCCGAATATCGATTCCGATCGATGTTCCAACAAAACCCAGGGCTGGCATGCGATAAGTAGGATGCACCGCGACAGTGATCTTCTTCATTTCCCGTGAATATTCCAGAGCCTCATCCGGGGTTCCTCCAACCAAACTGAGAATTCCAGGAGCACCGCCTAGAACGAAGCCTCCCCAGCCTACTGTCTCTGTGATAGCGGAATCTCCTATATCCAACCCAGCATCTTTGTCTGAGTACCCTGGTAAAAAGAGTCCATCTACAACTGGTGCAGGAGCAGTAAACCATTCCTCTCCTAAACCACTGACTCGAATGCCAAATTCTGTGCCATTCCTGGCCATGGCAGTTACCACGGTGCTGTAATTGATACCGTGGGCAGGATCCGAAATAGCCTTTCCGCAGGCCATGGCGATGCCAAGGAAGATCAGATTATGGTTAGTAATATAATAAAGCGTGGGCAGAACAGAACTCTTAGGGAGATCCGCTTCAGCCATTGCGACCGCCATTTTATTGGCAAATAAACTTGATGCTGCGCTGTGGCGATTATGCAATTCATCACCCATCTGGAGTGCCTGGGTAATGATCGGTTTTAGTTCCAGCTCACCGATCTTGTGCAGTGCTTTTCTGAGTGTGGGTGCCCAGACATCCCGCCATTTTCTCAGTCCGTCGAGAGCATCTTCCGTGTATTCGCCAAACTGTTGACGGCCCTCAACCTGCCGGCAATAAGCCCGGTTTCCATATGTTTTGTTTTCAACTACCCACACCGGTGCTGAGACGGAGATCGTCCCGGCCATCGGGCCGACAGCCTGATGGTGATGATTGGGTTCAAGGCGAATATCCCCTTTCTCAAGCATAAGCTCTGCTTTTTCAGGTGTATCAGCCCAGCCCTCATAGAGGACCTGTCCGATCAGGGCGCCTCTTTGTGATCCACAAACCTGGGCCCACTCGATGGGAGGACCGGCGTGCAGGATCATCTTATCTTCCAACCCGGGGATTACGTCACCTGCCGGGGCGATGTCCACTAAAACCGGATCTCCCTGGGAGATTATTTCGGCGGCCTTAAGGTTGGCTTGTTCGATCTGCTGTTTTATATCCATGGTTTACCTCCGCATTCAGGAGCGGCAGGGAAGCCGGAGCCTCCCTGCAAGTTTTCAACTAACTTCTATTTAGTATATTACTTAGGGCTTCCCGTAACACCCTTGACAAACCAATCAACCGAGCTCATCAGATCAGCCGTTAATAGATCTCCTTCCGCAACTGCGACTTCCCCATCCTGGTTAAGGATCGGACCTGCGAAGACCATGATGCTATCAGCTTCAATTTCTGCTTTTACAGCTAGCACCTGATCCTGGACATCCTGAGAGACTTTCGGACCAAATGGACCCATCTCCATGCAGCCATCCGCAAGACCACAGCGCAGGAAGATCGGTTCCCAGGTGCCATCAAGAACTGTCGATGCCAGCCAGGTCAATTTTCCACCCAGCGTGAAACCAATACCTGAGATCCAATTTTCAGGAGCAAACTCCTGGGCTGCCAGGGATTGGAAGCCGATTGAATAGGCTCCCCGGGATTCGGCGGTTCCCAGTACGGTGGCTGGAGA
The DNA here is from genome assembly GCA_964195965.1 of uncultured Nitrosomonadaceae bacterium. Taxonomy (GTDB): domain Bacteria; phylum Chloroflexota; class Anaerolineae; order Anaerolineales; family UBA11858; genus B10-G9. The sequence continues at coordinate 3,593 of CAXMRF010000038.1, forward strand.
GTCAACATGCATGGTGACAACATCCACACCCTGGTTGATGAGGGAATTGGTTGCGTCAGCTTCTTTGGCGCTGTCACCCCAACCAAACGTGAATGCCACAATTGTTTCTACATCGGGATTAACGGATTGTGCACCCAGTGTGTAGGCATTGATGAAGGTATTCGTCCAACCAAGGGGGAAAGCTGCTACAAAACCAAGTTTGTTGGTTTCAGTCATTAATCCAGCGGCAACACCCATGATATACCAAGTCTCTGGCGGTTCGCCGAAGAAGTTGGCAAAGTTTGCGCCCATTTCCCATCCGCCTGCGTGCTCAAAGATCACATCGGGGTACTGTTCGGCCAATGCCAGGGCTGGATACTGATGATTAAATGCTGTTGCGATGATCATTCCAGCGCCTTCCGAGATCATATTCTCTATGGTTGCGGTTGCTCCAGCTTCTTCGGGAACGTTCTCAGCTTCGATGATCTGAACACAATCAATGTTTTCTTTGATCTGCATCACACTCTCATGCATGGCCTGGTTATATCCAGCGTCATTGATTGGTCCACCATGCAGGGCACCGATGATCAGGCAAGGACCCTCTTCTTCGGCCTCTGCCTCTTCTTCTGTGTCCTCAGCTTCTTCAACAACTTCCTCTTCAGCCTCTTCAACAACAACTTCTTCTGCAGCTGGTTCTTCAACGGCAGGAGCCGGCTGACAAGCAGTCAGGACTAAAACGGCAATGATGATCAGAGAGATCAGGGGGAATAACTTTCTATTCATTTTCTTCTCCTTTAAATTAGGATAAATCTGATAGGATGGTTGCATAATTGGTAAAAAATTCTCTTATTCACCTCCTTAGATTGTGATCCTATTGTTGTCCACCTTGATAGACACGACCCAAACTGGCGGGGGCAGCATGTTTTCTTGTGCCTCCCCAGGCCAAAAGCACTAACAGGGTCAGGATATAAGGGATGGTATCCAGTAAGAAAGGTGAGACCTGGACCCCACTGGATTGCAGAAACAGCTGAAAGGCAACTGCTCCGCTGAATAATAATGCCCCGGCGATGGCCCGTAGTGGATGCCATTTTGAAAAGATCACCAGGGCAACGGCAATGAATCCACGCCCGGCGGTCATATACTCAGACCAGTTCATGGTGTAGGCAATCGAAAGATGAGCTGCACCCAAGCCTGCCAGCATGCCGCCTAAAAATAATGCCTGATAGCGGATTAAAAATGGATTTCGACCGGATGCAAATGCGGTGTCTGCATTTTCACCTACCGCCCGCAACCCCAATCCCCATTTTGTTTTGAAGAGCAGCCACCAGATCAGGAACGCGAATGGCACTACCAGATAGATCAAAATATCAAATTTGAACAAGGAAGCGTACAGCGTGGGAAGATTTGAAAGACCAGGGAGGTTGATCCGCGGTAAAGCATTGATTTTGAGGCCCACGTATGGTTTGCCGATTAATGCGCTTAACCCAAAACCAAAGAACATCAACGCCAGACCGCTGGCAAGCTGATTCGCTTTGCGAGTAATGATCAGGTAACCCAGGATTAAATTCACTAATCCGCCAGCCAAAGCTGCTGCTAATACGCCCAGAAAAGGATTACCCGTTAAAGCGGCAACTGCGAATCCTGAAGAGGCGCTGACAAGCATTACGCCCTCAAGTCCCAGATTTACGATCCCGGCGCGCTGATGGATTGTTTCTCCTAATGTTGTATATAACAGGGAAGTGCCGGAGAAAATAGCACTGGAAATAACTCCCAGTAATGCCAGAATGCTCATGCTGTTTTCCTTTTCATGAATTTAGGCTGGGCCAGAACAACAAATAAAGTTAATGCCAGCAGAATATTTATAACCGCGTATGGGATACCCGATGTTAGCTGGAGCATATTTCCCCCGGCAAAGATCACAGAAATCACAAAACTCGTGATCAAGATTGCGATCGGATCTCCAAAGGACATCCAGCTGATCAGAAATCCCATAAACCCTAAACCTCTCGAGAAATTCACCAAGAGCACGCCATAATAACCTGAAACCTGTGACATCCCGGCGAGTCCGGCTATACCGCCACCGATGCACAGCACCAGGATCCAGTATCTGGTGAGCGGGATTCCACTTCGTTTGGCTGCCTCGGGATTGCCTCCGATGGCCCTCATCTCCAAGCCCCAACGGGTTTTGGTCATCACGAACCAGAAGATAACCAATAAGATCAATGCCAGTACCAAACTCAGATCAACCCGGGAATCAAAGAATGTTGGCAGCCTGGCCGCCGGAACAAAATTGGGAGTCTTATTGGTGTCCATAGGCGAGTGCCAGAATCCAAATACAAAGAAGGCTACCAGCTTTGGAGCAACAGAATTCAAGAGCAGAGTGGTGATGGTTTCATTTACAAGACCGAGGGATTTTAAGATCCCTGGAATTAATGCCCATAACGCTCCTCCCAGGAATCCCAACAAGGCCATCAGAGGAAGCAGCAGCCAGGCTGGCTGCTCACTGAAGGTAAGTGCACCCCAGGTAGCCAGGCCGGCACCCATATAAAGTTGACCTTCCCCGCCCACATTGATCAATCCCAGGCGAGAAGGTAAGGCGACTGCCAGGGCTGTAAAGAGGATCGGCGTCATCGCAACCAGAACTTCTGAGAAGCCGTAGATACTTCCAAAAGTAGACCGAAAGATATCCCTATAGGACTGGAGGGGATCTTTTCCAGAGATCAGCAAGATCAGGCCAAACAAGATCAAGACAACCAGCACCATTAACAAGTAGCGGGCTAGATTATTGATTATCTTAAGGACCGGTTTTGGCAGTCGCGATTGGTTATTATTAAGAGACATTTTCAACCTCAGTTCCTGTCATCAAGTGACCTAGTTCATACCTGTCCGTTTCTGATGGAATAAATTCGCCTGCTATCTTGCCCTGGTATAGGACTATGATGCGATCACTCAACTCAAATAATTCTTCCAGGTCTTCCGAGAGCAGCAAGATGCCCGCTCCATGATCTCTGGCATCCAGCAGAGCTTCCCGGGCAGCCAGAGTGCTTTGAACATCCAATCCTCTTGTCAAATAAGAGGCAACGATCAATCGCGGGTCATGACTCAACTCCCGGATAATTACCAATCGCTGTAAATTTCCACCCGAGAGGGTTGTGGCTGGAACAGATAGAGGAAGTTCAAACCCCAATCCCTCCAAACTTTGGAGTAAATCTTCTTGTGCTGTAACCCAATCCACCGACATTCCCGTCCGGGAACCGTATCGCCAGGTACTGGTGATCACAAAATTTTCCAGAACGGACATATATGGAATAGTTGCCATCTTCAATGGATTCTCAGGGATGAATGCCAATCCCCGCTTGCGAAGATCCTGGATAGATTGCTTGGTAAAGTCGTTGTTGTGAAATAATTTCTTACCTGATTTGCTCTTGATCATCCCCAAAACCAGATCGCCCAATTCTTTCTGGCCGTTTCCGGATACACCTGCAACACCAACCAACTCACCGGGAAATACTTTTAGATTGATCTGATGCAAACTGGTTTCCGCTCCCTCTCCAGCAGTTTCTATATCTTGAAGTTCGAGAACCGGATTCAATTTTTCCCGGTGTATCTGCCGCGAGGCTACCTCCAACTTTGGCAGCTGTTTTCCAAACATGAGGCTGATAAGACCTGCCTCATCAGCATTCTTTCGAAGTAGAGAATCAGCCACACCACCCTGACGCAGCACAGTAATTCGATCCGCACAGGTTAGGACCTCATTCATTTTATGAGTGATCATAATGATCGAATAATCGTCCGCTCGGAGTTTAAATAAGATCTCAAAAAAGGAATCGATCTCATGAGGAGCCAATACACGAGTAGGCTCGTCAAGGATCAGGATCCGTGCATCTGAGAGCAGGAGCTTCAGAATTTCTACTTTCTGCTGTTCGCCGATCGATAGTTGGGAAACCAGCGCTTCGGGGTCAACTTGCAGGTTGTATGCGGAAGATATCTCAAGAATGTGGTCGGAGATGGTTTTTTTCTTGAGGATAAAAGGTAACTCAGGTAAAAATAGTGCGATATTCTCTGCTACATTCAGAGCGGGGATTAAATTGTGGTTTTGAAATACCATCCCGATCTTCAAGTCTCTGGCATTTTGAGGTGAGTTGACAGTAACTGGCGTTCCATTATGCAGGATTTGCCCTGAATCTGCCCGGTAAAATCCGTAGAGGATCTTCATTAATGTGCTTTTACCTGCTCCATTTTCTCCTAACAAAGCATGTATCTCTGCTGAATGGACCTCAAAATCAATCCGGTTATTTGCAAGTACCGCGGGAAATTTCTTGCTAATTTCCCTCATAGAGATCAAAGGTATTTTTTTCTGAACTTGTTGTGATTTCGCCATAAAACGATCCTCAAGAGAATAATTAACCAGCAAAAAGAGGAGTTCAAATTCTTCCAAGAACTCACTTGTATAGTAAATCTATTTTCGAGAGGGGATAAGCGTAATAATTCGGGGTTTTTACTAGCACCCGAATCAGTAGAGACTACCTGGATGAATAGGTACTTACTACGGGGAGGGTCTTACCTTGTGATCCTGATTTTACTCGATCAGTCCTTGCTCGCGGGCATATCGCACAAGCTCAACCCGGTTCTTTAAACCTAATTTACCGGAAAGGTTGGCCCGGTGGCCATCAACGGTCCTGACAGAAATAGTCAACTCCTCACCAATCTGGCGATTGGTATAACCGTTCACAATCAATTTTAAGACTTCGGTTTCTCGCGGTGTTAATGGGTTGTCCAATGGTTTGGAGGAATGGCTTTCTTTTTCTGATTGGTCGACGATCAAATCGCGGATCAAAACCGGATCGACATAGGTATCCCCTTTGAGAATGGTATGGATCGCGGCAATTAGATCCGCCTCGGCAGCTTTCTTTAGGATATATCCTGAAGCGCCAGATTTGATCGCTTCTTGGATAAGAGCCCTGTCCTCGTGTATGGTTAATATAAGGATCTTCAGATCCGGATAGCGGGTAATCAGATTTCTGGTTACTGAGATACCGTCAAGATCCGGCATGCTGATATCCAGCAGTAGGATCTCCGGAGGCGCCTGATCCACCAATTCGATAGCTTCATAGCCACCCGTCGCCTCCCCAGTCAATTTCAGGTCCTTTTCTGCTTCCAGGATCGACCTTAATCCAGAACGGACGATTGCATGATCGTCCGCTATCATGACATTAATCGACATAAGGAACCTCCACCCTGATAGTTGTGCCTTTTCCAGGAGCACTTTCAATAGCCATTTTCCCACCTAACATCTCTACCCGTTCTCTCATCCCAAATAATCCCAGATGGCTGTCCAGTGTCGGGGATGTGGGCCTGAACCCAATTCCATCATCCTCTATTATTGCAATTACTTGATCATCTCTCAGATTCAAAAGGATATCTACTCGCTGGGCTTCCGCGTGCAGGACGACATTGGTTAGTGATTCCTGGACGATCCGGTAGATGGCTGTCTCTACTTCTCCCGGGAGCCGCTGTCTTTCCATTCCAACAGCATCAAACTCGGCAACTAAATCATATTGGCGGCTGAACTCTTCTATATATTGTGATATTGCGGTCACCAATCCGAGATGATCAAGGCTAGCTGGCCGCAAATCAACAGCCAATTGATGAAGTTTATCCTGAAGTTCTCCTGCGGTTTGTTTTAAATTATCCATGCTCTGGGAGACAACCTCATGTTGACCAGTCTCCCGTTCCAGCAATCCCAGTTGAACTGTTAAAGCTGCCAGCAGCTGACCGGATTCATCGTGGATTTCCCGGGAAAGATGCAGTCTTTCGTCTTCCTGGGCTTTCAGAAGCCGCTGGGAGAGGGCATGAAGTTGTTTATTGCTCGATTGGATCTCTCCGACGAGCCAGGTATTCTGGATCGCTACAGCTGCCAGATTGGCAAAGGATTGAATGAGGGAAAGCCGTTCGGCGCTGAAAAACATTCTGTCGACTGAGTAAACTTTCAATACTCCGATAATTTCGTCGCTGAAAATGAGTGGGATAGCAGCAAAAGAATGAAAAACATCAGGTTCAGTGGATAATTGATCACTTGTCCTGATTTTGACCTGTTTATTGTACCGGCCCCCACTATCTTCTTCCCAGAGGAGCTTTAGTGAAGATACCTGGCTGATCGAAATCCCATGGTATCCTGCCGGAGAAGGATCGGTATTAATCTCGATACAGGCCGCATCCAGCCCCATACGGTCGACCGTCAGTTGGCAAATGGTCTGGTACAGTTTCTGGATCTCAAAATTATCCAGGAAAGTTTTCGAGGAATCATTTAAGGTTGCCAGATCGATCACCCGCTGATGGAGCGATTCGGAAACTTTGCTACGTTCAACGGTTGCTGCAGCCAGGATTAACATGGTCAGGGAAACCACACCCATAAACGTCTGCAGGAGCACCAGACTTTCATTTTTGGATTCGAGAGCAAAGGGTCCCATGCCATTGGCTGTGCCCCAGATCGCAATTCCGGAAACCAATAAAATAGCGGTAGATGCGCCGCGTTGTCCAAATCGCAATGCTCCCCAAATCATAAATGGAAAGATCACATAGAGGAGGGCCTGGTGCAGTATTCCTACAGGAGGTTGGTTGCTAAAAACATACCAGGTGATAAATCCCAGCATCGTAAGCTGAAGTATGCCCTCTAGATATGCACGCCGGATAACAATATAGGGCGGAGAAGAAATCCAAACCAAGAGCACTGGTGCGACAACCAGAGCTCCCAGCAAATCACCGATCCACCAGGTGACCCAAATGGTCGAGAAGAATTCCCAGCTTCCAGAACCCGTGAACATTAAAGTCAGTGTGCCCAGGGTGGCGCTTATCATTGTTCCAAAAAAGGCAGCTGTTAATAATCTGATCACATCCTGAACGCGATTAATTCCAGGTTGAAATGCAGCTAATTTTTTAAGACTATAGGCTATAGCCCAAGCTTCCAAAGTATTTCCGAGCATCATACCAAGGGCAAGGTTTAATGGTGCACCAGTTAATAATGATCCAAGCAACACTCCCAGACTGACTCCCGGCCAGAGATTGGTTCCAAACAGAAGCAGGGCAGCAATGGAAATTCCGGTAGGCGGCCAGACAGGAGAAGTATTCGCCTGAACATAGGCCATACTTAGGCCCAATCGGGCTGCCAGGTGGTAAACGACTGCCAGTCCGAGGATCTTTAGTAGATATAATCCAACATCTTTGGTTCTTTGAGATAGTGACATCATAAATATCAATTATATACCAAGGCTTGATTTTGATCTCAGGTAAAGAACAGGTAATTTTCCGCCCTTTTTAATGACCTAAATATCTAATAATTAGGTAAAGTGTTTTATTTGTGGACCGAACCTCTTATCTTTTGATTCTTCAGTATTGGAGAGATAATTATTGAACTCACAGATGTCTATAAACCATATTTGGCCAATTTTTTTCGATTTGAAGTGTCCATTCCTTAACAATCGCCGAAGATACTGCTGGTTATAACCACTGAACTCAGCTGCGGATTTTACAGATATCCATTTCTCATCAATATCGAAATTCAGATTATTAAAAGAAGAACCCATCTCAACCTCATTTGAGGACTTCTGAGAGCTTTTCCAATTCGCATCTCTGCTCGAATCTGAGCATGGCAAAGAATTGCTCTACTGCCTCGCTATGAGGTTCGAGATGGGACCAATACAGTGGGCGTTGGTGGACTCGAAACAATATTAAGGAATATATCTAGCCGCCAAACCAGTTGCTTTGGTTTGTGTTTTGGTGCAATCCTGGTGCAATAAACGTGAAAACCGCCTTGTTTTAATGCCTAAACGGGTATATGAAGTATAGATTTGCCCTCTAAAATAGGGGAAAAAGAGAGGAAAAAAGTGCTGGCGTCTGACATGAGATTAGGTGATTCCATTGCGGATCAAGACACAATGTTATGGAAATACCTAGATCTATGACTGGAGTATGCGAAACCACTTGACATAGATTTACACAATGGTAGTATATACATAAAGTATATACTAAGGTGAGGAAGGAGGTAACTGTGCGAACAGCAAAGTTATTTAAGAATGGTGGCAGTCAGGCAGTTCGGCTGCCAAAAGAATTTCAGTTTGACGGTGAGTTTGTCTACGTTAAGCAAGTGGGGAAGGTGGTAGTCTTGATGTCTCACGAGAATCCCTGGCAAGCGCTTGAGAATAGCCTTGAACAATTCTCGGATGATTTCATGGCAGAAAGAAGTCAGCCTGCCTATCAAGAAAGAGAAACGCCCTTCAAATGAAATATTTATTGGACACCAATATCTGTATTTACACTATTCGTAAAAAACCTGCCCAGGTGATTGCGTGTTTTAACGAACACGATGTGGGAGATATAGGCATTTCTTCTATCACGGCAGCAGAGTTATGGTATGGAGTGGAAAAAAGCACTCAGAGAAAGAAAAACATTAAGGCTCTTGAGCTATTTCTGTTTCCTCTTGAGATTGTTCCCTTTGACACCACCTCTGCAATAGCTTATGGCGCAATTCGCTCCCTGCTTGAAAGCAAGGGTAAGCCTATCGGATCCTTGGATACATTGATCGCTGCTCAGGCGCTAAGTCTTGGTGTAGTACTGGTAACCAATAATGAGAGGGAATTTAACCGTGTCCCTAACCTCAGGATTGAAAACTGGGCTACGTGAGAAATAAGGTTTAAGATGACAGTGGAAATAACTGGATTGAGCAAGTAGTGTAGATCAGGAATTATATTACCAAATCACTATTATTAGTGAAACAACCTTATCCCTGTTCAGGGACACCCAATATCTCGATATATTTATTTTTCAAAATATTTGTGGGCGCTCGATAGCTGGATTAGTAAGCAGATTAAGGTAATTGAATAATTTCACTTGTGGCTTTCGCTAAATCTTCGTAATCTAAGAAACCGAGATAAGAGTCTCCCAGTTGCTTGCGAAGTATTTCTTTACCGCGCACACCAGCAAATTCGGACTTGTCACCCGGTGAACCGATCCGCGCAGAAAGTAACCCCCAGCGATAACGAATATAGATACATCGGCCATCATCTGTGTAGCCTTCCCACTGAGAAGGACACGCTACACACGTTTGTTCAATTTCTTTCACTACTATCATCTAGTATCCTTAGTAAATCTGCGAATGGATGAGCTTACCTGCAGTTGGGCCTTACGCTATATCAAGGAACACATCTGGATGTTGTTCTGCGATCCGTAAAAGTGATTTTGCCGGGCTGCTTGGCTCTCGTCGGTCTTGCTCCCAATCCTGGACCGTGCGCACGCTTACGCCCATCAAGCCGGCAAATGCTGATTGTGACAGATTTAACCTGGCGCGGATTTCTTTCGGATGCGAAGGTTCACTTAGTACTCGTGTTACGAGATCAGCTTTGCCTTCTTTGAAAACTATAATTTCTTTTATTCCATTTAATATCTCTAAGCCAATATTCCTATCACCCATTTTTGATTTCCTCTGCGATTTTCCTTATTTAACAATATACGGCAATGCCGTATATTGTGCAAGATACATTTTTATTGGATTGAAACGTCTCAACCGGGGGGGGTAAAGGCTGATAATAGTTCCCCATCTATAGTGCCTGTAATCAGGGAGATTAGATAGTCATGGAGGAAATGGGTAGCCACTTTACGGTTTGTGTAGTTATGGGGGATAAATTCCCCCATAACTACAGTAAGTGCTAAGCAATTTGTGTTGAAATTAATTAGGATCTTTGAAATTCTCTATTGATATCTTCCAGAGATACAGGGTGATAATCCCAGCAATCCACGCCAACATCCAGGCTGTTTTCAAGTGGGGGCAAATTTCCATGGGAGTGGCCGTACAAGTTCCAGCTACCGTAGTGCGATCGATCCCAGACACGCAGGGAATAGTGGCACAACACAATTAGCTGTGGTTGGTCAGAGTCTCGTAAGGGGAACTTGATGGTCTGCAGTGGAGGTAGGATTACAACCGGATGACCTGAGCACGAATGGTAGGTGCCCTTCCCGATCCAGCGGTGATCGTGCCCACCGGGGATGACGTGGATCCTGCCATTGAGTTGCTGGAAATAATCCTTGGCCTGTTTCTTTCCAAGGAGCGTGAAATCTCCCAGATGATAGATGATATCGTTAGGATCAACTGATTGATTCCAGCTCTCAATCAGCTTCTTATCCATTTCGCCCGCCGAAGAGTAGGGGCGATTGCAGAAGCGGATCACGTTTTTGTGGCCAAAGTGCGTATCAGCGGTGAAGAAGATGGTCATAGTTAGTAATTATCTCAGGGTTATTTGTTAGGAAAGGGGATAGATAATATTCAAAAACGTTTTTCGTTTAGTCATCAGACTCCAGGTCTTCCAACAGTTCTTCTATGGTATCAAACGTTTTCATACCGCTTTGGTCCTCGTCATCCTCACAAATTTCTGTAATGAAGTCGTCATGAGTCAATGTCAGGAAGGGCAGCCCATGTTGAGTTACTACCTGTTGATAAAAAAGCGTTATGGCCTGGGAAGTAGATAATCCCAGTTTCTTAAAAACTCTTTCGGCCCCTTTCTTAGTTTCTGGATCAATTCTAAACGAGATATTGGTCTTTTTTGCCTTCATTTCAATTCCTTTGATTGCTAGGCGCTAATTCCATTACTATAAACCCGTTGGTTTGATGTTAGTCTCTCTCAAGCCTGGGCAGCAGCAATGCCTGAACCAGCACGCTGTCGCTCTCGCCATCTCCTGCCAGCTGAAACTCACCGTCATAATAGGGATTGTCCGGTTTGTGCACCAGTTCCCTGAGAGCCGGCTGCTGGATATTCTCGAAACCGTTTTCATACCCACTGGTGAGAACGGGGGTTTCTGGTGGGAAAGAATTTAGGATCTCAATCAGCTCCCTTACCGTGTAATGAAAAACGTGATTTTCAGTCATGGATTCTTCCTCAATCATTTTTAATGATCCTGATTTGATTATCTCCCAGGTCCTGAGATGCCGCCAGGGGGATTTTGTGGGTGACTGGTAAATTGTTTTTACTGAGAATGAAACAATTAATGAAAAGATAACACTATGAATAAAAACAATCTTAATAGTGAGGTTTGACCTGAATGAATTGTTTAGACGTGGAAAATAAACAGTTAAGGCGTTGCGCCTTCATTGCTATGAGTAACAACAGAACTCAGTGCGTCAGAAACCCAGGAGTTGATACTCTTGTCTTCCAGTTGAGCTCTAAGATAGATTTTCCGGTGCAGTTCTTTGTCCAGTCGGAGGAGAAACTTTCCTGAAAAAGGTTTTTCGGGATCTTCTCCTCTCTCTTCGCAAAATTCCAAATAATCATCTACAGAGTCATGAAAAGCCTGCAGGAGATCGTCCATGCAATCAGCCTCGAAAGTAATTACATCGCGAAGATTAATTACTTCGCCGTGAAATAATCTGGCATCTTCATCAACGTCAATTTTGGCTAAATAACCTTTATATTCAATCATTGCCATACTCCAGCTTCTTCTAAAAACCTTCTTACTGATTTTACTGTGGGCTTAGAAGCCTCTTTTTGGGGGTGGGGTCGGTGGAAAACAGCTCGAACATCATTGAGAGCAACACGTAATCGAGAACCACGACCCTCGGAACACTCTGCTCCTAAAGCAATGAACAACCTTTCAATGTCACTCCAGTGAATATTTGCCCGGATTGGATCCGAAAATATTACTTCCAGGATTTTGGTGTGTTTTTTGCTTAGGCCATAGTATCATAATGTAGTATCAAAAGCAATAGTAGTAATCATTTTATCTTGCTATTTATTATACTTATTTATCATGGGCGGATTCACCGGTTGATACAGCTGATCACAGCTGCTGGCATTGATAAAGGTGGACGCATCATTTGAAGTTACCCCGTAACCTTCATGAATATGACCGAAGATATGTAAAGCCGGCTTGATCTTTTCCACCACTTCAAGCAAATCCTGGCAGCCGGCTTTATCACCGCGCGCTGTCAGATCTCCTATGCCAAAAGGTGGGCCGTGGGTTATCAGCACATTCGTATCCTCCGGGATCTGATCCCACTTGGCCCGGATTTCGGGGCCTCGCTCCAGGTTGAAAGCCCAATCGTAGAACCAGGGCTGCCAGGGGCTGCCGTAGAATCTCACCCCGTCAATAGTAACTTCCTGGTCCTGGAGATAGATGCAGTTGGTCAGGATCTCCTCGCAGGCTTCTCTGTCTCTCTCAAAACAGAAATCATGGTTGCCGGCGATGACGATCTTGTGGGGATGGGGGAGGGTGCTAAGAAAGTTATTGAAATCAATGACCTCTTCCAGTGTTCCGTGATTGCAGAGGTCGCCGGCGTGGACAAGGACATCTCCGTCTGGGATATTCAACGGCCATTGCAGGCCGTGAGTGTCGCTAATGGCGATGATTTTCATTAGATATTGTTAGCTAGATATTAGTTAGCGGTGTTGTTGAAAATAAAGCTGGGTAGACGAATTGGTCGGTTGAGGGGGGGAGTAGTTTGGGGCCAAGTTATGCAAGAGAATAAGACCGAACCTCTTGTTCCAGGCGGTCACCCAACTCATCTTCAGCGACATCCAGGTCATAATCGCTCTGCAACCCCATCCAAAACTGAGCGGAATTGCCGAAGAAACGAGACAGCCTCAAAGATGTATCTGCTGTAACACGCCGTTTGCCCAATACTATTTCATTGATGCGCCCGGTATCAACACCAATGTTGATAGCTAGCCGGTTCTGGCTTAGATTCATTGGTTTTAGAAATTCTTCCAGTAATACTTCCCCGGGATGGACTGGTTGTAGCTTTTTCTTAGTCATTATGTACCTTACCTTCTAGTGATAATCAGTTATCTCTACATTATAGGCATCGCCATCCGTCCATTCAAAGCAAATTCTCCACTGTTTATTGATTCTGATACTATGCTGTCTTTCTCTGTCTCCCTTAAGCTTTTCCAATCGGTTGGCTGGAGGAATCCGCAAATCATCAAGGTCGATTGAGTTGTTGATCATTCTCAGTTTTCGATAAGCTGTTTGATGTATGGATTGAGGCAGCTTTCGTGAAAGAAGGCGAGAGAAAACCTTTTCGGTCTCTTTGTCTTTGAACGACCTGATCATGTTGGTATTATATAGTGTATTACGCTTAGCGTCAAGCACTATATCTAGTAGGGGGGGGTATTCTGGCTGGATCTCTTGGGCAGTGATCAACATCGTTTGAAGTTGAATACCCGTAATTTAATAAAGGGCGTAGAATAACGTAATGGTTCCCGCTACCCAATTTTATCAACCTGCACTAACATATAGAGTGGTACAAATCTTGGGGGAACGTCAAATCTGGATGATTTACCAATCTCTCGTGCACTGCTTACTTTATTATACAAATAACATTAACAGGATTAAGCCATGACAGTTTTATGGATATTAATTGTTCTCATTCTATTAATTTTCTCCATGGATCAACTCGTTGAAAAAATGTATCAATATGAGATAAAGCTACACCGAATTACGCCAAGAAAATTCAAAATACAATTTGAAGAAATTTCTATTCCTTCCGTTAATAACGCTCAACTATACGGCTGGTGGATACCTGCCTCGCCAGACGCACCGACATTAATCTTGGTCCACGGGTGGGGACGCAACCTGAGTCGAATGATGCCATTTATTCAAAAATTACATCCGCTGGGTTATAACCTGCTGGCTTTTGACGCACGCAATCACGGCAGTAGTTCACCTGAAAAACACACTACTGTGGGAACATTTTCGGAAGACATCCTTGCCGGATTGGATTTCCTCGTCGAAAGCGATTTGATCTCCTCAAACAGCATCGGCATCCTGGGACTATCCATTGGCGGAGGAGCTGCCATCAACGCGGCTGGCTGGGACAACCGCATCAAAAGCGTTATCACCATCGGGGCACTTTCCCACCCGGTGGCATTGATGAAACGTGAATTCCAAAAGCGCCACATTCCTGATTTTTTTGCTGCTATTATACTGGGGTACATGAAGTTTCGCTTCAGGTTGGATTTCGACAAAATAGCGCCTGTAAAAAACATCACTAAGACAAATGCTGCAATTCTGCTCATTCACGGTGATGAGGATGAAACCGTCCCTCTTGTACATGGGCAGACGCTCGCAGAGGCTGGTGATCCCACAAAAACTCGCTTATGGGTCGTTACCGGCAAGGGCCACAGCAATTGCCATAACCATCCTGATTTTATGGAGAAAGTAGACACATTTTTAAACGATACCCTATTCACAGAGGAGAAATAATTACCCCCGTATACGACGACTGATCCGTTTCGAGAGGTGAAGTTACCGGATCAGTATACAGCCTCTAAATGGGGGTAAACAGGGGGATTTTTGAAGTGGCGTCTGATTTCAACTCAGTGGAATTACTATTAGCTGAATACGTGAATGAACAATAAAGCCACACTTCTGAGTTGAAGAGCGGCTCTGATAATGGGAGCAATGAATGGAATCTACAATCCGACTAAATTAGTGTAGTCATATTTTATACCAGCATACCTATCATCAAAAATGATTAACTTCAGGAAATGATTCTAATCAATAACCGTTGGATGGTAATGGACATGCACATATCGGACTGAGCTAATATTCTCCATGATTGTTTCCTCCACCCATGTGGCAATTTTATCTCCTTCGACAACTTTAATATTGCCATCAATACAAACTGTGATGTTAATCGTTAGATAAGGTCCAAAGCGGTGAGCATGGACCTCGTCGATGGCATCTATTTTTTGATTGGGCGCCAATATTTCTTCAATTTCTAACTTTAAGGTCTGTCCAGGGACAGTATCCATTAAGTCTGCGGTAGACTCGCGTAAAATTTCGATACCTGTCCGCAGTATTACCAGGGAAACTACAGCTCCTGCAAAGGGGTCAACCCAATAGAATCCCATCTGCCCAAATATTATGCCGATCATGACTGCCACAGCTGAATATACATCATTTCGGTGATCGTAAGCGAGGGCCAGGATTGATGCGTTTCTAGTCTGTTTTCCAATCCTTTGTGAGTAAATTGTTAAGGTTATTTTTGCCAGGATTGTAAAAAGGGCAATCCATAATGCTGCAGACGAAGCACCGTGATAGATCCCCGTCCCTTTGACAAAGTCATAAATGGTGTTGATTGTATTCCAGAAGATTGCTATGGCAGTGGTGATGACAAATGAGCCGACCACCACTGCGCCGATGCTTTCAAGCTGGCTGTGACCATAAGGGTGTTCGTCATCCGCTGGTTTGTGAGCCATTCTGACAAAAATACTAACGACAATAGAGTAAGCCACATCTGATGTTG
>CAXMRF010000039.1:0-18064 GCA_964195965.1 uncultured Nitrosomonadaceae bacterium
CTGTAGATGAATATCCGCCAGGTAAGGATTAAAGGTATTAACAGGAAATTGACCCATGTCTTGAAAATTGAATGGGTCAAGATTGCATTCAGTGGTCAAACCAGAAGGTGAAATATTTAATACCTCCCGAACACCCTGGAATCTAGGTCCATGAAAAAGGACCTTTGATTCGTAAAGTGATTGGCCTGATAGAGAGTTATCTTTAGACAAATTGAACTTATCAATCATGGGTCTGGCCGGGATTATTTTTCTTAACTCAACCTGGGCCTGGTAATGATACCTGAGCTTGCCGTCCGGGGTTTCGCTGCTGATTTTGCCTTCAAATACCACGGATTCAGAATTTTTCTCGATTTCATTTAATTCCAGGAGGAAATCTTCTGGCGCGCCGTTCTCGAAGACAATGCCTTTAAATACCTGATAATTGCGGGCTGCAAAAAATTGATAACCGGGATAAAGACCTTCACAGGATGTGATGAACCAGGCAACGGCACAAACTGTTGGCAGGACTGCTTTTCCGCCAATGACATGATCAACCAGAAAAGGATTAAACTGCAAGAGAAGATTCCTTGATAAGCGGTATTGTTTTAATTCTTCCTGGATAGTTCGGGAAGGGAAGGGCATTGGGTTCCCAATTACATATTGAGGATTTTCTTGCTGAGAGGAGAGCAAATCAACAAGTATCCCTGTTCCTTCCGCCACAGAAATCAAAGGGATATTCTTTTTTGTAAGAATTCTTTTCAATTGGGGGGTTACCATGCCGCCATCCCAGGGACCCCAGCCCAATGACAGAGTCTGGCATTGGGGGTGGGTAAGTTTTAGGAAATGGGCAAGTTTATTGAGGACTTCATTACTTATGCTGTAATCTGCCTGGCCGGCATTGCCGTAATAACCAGCAACAGAAGAGAATAACACCAAATAATCAAGTTGCTCAGGGGGTATTAATTGGAGAAGATTTTTTAAACCACCAACTTTTACACCATAAACAAGATCAAAATCAGCCTCCTGTTTATCTTCTATAAATTTATCTGCCAAGACGCCAGCGCCGTGGAGAATCCCATTAATCCCGGGAATCAAATCCGAAATTTTATTCTCCAATTTTTCCAGGTCAGTGATATCGACCTGGATATAACGGGCAGTGCCACCGGCCTGGTGAA
Organism: uncultured Nitrosomonadaceae bacterium; assembly: GCA_964195965.1. Lineage (GTDB taxonomy): Bacteria > Chloroflexota > Anaerolineae > Anaerolineales > UBA11858 > B10-G9. Next base: position 1,155 of record CAXMRF010000039.1, read on the forward strand.
TCCGGTCCAAGGTACTGTGAATTTCTCTGCTAGATAGAACCTTGTTTACTTCCCGCCCCATATCTTTTGGGGTTAGCTTGACCCCCTGGTCCTGAAAATGACCGAGAGCTGATTTTTTTAATTCGGCTTCTTCAGTCAGGTTTGCTGCCCAGGGTGACTCTTCATCCAATAAAGCTGATCGACCAATTAAAGTGAAGCTGGCGTGAAAAGCTTTGGCTAATGCAATTGCATTTTCTGCTGTGATACCTTTTCCACCGCCGCTGACCAGAAAATGAGAGTCTGATGATGGCGGAATGAATTGTATTTTGTTCATAAGCGTTAACTGCCATCCCGATCAATAGTGACCCTTAAGTCCGAACTTATCCCTACTTCCTTCAGGTTTAAATTTGGATCAAGCATTTCTTGCAGAAGAAATTTGCTTTGATCTTCAACCGACAATGCAGGGCTGAAATCTACAGATCGGCAAAATACATCAGGCCATTCCCAACTTAATGTTTTAACCAGGCCGGTTAGCCCGCTTCCTTCCTGGAAGGATTGATTATTATTCATTCCCAATTGGCCATCGATCCTGGTCACAGATAGAAAGAAAGATCTGCTGGATGATTCTGAATTAGTAAGGTCAGTTTTTAGGGAACCAGCCAACAGGAATATCTGTTTGACTATCTGATTCTCGCGATCTGAAAACAAGTTCTCACCGGATGGTCGTGGATGGAGATGAATCAAACCAATTGCAGAGCCATGCTCTTCTTTAAATGTGTTAAGGGTTGATTCAATGGCGTTTTTCCCCAGCTCAGTCTGCTGAACAATAGAAATTTCAGGAGAAATATCTTGGTCTTCGGTTGTTAACAGAGTTGATGGAAAACGCCACAGGATTACTTTCCAGCCCTGATTATTAAGAGACCTGGTTACCTCTGTTGTAAACTCTGATCCTTCATCGGTGACAATGAGCGGCCGATCTTTGGAGATCGGGATTTCAAGTTGATCCGGCCCTGGCAGGGAGACCAGCTTTACCGAAGTCTTATTCAGAACTGGGCGCTCAACTTTTTTTTTGGAATCGGATTGTTCTGGACCTGTTTCGCTGGCCGCAGATTGATTTTTGCTCATCAATTCCACAATTTGACCAAGGGTTCTTAATTCAGCCAGAAGTTCGGCCTGGACCGCTGGCAAACCGGGAACACGCTCTTCCATAGTTCCAAGGATTTCAACCCGTTTTATTGAATCTATGCCCAGGTCTGCTTCCATATCCATTTCGGCTTCCAGCATTTCAGCTGGATAACCTGTTTTTTCAGCAACAATCTCCAGAAGTATTTCGGTAAGGTCTGCGACGGAATGTGCAGGATTGCTATTTGAGTTGGAGGATATTTCCGGCTGAACCGCTGGATTCGAATCTGGTTCATTGATTAATGGAGTCTCAGCTGCAGGATTTATTTCGGGTGCATCCTGACTGGCTTCCCTGTTCATATAATCAACAATTTCTTTTAACGTTCTGGTTTGAGCCAGAACTTCAGTGTCCGCAGGAGGCAGGGAGGGAAACTCATCCTCAAGCGAGCTTAAAATTTCTACTCTTTTGATTGAGTCGATCCCCAGATCTGCTTCTAGATCCATCCCTAGTTCAAGCATTTCTGGCGGATAGCCAGTTTTTTCTCCTACGATTCTTAATAATGCCTCAGATAAGACTTCTGTGGAAATCGTATGAGTACCCGCATTAACCGGAATGGAATCAATTTGTGTGGTTGGCTCGTTTGAGGAAGGGGGGGTTGGCTTCCCAGGTTCTGGAGCTTGCTCATCGAGAACAATCGGCGGTCGTTTAACAACCCACTCTGTCGTTTGAGCTGGCTGGGATGTTTTTGGTGAGGCGATTAATTCATTCCCATTCTGAAGGTGTCCATTTTCGAGCGCGTTTAGATAACGCTCAGAAAATTTCGCCTGCTGTGTTAAAAATTCCTGATGGACCTTTAAACCCTGTTCCCGGATAGAGTGGAAACTATCCAGTGTTTTTTGGAAATTTTCAAGTTTATCAGGAGTGCCCGAGCCGTTTTTGTTTTCAAGCGTTTTGCCTTGCTGATCCAGGACTGTTGTAATCAGCTGGATATAATCTCCTTGCTGAGCGAGATATTGCTGATGTATTTCCATGGTTCTGGACTGATGAGCATAGGTATGTTCCAGGGCATGATCCAGGGTGGATAAGCTGATTTGTGAACTTGCAGCTTCAATCCCGCTGGATGTTTGTTTAAACGATTGATTTGCTGATAACTTCACAGCTTTTTCGCTGACATGGTCCTTGTTTTCAGTGGAAGTCAGTTTCTGGTTGTTTCCACAATTAATCTGGTGGTTATCGGCCAGAGCATGCTGGAAGGCTTGACGGCGTTCCGAGCTGATAACATTACTGCCGTTCAGGGGTACTTGAAAATTTGCCATAATTTTATCCTTTCTTCATTATGTGTTGCAGGTCTAGTTCAAAATTGGTTTTAATTGGTAGGGGTCTAAATCTTTGATCGGCAAACCCAGCACTTGCAAAGTAACTGCCGCTTCTCGCATTTGACGATCACTTGATTTGTCCCGACTGGGATTAACAGAAACTGTATCGTGCGGTTTCCCATCCAGGATATCTTTCACCAGGTTGCCAAGGATTTGTCTGGGGCCTATTTCAACAAATATCCGCCCGCCATTTTTGTAGATCTCTTCAATTTGGGTTTTGAAAATCACTGGATGAAGAATATGACTGGACAGAATCTCCTTTCCTTTGTTGCAATTTTCAGGATAGGGATTCCCTGTTGTATTGGAATAAACAGGGATATTGGTCGGTTTTAAATCTTCCTGGCTGACAGCCTCAGAAAATGGTTTAGAGGCGTGCTCTACCAGAGGGGTATGAAAAGCCGCAGAAACTGGCAGCTGTGTGACTTTAAAACCCAGATCTGATAATAATTTATCTGCTTCATTTATTGCATCCCGGGGTCCTGCCAAAACAAATTGTGATGGTGAATTTTCGTTGGCAATAACCACATTTTCCAATGGTTCGATGGCTTGTTGAATTTCCGCGAAGGGGCCTTTAACTGCTGCCATGGTCCCTGCGTCAAAATCTTTTTCATCCGGTGGACTCATGGCTTTGCCCCTGGCTTTTACCAGACGTAAAAATGCTTCGTCTGTCAGAGCGCCGCCTGCCCAAAGAGCGCTAAGTTCGCCAAAACTGTGTCCGGCTGCCATGTCCGGCTTAAATCCAGCCTCCTGGAGAATTTTAAATATCCCGTAGCTGACAATCCCGATTCCTGCCTGGGCATAATCTGTTTCCCTTAAAGCTAGTTGTTGCTGTTGTTGGGCATCCTCAGAAAATTCCGGCCGTGGGTAAACTATCTGTGAGAGCGGGATTTGACCTTCCTGTAAAAATAGTTCATCCATGGATTCAAAAGCATCCAAAACAGGAGGAAAATTAATGGTCAATTCTCTCGCCATATTTAAATATTGCGATCCCTGGCCTGGGAATAAAGCAACAATTTTATCTTCCGGAGTAATTCCTTTTGCTCGATAAGTTATTCCCCGAGGATGATCCCATTTTTCTGCATCCGGTTGTTTTTCAAGCAGCTTTAACGCATCATTCAGGAATTTTTTTGTTTCCTCGATAGAATCAGCCACAAATCCTAATCGAGGATGATCCTGTGGAGGAAGGGAGGATTTCGAATGATTAATCAGTGATTGATAAGCTGTGCCTGCACCCTCTCCATCCAAATCAGCGATTGCTTCTTTAATCGAAGAGATTAATTTTTCTACAGAGTCGGAGTGGATCAGGATGGGTTGAGATACGGTCTGCAACCTGTGGAAAGTTTGTTTTTCCGATTGATATTCTTCCAGGACAACATGGAAATTCGTACCACCAAAACCAAATGCGCTAATTGCGGCTCTCCGGGAATGATTTTCCCCTCCTGTAAACCAGGGACGAGTCTCGGTATTGACGTAAAAATGTGAATCTTCAATACCAAGAGTTTTGGAAGGTTGGCTGACGTTCAGGGTTGGAGGTAGAACCTTATGGTACAGGGAGAGCGCTGTTTTAATTAATCCAGCAGCGCCTGCTGCAGCCTTGGTATGACCAATCTGTGATTTTACAGATCCAATTGCGATGGATTGTTTTTGCCCATTAGGATTGCCAAAAACTGCCTTAAGCCCTTTAAACTCTGCTGGATCACCTGCTTTAGTACCAGTGCCGTGAGCTTCCACCAGACCGATGGTTTGAGGAGGAAAACCAGCTTCCTGGTAAGCTCTATTAATTGCCAGAGATTGGCCTGAGGGCCGGGGGGCATAAATGCTTTTGAATTTTCCATCGCTGGAACTGCCAATGCCCCTGATTATTGCATAGATTTGATCCCCATCTCGCTCGGCATCTTCCAGTCGTTTTAAAACCACCATGCCCAAACCTTCCCCTATTAACATGCCATCCGATTCCTGATCAAATGGACGAATTTTCTGGGAGGGAGAAAAAGCAGGTGTTTTGCTGAAACAGAGAAAAGTGAAGGGAGAATTGTCTGCATCAACCCCACCAGTGATCATCATGTCTGCGTGGCCTTCAATCAGTTCGCTCACCGCTGTTTTTACAGCGGCAAGACTGCTGGCACAAGCAGCATCAACAACACTATTCATCCCGCCTAAATCCAGGCGGTTAGCAATCCGTCCGGCAATCACATTCCCTAATAAACCCGGGAAAGAATTTTCATTCCAGGGGGCGTACGCCAATTTGATTTTATCAATGATGACCCCGGTATCTTCGGGTGATATGCCGCTGCTTTCCAGGACTTTCTGCCAGATTGGATATTGCAGTCTGGCGCTTAAATCTGTAATTAATTTTGAACCACCAGCTACTCCCAGGACAACGCCGGTATTTTCCCGATTGAAATCTTTGTCCATACCGTAGCCAGCATCTTCCATTGCATCCCTGGCAACAATTAATCCCAATAACTGAGAAGAATCGGTTACCTCAAGCAAGTTGGGGGGTAAGCCAAACTCAAGGGGATTAAAATCAATGTCCGGGATAAATCCCCCCATTTTGCAGTAGGTTTTGTCTTCTGCCTTGGGATCAGGATCATAATAATCATCCGGATTCCAACGTGAAGGAGGTACTTCTGTAATCCCGTCAATTTTATTGAGGATATTGTCCCAATACTCAGTCAATGTGGCAGATTTTGCAAAGATAGCTGCCTGCCCAATGATGGCTATGGGTGTTTTTTGTAATAAATTTTTACTCATTGTGTTTTGAACTCCTTGGGAGTTATCCCGGGAGTTGGTCACATATTTGTGTTGATTCCCCTGGAATTAAATCGGGAAATCAAGGTATCACTGCCACCAACAATCATCAATCCTGAGAGGATTTTTATAAGATCTCCAACTAGAAACGGATAAAGGCCTAAGCTTAGGGCCTGGAACTCTCCCACAAACTGTGCTAACCAGACCAGGCCGAAAATGTATATAACGATATTTCCAACTATTAACGCGGTAGCCGCCTGGAAAATTGACCGATTGTGCCTGAGTTCTGACAACAAACCAACAACGTAAACCCCAGCCAGGAAACCAAACAGGTAGCCTCCGGTGGGCCCAGCTAAAGCAGCCAGACCTGATTTCCCTCCGGCAAAAAAAGGTAACCCAGCAGCGCCTTGCAGCAGGTATAAACCAACTGCAGCTACACCCCGGGTTTTACCGAGAATAATGCCGGACAGAAGGATAATAAGGGTCTGCCCGGTGACTGGAACCGGACTAAACGGAATATGAAAAGAAATTTGGGCGCTAATAGCAATCAACCAGGATGCACCCAATACCAGGGCCGCATTAATTACCTGGTTGGAAACTGATTTTCGAGGAAGAAGACTATCTGTATAATTCATTTTAGACCTCACTGCAATAAAATAAATAGAAAATAATAAATAATTTAAATACCCGGTTCAATTGAAACTAAATGTAAACCTTTGGATACCTGTGAACCCGCAGAGGAAAATACACCTGTGATAGTTCCGGAGCATGGTGCTCGTAATTTCATTTGCATTTTCATCGCTTCCTGGACTAATAAAGTGTCCCCTTTAATTACCGAATCCCCTTTTTTAACCAGATATTCAACAATTAATCCTGGCATGGGGGAAAGTACTTTTCCCGTATCTGGGCTGGAGGTTTTCCTGGAGGATTGAAAACCCATAACCACCTCTGCGCTCAGGTGTGTGCCGTCAATCTGGATATCATAAAGGCCTCCCCGATTGGGTTCCAGATAGGCCTCTGTGTTTCGAGTAGGCTGCCTGAGGATATGCAAGCCATTTCCATTAAGGGATTCCATGTTAAAAGCTACATGATCTCCATTAACAACAAGGCAGTCATTTTGGATACTTACATCATAAGTTCGATCAGCTACACTAACTCTATAATCTGTCATATTGTCCTCTCAGCCAAATTAATATCGGGGGGATATTTGCTCTCGCCAGGCAGTTTGCCGCCAGAGATTTTCAGCTTGTTTTTTGATTTTGCTGCCATGATTTCTTTTTTGATGAATGTGAAGCGCGGCGGCAATGGCAGCATCCCTGGTCAGCGATTCTTCTGGTACAACATCTTCTGGAGTAAAATCATCCAAAAATGAGGTTGTTACTTTGCCGATTTTGTACGGATGGGATTCAAGGATCTGGGTCAGAAAAGCCAAATCAGTTTTCAACCCGCCTATCTGGTATTCCTTTAATCCCCTTCTTAATCGTTCAATGCAAGATTGGCGATCAGTTCCCCAGGCAATTACCTTGGAAACTAGAGAATCATAATCGGCAGTCATAGTCATGCCTTGATAAAGAGCGCTGTCAACCCGGATACCGGGTCCACCCGGTTCTTTTAAATAAGAGATGTTGCCACCGGTGGGAAGGAAATTTTCATCAGGATCTTCTGCCAATACTCTGGCTTCAATAGCTGCTCCCCGGAGATGAATGTCAGATTGATTTATTTTGAGTTCTCCAGTCATCGCGAGTAATATTTGTTCTCTAACCAGGTCAAACCCTGTCACCATTTCAGTTACCGGATGTTCCACCTGGATTCTGGGATTGACTTCGATGAAATAGAATTGTTTATTTTCATCCATTAAGAATTCAACCGTACCCAGGCTGCGGTATTTCAGCATCCGTCCTAAATTACAGGCGGATTCAGTGATGCAGGCTCTCTCTGAATCTGATAAGTTTGGCGCGGGAGCTTCTTCAATTAATTTTTGATGCCGTCTTTGGATAGAGCACTCACGCTCTCCAAAATTGAGCACTTTACCTTTTCCATCTCCAAGAATTTGGACCTCAATATGCCGGGCTTTTTGCACCAGGGGTTCCAGATAGATCGTTCCATCCCCAAAGGCAGCCATGGCTTCATCCCGGGCGAGATCCACAACTTCGGACAATTCGCTTTCTGACCGGGCTAAACGAATTCCTTTTCCACCACCGCCAGCAGCGGCTTTAACCAGGACAGGAAAGGAAAGCTCCCGGTTTAGTTTTTGCAAGGATTGGTTTTCCTCCAGGGGTTGATCTGGACCGGGCAGCACCAGTAAACCCGCTTTTCGGGCAGCTCGTCTGGCAGAGAGTTTATCGCCAAACGTGGCCATTAATTCAGGCCTGGGTCCGATAAAAATTATGCCTGCATCTTCCACAGCTTGTCCGAAATCCGGGTTTTCAGATAAAAATCCATATCCGGGGTGAATCGCAGTTGCGCCAATTTTCTCGGCTGCCTCAAGGATTACCGGGATGTTCAAATAGCTTTCAGTAGCTTTTGTGGGTCCGATATAAACAGCTTCGTCTGCATAGCGTGTATGAAGGGCATTTTGATCGGTTTTTGAATAAACAGCTACAGTAGCTATGCCTAATTCCCGGCAAGTACGCATAATCCTGATGGCTATTTCTCCTCGATTGGCTACAAGTAATTTCATAACAAAAACCTATTTATAAAGGAATATTTCCGTGTTTTCTATTCGGCGTGATAACTCGCTTATCTTTAAATGTTTCCAAAGCCTGGATAATTCTGACTCTTGATTCTGAGGGCAGGATAATATCGTCCAGGTGGCCCTCTCCCGCCGCTAAGAAGGGAGAAGCTAACTTCTCCTTGTATTCCCGGGAAAGTTGGTCTTGCAGCTCTTTTGGGTCTTCAGCACTATTTAATTCTTTGCGATGAAGTATTTTTACCGCTCCCTGGGGACCCATAACGGCAATTTCAGCATTTGGCCAGGCAAAATTTTGATCGCTTGCCAGATGTTTTGAACCCATCACTATATAAGCACCCCCATACGCCTTTCGAAGGATCAAGGTTATTTTTGGTACAGTTGCTTCGGCATAGGCATAAATCATTTTTGCACCATGCCGGATTATGCCTTGGTGCTCTTGTTCAATTCCTGGCAAGAACCCGGGAGTATCCACCAGGGTGATGATTGGAATATGAAAATTGTCACAAAACCGGATGAATCTGGCTCCCTTGTCGGAAGCATTGATGTTTATTACTCCCGCAAGATGATCGGGCTGATTGGCGACAATACCAACCACCTGTCCATCCATCCTGGCAAATCCAATCACGAGATTCATGGCATATTCTTCTTGAACTTCAAAAAAATCACCATCATCAACCAGGATCTCCACGACTTGATGGATATCGTAGGGTTCGTCAGCTTGTTGAGGGACAATGTCTGCCAAAGCAGAGGTCAATCTTTCAGGATCATCAATTGATTGAATGGGGGGAGGAGCTGCCAGGTTGTTGCCCGGGAGGTAGCTTAATAATCTATGTACCTGGTTAAATACTGTTTTTTCATCAGGTGCTTTAAAATGAACAACTCCGCTTTCATTGAGGTGTATATTTGCGCCCCCGAGTGATTCGAGGTCGATTTCTTCCTGGGTAACTTCTTTAATCACTTCCGGTCCGGTGATGAACATCTGGGATGTTCCTTCTACCATGAACACAAAATCTGTGATTGCCGGTGAGTACACAGCACCCCCTGCGCAGGGACCCAATATAATCGATATTTGCGGGATAACCCCGGAAGCGCTGACGTTGCGGAAGAATATCTCCCCATATGCTGCTAAAGAGTTTACGCCTTCTTGAATGCGGGCACCGCCAGAATCATTTAAACCCAGGAGAGGAGCGCCATTTTGAATCGCCAGGTCCATTAATTTTGCGATCTTCTTGCCGTGAACTTTACCGACAGATCCGCCCTTGACTGTAAAATCCTGGGCGAATAGATAAACTGGCCTGCCATCAATCATTCCTTTGCCGGTAATCACACCATCACCAAAGTTGGAGGGTTGTCCATTGGATGATGGATCGATCTCAGGAGCAGCAAAAAGGCCGATTTCCAGGAATGTCCCGGGATCGAGTAAGTCAGCAATCCTTTCACGCGCTGTCTGTTTCCCTTTTTGATGCTGTTTTTGAATGCGAACATCCCCGCCGCCAAGCAGGGCATCATTCCGCAACTGTTCAAGGGAACCATTAAAATTAGTCATAAATTGCTTGTTTCCTCAAGTTTTTCACCTGAACCATGCAACCTATAACACTGGTTTCCCAATAGTGTTACGCTATTTTTAGATTACATTTTTAGCTCTTTGACAAGGTTTGGGAGGATTTCCCCTCTAAATCAAACTTAATATGGTTTTCACAAAATCCCAATATAAATTTAAGGGGTTAAATTTAGCAGGAAATTGAATTTTAGCATTCGTTTAACACTCCTAATATCTTGGCGGCGGGAATAATTCAAATAACTTTGCAGGGGTGGGACTCATTGAAATCATAACCAGCCAGGATATTCTTACTAGTAATGAAGTAAGTTATCTAGGAGGGGAAGATTGACAGAACTTGTTTTGCGTTTGGTATTAATGGGAAGTTTTGATCAGGCGACTGGAAATCAATCGATCTAGCTTCCCCATGGGATAGTTTTTTAGATCGGACAGGGGAACCCAGGCGATATCCGTATGAAAGTTAAGTTGGAGCTGATCGGTAACCAGTTGGCAGCTAAAGGCAAACAGAGAAATTTTATAATGCGTATAGGCATGCAAGTACTCACCAATTAAGTTTCCAACAATAATTTTTACGCCCAATTCTTCCTGAATTTCCCTTATTAATGTTTGAGGAAGAGTTTCCCGGGGTTCTTGTTTTCCTCCAGGAAATTCCCACATGCCGCCCAATAATCCCTCAGGCGGCCTTTTTGCTAACAGAAATTTTTCATTTTTCTGGATGACCGCAGCTGTTACTTGTAAATGGGGAAGAGGTGCTTTTGCTTTTCGGACTGGCAGGGATGCCTGTAGATTATGAATATTGGCCTGACAGTCTGACTTGAGGGGACAATTTAAACAATCTGGATTTTTTGGTTTGCAAACTAAGGATCCCAACTCCATCAAAGCCTGGTTAAAATTTCCAGGTTGTTGAGCAGGTATTAAATCTTCCGCGATTTGCCATAATGTTTTTTCAGTTTTTGAAATATGAATGGGGGTGTTAATATTAAAATAGCGGGTAAAGAGCCGGCGAATATTGCCGTCCACTATTGGCGCTGGAATATTAAATGCTATCGAGGATATAGCCCCGGCTGTATAACGGCCAATTCCTGGTAAGGATTGAAGTTTGTTGGGATTGTCAGGTAAATATCCTCCAAATTCTGAGATAACCACCCGGGCTGCTTTATGCAAATTGAGAGCCCTGCTGTAATATCCCAAACCTTCCCAGTGCTTCAAAATTTCATCCTGATCCGCCTCTGCCAGGGATTGTATGGTCGGAAAAGAATTCAACCAGCGGGTGTAATAGGGAATTACTGATTCAACCCGGGTTTGTTGCAGCATAATCTCAGATACCCAGATCCTGTAAGGGTCCTTTGTATTCCGCCAGGGAAGATCCCTGGCTTTTTTTTGGTACCAATCCAGGAGCGTATTTACAAAGTTAGGTTTGACAGTTGGGTTTATCACAATGGACAAAGTGTACCATTCCTATACCATCCATGGTTGGAATTTATTGACAGTCTATTTGCAATCGTATACACTCAATACCAGATTAGTATAATCCTGTAAATTGCGAGCAATTATGATAAATCACAGAGCTTTCGTCGTTCCTATTCTATTTATCTTAATGGCGGGTATTCTCTCTTCTTGTTCCGGATCAGACCAATCGATAGATGCATATAGTGATCAGGTGCGGGCTGGGGTACCCGCCACACTGACCAAAGAGGCATTTATTATTAGCATTGACAATGCAAGAGAGACAGATGCAGCTAAAAAAATTGAAACAGAAACTCCAGAGGCATCTCCTACACTTGAGTTCACCGAGACGCCACCAGCATCTCCAACGCCCAAACCGATATTCAGATTAAAGCCCGGTTCACCCCCAACTGTACATATGTATATTATAGATATGGTATCGGTTGATTCGGCAAAAAATAAAACAACCCTGGGAGATAATTATGCCTGGGGCAGACTTGAGAGACCGTTTACCTCCAGGACAATGCAATACCGAAATTATTTGGATATCTATCAGGTAAACCTGGTGATGACGGAAACCTGGGTTTATATCACAATTATCCTGATCGGTAATTTGCCTGATGAAGGTGATATTTATTATTCGGTTGAGCTAGATATTGACCATAATGGGAGAGGTGATTTTCTTCTTGCAGCTGGATTGCCTCCTGACGATGAATGGACTACTGAGAATGTAACCATTTATGCGGATGCTGATGAGGATATTGGCGGCGTATATCCTATGTATATGGAAGGCCCGGTTCAATCTCAGACTGGTTATGAAAAGCTTATCTTTAAGGATAAATTTGGCGACGATTGGGATTTAGCCTGGGTTCGCCGGGAACCTGATCACAGGAATCAAATCCAACTGGCATTCAAAAATAATCTTATTGGGACCTCAGGTTTTCTTTGGAATATTTGGACAGATGAAGGCCTCAAAAACCCTTCTTATTATGATTTTAATGATCATTTTACTTTTGACGAAGCCGGAAGCCCAAATAAAGATAACTACCGATATCCTTTAAAAGCAGTTGCCCTGGTGGACAGCACCTGCAGGGCCTGGTATGGATACGTACCTTCCGGATTTGAACCGGGGCTTTGTTTTACCGGAGAACAAATTATCAAAAACAGACCTGGTTATGGTTGGTGTGAGCCGGATCCAATTTACTCAGGTTGTGGAAATAACCCTTGTTTGACATATTGCCCGGGAAAACGATTCTGTATTCCCTGCTCTTTGCCATAAACGGATTTGATTCACTGTTATTTGAGGAAGGTATTGGGATTGATCCGGATCTAGCCTGGGTGTGCCTTAATGTTGAAGATCCAATCAGCCTGGAGCTTGCATTGAAGCAATCCCTGGTAGGCGAGGGCTTACGAAATCCGGGTCTCAGGGATTATAACGACCGCTTTTCTTTTGAAGATGCGGGAAATCCATATCTTGATCACCAATTGTATCTCCATTTTTCTGCGAACGTTGTATAATAGCCATCGTTGACGAAAAATTATCTTTGTTTGCACTGCCAAACAGGGTTTAAGGATAACAAGAGGATTTAACTTAATGCGCAAGACCTATACGATTTTTACAGCTTTAGTGCTGTTTTTGATACTGGGTTTGGTTGGGTGCAATTTTAGTGGGGAGAGTGGACCTCTGACGCTTGAGGAAGCTGTACAGGCGGGGGTTCAAGCGACATTAACCAAGGAAGCCTGGTTAGGTGGGGTAGAATCAGCCAGAAAAACCGCGATTGCATCAGAAAATTCAACCGGCAGTTCAGGTGCCTCTACTCAACTGGGAACAGCAACGCCAACTAAGCGGCCAACACTTGAACCTACTTCTACACCTACATTAAAACCTGCCAGCGAACACCTTGTATTTCCTGGAGTTATAAGAGGAAGGATTGACACCTTCCTCACAGATTACAATACCAGTGATTATGCAGAAGAGGGTATTACCTATGGTGATAATTTTAAAGCCAATATCATGGAACGTCCTTTTACGTCCGAGGACATGGTCTATCAAGGCGCCATTGATATCATCCGTGTGAATTTGAAAGTAAGTACAGACTGGACTTATGCCATTATTTACCTGGCCCATGATTTGCCAGTCCAAGGAACCATGAAATATGGGTTGGAATTAGATCTGGACGAAAATGGACGCGGTGATTATTTGATCCAAACGAGCCTGCCATTAAATACAGAATGGACAGTTAACGATGTTCAGGTTTTTCATGATCTGGATGGAGACGTAGGTGGTTTGAGTCCGATGATAAATGATAAACCTGATGAAAATTTGAATGGATATGAGGTCCTGCTTTTTGACAGTGGAGAAGGTGAGGATCCGGATCTGGTCTGGGTAAGAAGAAATCCGGACGAATTGAATAGCATCCAGATTGCTTATAAAAACGATTTGGTTGGCACTAAGGCTGGATATATGTGGAGTGCCTGGGCAGGCGATGATTTTAAAGCTCCGGAACTTCGGGATTATAACGATCGTTATACAGAAGAAGCTGCCGGCAGTCCTTATCCTGGCAGTCCGCTTTACCCGATTAAAGCGATTGCGTTATATGACACAACTTGTCGTTCATATTACGGATTTGAACCAACCGGAAACGAAAAAGGTCTTTGTAGGTAAACGAAAATTACTTAAAAAGCTGCTCATTATTGAGCAGCTTTTTTGTTTTAATTTGTAACAGAACAAAAATACGATTGGCATATTTATAGACGGTGGAGGAGGAGGATATCCAGGAGGTACCTGGGCGGGACAAGACCACCGTTCGATCCCTCTATTTTCATTAACATCACCCTAATCCTCATCCCCATCTTTCCTGGCTTTCGAAGAATTCTGCGTTATAAACGATTTTCCATGCCTTTAAGAATATTGTTTACAACTCTGTTAGAAGATGGAATTTGCGGGGTAGTCAGCCTTCCTGCCACTATAATCAGGTTAAATAATTTACTATCGTGTTAGAGAGGATATGCAATCATGAAAAGAACCCTTGTTTTTCTTATTACCTGTTTGTTAGTGTTGTCTGCTTGTTCCCCAAAACCAACCGGTTCAGAAGTGAAATCAGAATTACCACAAGATGTTACGGCACAAAATTCGGAAGACTCCGCTTCAGCGCCGACCGCAGAAGCGGAACCTACAGTAGCGCCTGTCCCAACTGAGGAATCAGAGGTCGAACAAACAGAGGAAGCAGTAGGCAATATCGAGGAATTTGAGATATTTAATCCCTATCAAGCGTTCTCAGAAGAAGAAATGATATCTCTTGGAGCCGCTGATTTCACTGGAACGGATCAGGAAATCGCTCAGATGATAATCAATTGGCAAAATGGTAATATGCATTATATTGGAGATCCTAATCAACAAGCTGATATTTCCCACCCCATGCGCTGGAATTATTTTATGCCAGGTATCTATCCTGTGAGCGATATGGTTCAGGAACGCCTGATGGCTGATGGAAAAATTTATGGCTTATGCTGGGACTATGCCTCAATTTTTACTGCCATGGCAAGTTATTATGGTCTGGATGTACGGGTTACTGCTTATAAAGCATTGCTGTCTGATTTAAATCCCCAATTTCAAAAAGGGGCAGGCATGAGTATGGAAGAATATGAGGCCATCTTGCCTCGCCTAACAGAACAAGGTCTGAATATTGATTATGATCATATTAGCCAATCTTCCAGAGAGACCTGGTCACACTACCGGGCAGAAGTGAAGATCGGAGAAGAATGGGTTGCTTTTGACGGAGCTCCTGGAGTGAGTGCAGAATATGCGGCAAAAACTTACTCAGTTGCCGCTTGGGACGAAGGTTATGATACCAATCTCCTTTATGGAGAAAATCTTTTTCACAAACAAGCGCTCGATTTTGCAGTAATTTCTGAACTTCTTGCATCGGCGCCGATAGATGGCTACGAAGGGATCACCGATGATGCAGGAAATTCTAACCGGGCAATTGCTATGATGGATTTAATTGGCGGGAAAGGATTAGTACCCTATTTTGAGGAACAAGAAGATATCATGGCGTTTTTATCCATAGCGGATGGGGGAGAGTTTACTGACGAGGATCTTGTCGAGTTGATGGAAATTAAAACAGAATATGAAGACGAGACCGGTAAATTATTTTTCGCCATTGCTGATTGTATGATTTATGTCGAGGATGACGTGGACGCCGCGGATTATATCCTTTACTATAATGCTTTTACCGGGTCGAATATGACTGTTGCAGAATTTGAAATGTATGTTCAATAGGCATAACAAAGTGTATTTGAATTTCTTAAGCTTGCGTGAAATAATTTTGTAATTTTGTTAGATTGATCCATTGAATTACTTGATGAATTGATCACGATAACCCACCTTGTTTCTTTTAAAATAGAATCCGGGTGGGTTATTGCTATAATCTAAAAGTATTCAACCTGTTATTTTATAAAATAATTGAGATCATGCAAATCCTGGTGGATATTATAAAAGAGGATAGAATGTTATCTTTTGAGGTCTGAAAACAATAAAGTTTCACAGCCGGGATAAGAAAAACTGGATTATCAGCTCTCGCAGAGTGTTTGGTGAGTGTAAAATATCGAAGATAAGAGTAAACTTAAATATCGTTAGGAGCAAATAAATGATCACAAAAACAATTATCGCCATTTTAATCGGCTATGGCTTCGGATGTATTCAGGCCGCATACATTCTCAGCAAGACAGTTGGGAAAATGGACATTCGCGAACATGGCTCCGGCAATGCAGGCGCCTCAAACGTCACTACGATTATGGGCTTGAAATTTGGCGTCATTGTCGCGCTTGTAGATGTTCTGAAAGGAGTTTTCGCCGTTTTAGTTGTGAAATGGATATATCCCGACAGCCCTGATTTGGCTTATCTCTCAGGCATTATGGCAATCCTGGGACACATTTACCCTTTTTATTTGAAATTCCGAGGGGGAAAAGGCGTTGCAACTCTGGTGGGAATGATGTTTGGATTAGACTGGAAGCTGGGGATCCTTTTTTTGCTCCTGGTAGCCATTCCTGCGCTGCTGGCTGATTATATTGTTGCTGGTTCATTCACTGCGTTTATAGCACTTCCTATCGTTACGTATAGTTTAGGATATCCAATAGTCTTTTCCATGATGGGTGTTTTCATGACCTTTCTTGTTATTTACTTGCATCGGGGCAACATTCAACGGCTCATCAATAAAGAAGAAGTTAAAATTAGTGCGGTAGTAAAAAAGAAATAAATTTGTCTGGCCAGGTTACCAAGGATTTACTGACAATATTCTTGATCTTCAGTCAAATTAAACAAAAAGACACACTAATTATTAGTGTGTCTTTACCTTAGTAATCTATAGTGGCGAGGGGCGGGTTTGAACTGGCAAGCCAGGCCAAGGGCTTATGAGTCCTTTATTAGTGGTGTTTATATTTAATACACAGTATTTTCAGGGCAATTTAATTAGTGAAGTTTATTGAATAGATGATATTAGCACCAGAATAGCACCGGGAAAGGTGTTTATTGCACGATAGGATTCGAACCTGCAGCCTACGGCTTGGCGGATAACGGCAAAATTCCTACTTAGCTATGTTTGGATAATAATTTTAAAATCATATTGAGTGGGGATTAGGCGATCCAAGATGAACAGATCTCCTTCTCAATGCATCCTGCAATTATTGCTACATTAGTAGGTGAAAAACAGAAGCCCTAAATACCGCAGACTCAGAGCACAATATAGTGAGCCGAGGGCAAATACAGAGAAACAGCAGGCTGCCAAATTTGACCAATGACGGTCTTTCCAGGAGCTGATCGCAATGACTACAGAGCCTGTTGTAAGTATAGTGATTGCCCAGCTTGCGATGATCTTGTGCAATGCTGGATTAATTGGATGAGCGTAACCGGAGTTCAGCCAGAGATTTAGAGTTGCAGCTTCTCCCAACACAATTGCTAAGAACAAGATGCCTGCCAATGCGTTC
>CAXMRF010000040.1:0-5199 GCA_964195965.1 uncultured Nitrosomonadaceae bacterium
TGTTCCTCAACTGCTCAGCAGCGGATGGGAAGAAAAATTTGGCGCCGGGTTGGAATTCATCAACGATTTCGACACGATCATGAAAAAGACACTGGATCACATCGATAAAAAACGTGCCGATCTCGGGTTACCTGTGTATGATCCAGAAGCTTTTGGAAAAAGCGGGGATGCCCGGATGATTGAACTTGAAAAGATGCCAATAAATGATCGCCGCAAAGCAATTTACGGATAATTTGCTTGATAAGGAGTAATTAACTAATGTCTCGATATATTGCCACTCGTGCTGTTCGCGGAGCTAATGCGCTGGTTATTGAAGCAGAAGCGATGCTTCAAAAAGCATTATCCGAGAAGGGCCCAGACACCAGCATCGAATTTCCAAATACAGCTTACTACTTGCCGTTAATTTATGGTATGACTGGGATCGAAATTACAAAACTTGAGCAGCTCACCGAAGTGCTTCAGATCGCCAGGAAATTATTGCATCCAGTTCCTGCAGATTCAAAGTGGACGCCATACCTTGGCGAAACACTGGATAGCGGTATGGCTACCTTAATGGCCGCAGAAACCATCGAAGCTATTCGATCGGTATATCAACTTCAACCCGAGTTATACCCAGGATTAGAACTGGGCGGCGGGACGGAATATCCGGAACGAGATTTCGGTATGGCCGGACGGTTAAACGGACCCATCGATGATATTCAGCTTCGTTCCTGGGGTATCCAGTTGGTGGATGGCAGGATGCCCGGTTTTGCAGCTATTGTTGGAGCAGCTAAATCCAATGAAGTGGCTGTTAAAATTGTCCGGGAACTCCAGCAGCGCAACATTTTGACTTTCCTCACGGGGAATGTTAATGGCCGCAGCATCATTGACCAGCTTGTGGAAGAGGGTGTGGATTTGGGGTATGACACCTATACAGTTCCCTTTGGCACAGACACCATCAGCGCTATTTACGCCCTGGGTTTTGCCACCCGGTCAGCTCTTACTTTTGGTGGAAAGAAAGCAGGTCAAGCCCGGGATATCCTGGAATACAACCGGGACCGGGTTTTTGCTTTTGTGCTTGCCCTGGGGGAGGTAGATGATCTGAAGTATGCGGCTGCAGCCGGAGCAATCAACTTTGGATTCCCGGTAATTGCAGATACTGTGATCCCGCAGATATTACCCACGGGTATCACAACCTATGAACATGTTGTCAGCATGCCTTTTGATGAGATTGAAGGAAAAGATGATCTGGATCGGGCTACTAAATTGGTTCAAAAATGCATCCAGGTCAGAGGTGTGAAAATCAAAATTACGGATGTTCCTGTTCCCGTGCCTTATGGATCTGCTTTTGAAGGAGAGGTCGTTCGCAGGGCAGATATGCGGGTTGAGTTTGGCGGTAAAAACTCCCGGTCCTTCGAGTACCTCTTCATGACGGATATGGAGAATATTACCGATGGGAAAGTAGAAGTAGTGGGTCCAAACTTTGATGATTTGGAAGACGGCGCCTCTATGGATATGGCCGTAGTTGTTCAGGTAGCAGGGCGGGAAATGGAAATGGATTTCGAACCTGTCCTGGAACGCCAGATTCATGACTTTGTGAACGGGGCCTCTGGAATTCAGCATATTGGACAGAGGGATATAGTCTGGTGCCGGATTTCTAAGGGAGCGGCGGAAAAAGGATTCCAGCTGGAACACTTCGGCAAAATCATTCACGCCAGACTTCACGCAGATTTTGGTGCTGTTCTGGATAAAGTCCAGGTTACCGTGTACACAGGTAAAGATGATATGGAAACCTGGCTTGCGAAAGCCCGGGAAGCCTATGATTTCCGCAATAAACGACTGGCAGATATGGTCGATTCTTCAGTGGAAGAGTTTTATTCCTGCACTCTCTGCCAAAGTTTTGCTCCTGATCATGTCTGTGTAGTCAGCCCCGAGCGGTTGGGATTATGCGGTGCTTATAACTGGCTGGACTGCAAGGCTTCTTTCAGCATTGACCCCACCGGGCCTAATCAGCCCATTAAGGTGGGAGAGTGTTACGATGAAGAAATCGGATACTGGAAGGGAACCATTGATTACACCAAATCAGCTTCCCACGGTGTGATAGAAAAAGTATCCATGTACTCCATCATGGAAAACCCAATGACAGCCTGCGGCTGTTTCGAAGCGATACTGATGTACATCCCTGAAGTGGAAGGTGTAATTGTGGTCAGCCGGGAAGACACTGGCATGACTCCCATGGGAATGAAATTCAGTACCCTCGCCGGCATAGCAGGTGGTGGAGTCCAAACTCCAGGTGTAATGGGCATAGGGAAATATTATATGCTCAGCCCCAAGTTTATCTCTGCAGAAGGTGGATTTAAACGGGTTGTCTGGATGAGTAAGAACCTTAAAGAATCCATGACCCCAGAACTGCAATCCGTCGCCGAAAGAGAAGGCATCCCGGATTTGATCGAAAAGATAGCGGATAGCGAATCGGTTACCACAGTGGAAGAATTGCAGGAATGGGTGAATTCAAAGAATCATCCAGTTCTTGAAATGGGGACCATGCAGCGGGAAGAAAAAGAGTTTGAAATTACAGAAGACGAGGAACCGGGTGAAGATATTATTGCCCAGGCAGAAGCAGTGATTGCCGAGGTTCCAGCGGTTGCGCCAGAACCAACTCCAGAACTTGAAGCACCATCGAAACCTGCTCCAGTACAAGCTGCCCCGATTTCTGGTGGTATTACAGAAGGCCGGGCTGAGGTTGCAGTGGATATGTTACGGCGGGCTTTAGTAGCAGCCCTGGCTGAACTTGGTGGTATTGAAGGTTTGGAAGATTTCAAATCTTCCTTTATGCCAGCGGCTCCAACAGCACAGGCAGCCCCGGCGGCAAAAGCACCTGTAGTTGAAATCGCACCTGATGAACCCTGGCTTCCTGCTGATACAAAAACAAAATTAGCCAAAGAATCGTGGGAGGGCACTGTAAGGCCAATCACTCTTGGGGCAACTGCTGCTGAGGGTGGTACTCGATCCCATACTGTTACGCTCGGCGGGTCTACAGCCATGCCCTTTATGCACTTTGAGGGACAAACGCCTCATAAACCTTTAATTGGCATTGAAATTTTTAGCCGACGTCCCGATGATTGGTCAGAGCTTTTGGTAAAGGCCTGGGGAGATGTAATGAATGACCCCGGTGATTGGGCCAAGGCGGCAGAAAAAGCCGGTGCCGAGGTGCTGTATTTGAAACTAGCTCTCACAGACAAAGACGGAAATCCAACCACAATAGAACAAGCTGTTGAGGCAGTTGATAAAGTCCTCAAAGCAAGCGGATTACCCCTTGTAGTCTTCGGACCGGGTCAGCCGGATCCTGATAATGAATTATTGGTCGAAATTTCCACCAAGTTCAAAGGAGAACGACTGCTCCTTGGTGTTTGTGAGGACAAAAACTATCGGACGATTGTTGCTACCGCCATGGCTGACGGCCAATTGGTAGTGGCGCGCACGGCTATGGATGTGAACCTGGCAAAACAGCTCAACATTCTTATTACGGATATGGGCCTTCCTGCGGAAAGCATCGTGATGGACCCAACTACCGGCGCCCTGGGTTACGGGTTTGAATATGGTTATTCTGTTATGGAACGCCTGAGGATTGCAGCTTTACAGGGCGATTCAATGACCCAATTCCCAATGTTGGTAACTCCCGGCGAGGAATGCTGGAAGACCAAGGAATCTAAGGTTGGCGTAGATGTGCCGGAAGCCTGGGGAGATTGGGAAACCAGGGCAATTGCCTGGGAGACTGCAACGGCCATCATGCTGGTGGAATCCTGTGCGGATTTGATCGTCTTGCGTCATCCAGAAAGTGTAAGACGCACAAAAGAAGCCATCGATGATTTGATGGGCAGTTAGGAGAAAATCTAAAAACTCTGAGTTGAGCCTGATTCCAGGCTCAACTCAATTGACACTACAGATAACCAGATAGTGAAAATGGAGAAATCGTATGGCTTTGACAGGGATTCAAATTTACAAACTGCTTCCACAAACCAATTGTAAGGAATGCGACTTTCCCACTTGTTTGGCATTTGCGATGAAGTTGGCTGCTAAACAGGTTGAATTGGCGAAATGTCCTTATGTCAGCGAGGAATCAGCCGCCCAGCTGGCGGAAGCCGCTGCGCCGCCTGTTCGTCCAATTGTGATTAAGTCGAACGGGAACGAGGTAAAAGGCGGCAATGAAATAGTACTCTTCCGTCATAATAAAAGGTTTTTCAGCCTTCCGGGACTTTTTGTCCGGGTCTATGATGATCAATCCGGCGAGGATATAAAAGCAAAAGTAAAACCGGTTGGTGACTATGTTGTGGATTACGTGGGGATGGATTTATCGATGGGCGGAATCGCTGTTCAGGCTCGCGGCGGAGATTTCAGTGCTGCGGTGGAAGCAGTCCGTGAAGTTAGCAAGCTTCCTTTGATCCTGATAGGTTCCGCTGAGGAATTGAAACAAGGATTGGAAAAGCTGGGCAAGGATGAAACCCCCTTGCTTTGCAGTGCAACCACCCAGAATTGGGAAGCTATGGCTGCTCTGTCAAAAGAATACAATGCTCCCCTGGCAGTCGAAGCGGGAAATATTGACGAAATGGTTGGCTTGGTTAAAAAACTGGAAGGGAAAGACCTAAAGGATTTTGTACTTGCTCCCAAACAAAGATCCTTAGGTGGCACATTAACCGCCAATACCACCATGCGCCGAATGGCGATTAAGGAGAATTACAGTTTACTGGGATTTCCCATTATCAGCTTCCCCGGTGATGCAGGTGATCCGATCCGGGAAGTAACCCTTGCCATGCAGGCGATTGGGAAGTACAGCAGCTTTATTGTCCTGGATAATTTTGATCCCGCTACTGCGTACGCTCTGTTAGTGCTGCGGACGAATCTTTACACTGATCCGCAAGAACCAATCCAGGTTACTCCGGGTATTTATGAAATTAATAATCCCGGTCCAGAAGATCCATTCCTGGTCACTACGAATTTTAGTATTACTTATTTCAGCGTTGCCAATGAAGTAGAAAGTATGGGATTACCGGCCTGGTTACTGGTGACTGACTCGGAAGGTATGAGTGTGCTGACTGCCTGGGCGGCGGGAAAATTTGACGCTGAGATCATTGCTAGAGACGCGAAGCAGTTTAAAGCAGCGGATAAGGTAACTAAACGACGGATAGTCCTTCCGGGCCACACCGCAGTTTTATCAGGAGA
>CAXMRF010000040.1:5298-13410 GCA_964195965.1 uncultured Nitrosomonadaceae bacterium
GAAGCAGTTTAAAGCAGCGGATAAGGTAACTAAACGACGGATAGTCCTTCCGGGCCACACCGCAGTTTTATCAGGAGAACTAGAGGAAGAAATGCCCGAATGGGAAGTTAAAGTTGGACCGAAAGAGGCAGTTGATTTACCTGCATTCATGAAAGAAGTGCTCTAGGAGTCACGGGAGAAGCTGGTAGATTTTATATAATAATAGGTAGGGCAACCATTCTAATAAACTGAATGCGTCCCTACCTTTTGTTATCATTATTGGAAAATCAGCAAAGTAAATAATTTATGGCAACTACATATTCTGTAAAATTCGATATAGCCGCTGAGGAAGTTGAGGTTCCAGCAGGAACTCTCCTTACAGACGCCGCCGTAAAAGCAGGTATTGAAATTAACCAACCCTGTGGAGGTCAAGGGCGGTGTGGGATATGCGCTGTCCAGGTTATTTCCGGCCAAGTGCGCCGGCGCAGCACTATGCGTTTATCCGCTGAAGATGTTGAACAGGGTTTTGCGTTGGCTTGCCAGACTGTCATTGAAGGGGATGTTTCGGTCATTGTTCCATCTCAGGAAAAAATTCAACAGCACTTAACAACCGGACAGTCTGCGGCAGATGTATCCGTTCCGCCTGATTACGATTACCGCCAGGATCAGACCGTTCAACGGATATCTCTGGAGTTAAAACCGCCCAGCATGGAAGATCAGACCAGTGATTGGGCCCGATTGAAAACTGCCTTGCTGAGTAAATCCGATCTGGGCAATATTTCTATCTCCTTGCCAGTTCTGCAAAAGTTACCTTCTGTAGTTAGAGAGGACGATTGGAAGGTCACTGCGATCGTTTTCAAAGATAATGACACGGGAGCATGCGCTTCAGCTGAGGTCATTGATTTACTTCCAGGGCTGATTAAAGAAGACGCGCCACTTTGGGGAACCGCAGTAGATATCGGCACTACTACAGTTAAAGTAATGCTGGTAGATTTGATATCCGGTGAGGAAAAAGGACAGGCGTCGGAATATAACAAACAAATTGCCCGCGGGGAAGACGTTATTTCCAGGATTATTTATGCAGGTAAAGAATCCGGTGATCAAGTTCTCAGGGATTTGGTTGTAGACAGCATTAATGAACTGATTGGCAAAGCCTGTAAACGAGGGAAAACAAAACCGGATCAGATCTACAAAACCGTGCTGACCGGTAACAGCACCATGATGCACTTGTTCCTAAAAATTCCACCCTCAAGCATTCGCCTGGCTCCCTATATCACCGTTGCTAATCACCTTCCGGTTCTTACCGCGGCAGAAACGGGATTAAATTCACACCCCCGGGGTAAGGTCGTTTGCCTTCCAGGCGTTGCCAGCTATGTTGGGGCGGACATATCGGCGGGAGTCCTGTCATCTGGTATGGCAGATACCGAAAAAATAACCCTGTTCTTGGACGTGGGCACTAACGGCGAGATGGTTCTCGGTTCAAAGGAATGGTTGGTAACCTGTGCCTGCTCCGCCGGTCCGGCATTTGAAGGTGCTGGAGTTGTCCATGGCATGAGAGCTACTACCGGTGCGATCGATGAGGTCTGGATTAATGAAGAGAATTATGAAGCATCCTGGCGTGTTATCGGTGGAGGAAAACCAAGAGGTTTGTGCGGAAGCGCTTTGATTTCCCTCCTGGCAGAATTATTAATGACCGGGGTGATTAACAAGAGCGGAAGATTCGATTTTTCACTGGAAACATCCCGGATCCGGAAAGGTTCTCATGGCGGGGAATATGTGGTCAGCTGGGCTGATGAGACTGAAATCGGGGAAGACATCATGCTGACTGAAGTGGATATTGACAACCTGATGCGGGCCAAAGCGGCAATATTTGCAGGATTTTCAGTATTGGGTGACAGTGTAGGAGTCCCCCTGGAATCGGTTGAGCAAGTCTTAATTGGCGGCGGATTCGGCCAATTTATTAATGTGGAAAAAGCAATCCAGATTGGATTGCTTCCGGATATGCCCTGGGATCGGTTTCAATTCTTGGGAAACACATCCTTAAAAGGTGCTTACCTGGCAGTATTGGATCAAAAGAACCAAGACAGCATTGCCGAAATTGCCAACAGAATGACCTATATTGAGTTGTCAGCGGACAATCGCTTTTTTGACGCGTTTACATCGGCGATGTTTTTGCCCCATACAGATAAGGAACGATTTCCTTCCGTGAACCCGGGTGGGAAAAAACGAGATAACAATTGATTGAATTATTGTAAACCAAGCAAAATAATGTAAGTTTTGAGGAGGCATCTGAATGTACATCATTGGAGAGAATATTCATATCATTTCCCCGAAAGTGAAAAAAGCTTTAGCTGAGAAGGACGCGGAATTCTTCAAGAAATCAGCGATCCAACAGGTTGAAATGGGCGCAAGCGCTGTTGACCTGAACCTGGGCAGGCAAAAACATACCTGGGAAGAAGTATTTCCCTGGGTGACAAAGATTGTCCAGGAAGTTGTGGATGTCCCGCTTTGTATCGACAGCACAAATGTGGATGGTATTGAGGCAGCTCTTAAGGTGATTACCAAAGCCCGCCCGATTGTCAATTCCACCTCCGCTGAAGCAGAGCGCCTGGAACAAGTTCCCCTGCTGGCAAAAAAATATAATGCCAAATTAGTTGCCCTGACCCTGAAAAAAGAAGGCATCCCAGTAAGTGCTGATGAGCGGGTAAATATTGCCCTGGAATACCTCATTCCCCGGGCGATCGAAGTAGGCATGGAGATACCGGATTTGATCATTGATCCGCTGGTGCTCACTGTCTCCGGATGCCAGGAATTCTGCCCGGAATTAATTGAAGCGGTCCGGACAATTAAATTTGCCGGTGATCCACCTCCTTCAATCTCTGTAGGTTTGTCCAATGTTTCCAATGCTGTACCGGAAGAAACACGCCCGATCTTAAACAGGGTATATTTAGCCATGTTGATGGGCGCCGGATTGGAAATGATGATAGCCGACCCCCTGGATGAAAAACAGAACGAAGTCATCCGAATTATTGAAGAACGGGATGAGGGCACAGCCCTTGGGAAGCTTTATCTGAAGCTCCATGATGCTACAGAAAACATGAGTGAAATTACCAAAGACGATGTTGATGAAAATGATCCTGAACAGGTTGCAGTCTGGAAATCTGCCCAAGTGCTGCTGAATAAGGTGATCTACGCGGATTCTTTCCTGAATCAATAAATAAAATACGTAAAGCTTTTCAGCCTCCCGGAGTATTCAAAACTCCGGGAGGTATTGTTTTAAATGTCATGCTAAACGACATGAGAGGAAAGGATGAATGCAAGGGTAAATCAAAAAACGAATCATCTATAATAAAAACGGCACTTTCAATGCACCTTTCTGCCTCCTGCTGAGGCAAGAACTGGAGGATATATGTCGGAAGAAAAGATCAATGTGGAAGAATTATTAGAAAAGGCAAAAAAGCCTGCCGCAGACGCTTTGAAGCTGCATCCATTTTATAAAGGAAAAATGGAAACCACGCTTAAGTGCACGGTACGAAATATTGATGATTTTGCAATCTGGTATACCCCGGGTGTTGCGGCGCCCTGCCGGGATATTCATCAGGACCCCGAAATGGTCTACCAGCATACCAGCAAAGGCAACACGATTGCGGTAATCAGTGATGGGACCAGAGTGTTAGGTTTGGGGGATATAGGTCCAAAGGCAGGACTTCCGGTGATGGAAGGGAAAGCGCTGTTATTTAAATATCTTGGTGGTGTGGATGCAGTGCCCATTATGCTCGACACCAAAGACCCAGATGTATTTATCGAAACTGTGCTCTTGCTGCAAGCTTCTTTTGGAGGCATTAACCTGGAAGATATCGCTCAGCCCAAATGTTTCCGAATCCTGGACGAGTTGCGGGAGCGGGCGGAAATTCCTGTTTGGCATGATGATCAGCAGGGTACGGCAACTGTTACCCTGGCAGGATTAATGAATGCCCTCAAAGTGGTCCAAAAGAACAAAGAAGATATCCGGATTGCCTTTATAGGTTCTGGCGCATCCAATGTAGCTATTTCTCGCTTGATCTTCAGTTGGGGTGTGGATCCAGGGAAATGTGCCATGGTAGACAGTAAAGGTATCCTTGGTTTGCATCGAGATGATATTGAAACAAAAAAAGGGCAATTTGCGGAAAAATGGCATTTGTGCCAGATCACCAATCAAGAAGGCCGCCAGGGGGGAATTAAGGAAGCCATGGAAGGAGCAGATGTGGTCATTGCTTTGTCCACTCCCGGTCCGGATGTGATTAAACCTGATTGGGTCCGGGGTATGAATACCGATGCAATTGTTTTCAGCTGCGCTAACCCAATTCCAGAAATCTGGCCCTGGGTAGCCAAAGAGGCTGGCGCCCGGATTGTTTCTACCGGTCGTTCAGATTTTCCTAACCAGGTCAACAATTCCCTGGGGTTCCCCGGGATCTTCCGGGGAGTGTTGGATGTTCGCGCGACAACGATTACTGATGAAATGTGTTTTGCAGCGGCTCAGGCACTTGCAGATCAAATAGGTGATGATCTGGATGAGGATCACCTGCTGCCAACCATGGATGATTGGGAAGTATTTGCGAAAGAAGCAGCGGCAGTCGGTATGAAAGCCCAGGAGCAAGGAGTTGCTCGCCTGGAACGCACCTATGATGAACTCTTAGAAAGCGCGACCAAGGTGATTAAACGTTCCCGCGACCTGACATCCTTGATGGAGGAGAGAGGATTTATTCCCCCGCCACCTGAGGATTAATCACTATAAGGTTTTATTAGCCCAACTCAATAAATAAACCAGCGGGGAGTCCTTTGAATGCCAGGAACACTCGCTGGTAGGGGTTTACTTGAGATTTATTCCCTCCTGGAGAATGATTTTATAGGGAAGGGTAAAGAATAGGGCTTGATTAATTTCTAATTACAGTATACTGAGGTACACCTAGGTGTACAACTATTATTCACAAAAAATGATTTAGAAGCTAAGATAAGGGATAATAGTAACAAGAAGTTGACAGGAATTGAAAGTTGTTTATAATCAAGTCCCAAGCGAAAAAATTGAGTAAAAATTCTCTGGGGGAAATTCCTAAAGGCTACTCTAATAGAACAGAACCCTTTAGTCAGTGCCAAGTGGGGAAAAGTTTCAGGCACTTGTAAATTGAGAGAGTTTGAAATACTTAAAGTTCAGTACATTATTCAGCATTATTTATAAATAAGCCCTAAAGATTTTGGGTAATATATTTGCTTATTTAAGCTATTGAGGAGGTGATGCCTGGATCAATAGACTACTCATACCCAATTTGAAGTTATGTTTTATTTCAATTTCTCAATAGGAGGAGAAACCGTGTCGAAGAAACTTTTATATATGCTTATCGCATTACTGATGGTCGGTTCCCTGGTGTTTTCAGCCTGTGCTCCGGCTCCAGCAGAAGAAGTAGTAGAAGTAGTAGAAGAAGTAGTAGTAGAAGAAGAAGTAGTAGAAGAGGAAGTGGTAGAAGAAGTTATGGGAGAGAAAATCCCCCTGACCCTTTACTACATGCCCGTTACCCGCTTCTATTATCCCAGCCCGAAAGAAATTGCCGAAGGTATGGCTGCTGATCTGGCGAATGCCGGATTTGATGTTCAGTTAGAACTTGCTGGTGACTGGTCCACTTATCTGGGTCTGCGCCGTGAAGGTAATCTGGACGGATTGTACATGCTTGGTTGGGGTGGAGACAATGGTGACCCCGACAACTTCTTGAACTATTTCTTCGGATTTGCCGGTGATGACAAAGTTGGCGATGATCCTTCAGCCTGGGTAAAGAGCCCTGAAGCCCGTGAAGGTTGGTATGCCAATACGGATGTAGCCTATTTGCTTTACCAGGCCTCCATCAGTCCTGATCAGGCAGCTCGTGAAGCCATGTACCAGGAAGTTGAAGCAATACTGCACGATGATGTAGCCCGACTCTGGGTTGCTCACAACAATACTCCTCTAGTTTTCTCCAGCGCAGTAAGCGGGTATGTAACGCAGCCTGTGGGAGCGGACTATTTTGAAGGTGTTACCGTTGAAGGTTCTGATACCTTTGTGTTCGGCCGCGGCGGCGACTCTGTCCAGTTGGACCCCGCCATTGTTACTGATGGTGAATCCTTCCGCGTAACCGGTCAGGTTCTTGAACCTCTCTTTCAGTATGAAGAAGGTTCCACCAAACCAGTGCCCGCACTGGCAGAATCCTGCACAGCCAATGACGCCAGCACCGAATGGACCTGTGTCCTTCGCCAGGGCGTAACATTCCACGATGGCACGGATTTTAATGCCGACGCGGTTATTTTCAACTATGATCGATGGCGTGTTACTGACAGCCCGTATCACTACGACAGCCAGGTATTCGAATATTATGAATACATGTGGGGCGGCTTTGATGATACAAGCATTATTACTTCAGTTGAAAAAGTTGACGACTATACCGTCAAATTCATACTGAGTGACTCCCTGGCTCCTTTCCTGGCCAACCTGGCTATGGATATGTTTGCCATTTCCAGCCCCGCGGCCATTGAAGCTGCTGGTGAAGACTATGGTCTTCCCGCCTATGGCGCAGTGGGAACTGGCCCCTTCAAGTTTGTAGAATGGGTAGAAGGCGACCACATTACCATTACACCCAATGCTGATTATTGGGGTGGCGCACCGGTTGTTGATGTTGTCATGCGCGTAATCGCTGATGACTCCGCTCGCTTCCTGGCTCTCCAGGCTGGCGATATCCATGGTTTTGAACAGGCCGTGGTTGAGGATCTGGAGACAGCTGAAGCTGCTGCTGATCTTTATGTTATGACCAGACCAGCGCTCAACACTGGCTATCTGGCCTTCAGCTACAAGATCGTTGAATTCCAGGATGTTCGCGTCCGTGAGGCTCTTGCTCACGCCATCAACCGCAAGGGATTAATTGAAAACTTCTACGGCGCTTATGGTGAAGCCGCAGTTAACTTCTTGCCGCCGTTGATCTGGGGCCACAACTACGATATCGTAGATTGGGAATACAACCCCGAGTTATCACTGCAGTTATTGGCAGAAGCCGGATTCCCTGATGGACTCAGTGAAGTAACCCTTGACCCCGCCTTTATGACAGAGTAGAGCTTTCTCAGGTTGTTATTAATACCTGAAAAGAAAGGTTAGGTCACCCTGTAAGAACAAAGGAGGGGCGTATACCGCCCCTCCTTTCTGTAAGCAATCATTGGAGGAGCAATTTGGCTCGCTATATATTCCGACGAATAATCTCTGTTATTCCCACCTTGATTGGGGTAACATTTGTTATTTTTATGTTTCAACGCTTGATTCCTGGTGATCCCGCTATTGCAATGCTTGGCGAACACGCTACTGACGAAAGTATTGAACGGATCAGGGAGCAATTTGGATTAAACCAGCCCGTATTCTTGGATCGTGATGCTTTGGCCGAAGGTGATATCAGCGGCTTCTTTGATAGCCAATACATTCGGTACATGGGCCGTCTCGGGCAATTAGATTTGGGTAATTCCATCCACCGGCGAATACCTGTGATGGAGACCCTTTTGTTGAGGTTTCCTGCCACAGTAGAGCTTTCACTGTTATCCATGATCATTGCAGTTAGCATTGGTGTTCCAGTGGGCATAATATCGGCATCCCGGAGGAACTCGTTTATCGACAGTATCAGCATGGTGGGATCTCTTATTGGTGTATCTATGCCAATCTTCTGGTTGGGCATAATGGAAATTATGCTATTTGCGGTTATATTGCAATGGCTTCCTTCCGGAGCACGCTTGAGTACGGGCATTGAAATCGATACGATCACCCATCTTTATCTGGTTGACAGCTTACTTACCGGTAATTGGATCGGGTTTAAAGATTCCTTATCCCATATCATCATGCCTGCAGTTGCCCTGGCAACCATCCCGATGGGTATTATCGCCAGAATGACACGTTCCAGCATGCTGGATGTGCTCCAGGAAGATTATATCCGGACAGCGAAAGCCAAAGGTTTAGGAGGACGCCTGGTTCTTTTCCGGCATGCGCTTAAAAATGCCGCCCTGCCAGTCGTGACCATTATTGGCTTGCAAGCCGGTACTTTGTTAGCTGGCGCTGTATTAACGGAAACGATCTTTTCCTGGCCCGGCATCGGACGG
>CAXMRF010000040.1:13509-17532 GCA_964195965.1 uncultured Nitrosomonadaceae bacterium
GTTGGCTTGCAAGCCGGTACTTTGTTAGCTGGCGCTGTATTAACGGAAACGATCTTTTCCTGGCCCGGCATCGGACGGTGGGTTTATGACGGCATTCTTGCCAGAGATTACCCCATTGTGCAGGGAGGAACCCTGTTGATCGCCCTGGTGTTTGTTGGGGTGAATTTCATTGTTGATATTATGTATGCGCTGCTGGACCCGCGCATTCGGTATGAATAAGGACCATTTATGGCGAAGATTTCACCAGAAGAAATTATAGTAACTGATTTTGCGGTTCGGGAACATCGCTCCCTCTGGGGTGATGCCTGGGGTCGTCTTATTTCAAGCAATACAGCCCGCCTGGGTATGTTTATCGTAATTTTGTTTGTATCCTCGGCAACTTTTTCACATTATTTTTGGAAATATGAACCTAAAAAGGATCTGGACTATTCCCTGAAACTCAAGGCGCCAAATTTGTCTCCAAATGAAGAGGTGGACTCTATTCATATCTTTGGGACAGATAAACTGGGGAGAGATATTTTCCGCAGAGTGGTCCATGGTGGTTGGAATTCTCTACGCGTCGGTATTGTTGCCGTCAGCATTTCATTATTCTTTGGGGGATTGATAGGTTTGGTGTCCGGATTTTTTGAGACTGTCACAATGACCATGGTGGAACGGTTGGTGTTATTTAGTATCACCGGCCTGCTGCTTGGTGCGCTTTCCGCCTGGGTTGCAAACCAAATATTCCAATTATTTTTATATGCAGGCATGGGGATCGCGGCAGGTTATTATCAGGACTTTCTAAAAGGGAAAACACTTAGGTCAATCGTTTTTGGTGTGATTGGTTTTCTTGTCAGCGGGATCCCTGCCTTTTTTGCAGGCATTACTGTTGGTTTGGTTTGTGGGATTTTGGGATTATTATCCGGAGTAATTTTGTCCCGCCCCCTGGATGGAAAATTTTTATCTAATTCTTTGATGCGATTGATGGACATGATCTTGTCGTTTCCTGGATACCTGTTAGCAATTGCCATTGTAGCTTTTTTGGGTCCAGGACTTGGTAAAGGGATGATCGCTATTGGTGTTGTAGGTATACCTGTATACGCCCGCCTAACCCGATCAGCTGTGTTGTCTGTTATTCACAAAGAATATATCCTGGCAGCCCAATCAGTCGGAGAGGCCCACGGCCGGATCATTTTCCGTCATATTACACCCAATATTCTTTCTCCAATCATTGTTCAGACCACAATGGGATTGGCGAATGCAATCCTTTCGGCTGCAGCGCTGGGTTTCCTGGGGCTGGGTGCTATTCCACCGGAGCCGGAATGGGGCGCTATGCTGGGTGACAGTTACCGGTATTTAGCCAGCGGCGCCTGGTGGGCAGTATTATTCCCCGGCCTGGCAATTATGTTGAGCGTGCTGGGATTTAACTTGCTGGGAGATGGCCTGCGTGATGCGCTTGATCCCAAGCTGCGGACGTAGGGAATTTATATGAAACCATTATTAGAAATAAAGAATCTAGAAACTCGATTTTACACCCAGGACGGTGAAGTTAAAGCTGTCAACGGTGTCTCTTACTCGATGAAAAGCGGCGAGATCCTGGGCGTTGTTGGAGAAAGCGGCTGTGGTAAAAGCGTTCACGCCCTTTCGATGATGCAGTTGATTCCAGATCCTCCTGGCAAAATCACCAATGGTGAGGTCTGGTTGGATGGACAGGATTTATTGAAGCTGAATGAGGAACAGATGCAGAAGGTCCGCGGTCGGGATATCGCCATGATTTTTCAAGACCCCATGACTTCCTTGAACCCGGTTTTCACAATTGGCTTCCAAATTTCAGAGGCTTTGCTGCTGCATAACGATATGTCCAAAAAAGAAGCTAAAGATCGGGCAGGTGAATTACTGGAATTGGTTGGAATCCCGGGAGCGGAAACCCGTCTAGATGATTATCCCCATCAGTTTTCTGGCGGTATGAGACAGCGGGCAATGATCGCTATGGGATTGTCTTGCGAGCCAAAATTATTGATTGCGGACGAACCGACTACAGCACTGGATGTGACAATTCAGGCCCAAATTATTGATCTGGTTAAGAAGCTGCAGGACGAACTGGGCATGGCGATTATGTGGATCACCCATGATCTGGGTGTGGTTGCTGAGTTGGCCCAAAACATTAATGTCATGTATGCGGGATCTATTATCGAAACTGGAAAAATCCGCAGTATTTACAAAGAAACCAAACATCCCTATACTATCGGTTTGCTTGGTTCCTTACCTCGATTGGACGATTCTCCAGGAACGGAATTGATGTCAATACCCGGTTTACCTCCGGATTTACTGGCTCTCCCGAATGGATGTCCCTTTGCGGCACGATGCGGGTATAAAATTGAACAATGTCTGACCGAGAAACCACCCCTGGTGGAAATTGATGGTAAAGATCATGCTGTTGCATGTTGGCGATGGGAAGATATCGCAGGGATTAAATCAAAATGAATGTTAAGAATAAAACTTTAGTTGAGGTTCGGAACTTGAAAAAATATTTTCCAGTTTCGAGTGGATTTTTCCTGGGGAAAGCGAATGATGTCAAAGCTGTGGATGATGTCAGTTTTGAAATTTATGAGAAAGAAACCCTAGGTCTGGTTGGTGAAACAGGATGCGGAAAGACCACGGTTGGGCGCACGATGCTCCACCTCTATGAACCCACAGCGGGTGACACTATATTTGATGGTGTTAATTTAAATGAGATAGGGGAAAGGGAACTGCGCCGCACCCGCAGTAAAATGCAGATGATTTTCCAGGATCCTTACGCATCTCTAAACCCCCGCATGACTGTGGGTAGTATTGTGGGCGCCCCCCTGGAAGTACACACAAAAAAGAGCCGAAAAGAAAAACGCGACCGCGTCCAGGAATTGCTGGATATGGTGGGATTGAATCCTGATTTTGTCAATCGTTACCCCCATGAATTTTCTGGTGGACAGCGCCAACGTATAGGTATCGCCCGCGCTCTGGCATTAAATCCCAAGTTTGTGGTTTGTGATGAACCAATTTCCTCTTTGGACGTGTCCATCCAGGCCCAGGTTGTGAATCTGTTGGAAGATTTGCAAAAACAATTGGGATTGACTTATTTGTTTATCGCGCATGACCTCAGCATGGTTCGACATATCAGTGACCGGATGGCTGTAATGTACCTAGGGAAAATCGTTGAGCTCGCTGACCGGGACGAGATTTTTTTAAACTCTCTACATCCTTACACACAGGCTTTGATGTCTGCCGTGCCTGTTCCTGACCCTGATCTGGCTGAGAATAAAGATAGGACTATTCTGATAGGAGATATTCCCAGCCCAGCTGATCCACCGGTGGGTTGTAATTTTAATACCCGATGTCCAGTCGCTCAAGAGATTTGTTTTAAGGAAGAACCAGAATATCTCGAAGTGAAAGAAAAACATTGGGTAGCTTGCCACCTGGTGAAATAGGCAGGAATTTCCGGATGAATTTCTAGAGGAACTCAATCCTCTCTGGCAGAATTGCAGGGAGGTTTTTTAACATTTTTAAGAAATTGGTTGATATACATATTAAAGACTAACCTGGAAAAAATTGGAGAATTAAAATATGGATCTAGGTCCCCGGCTATCATGGGAAGCTATCACGCTGAAATTACAGCATCCCTTTCGACTGTCTACAGGGGTCAGCACAACCCGGATAGCACATTGGATTCGTTTAGAAAACGATCAGGGGTGGGGGGAAGGCACGATCCCGCCGTACTACAATGTGAAGGATGAAGACATGTGGGCGCTGTGGAAGGAAAAATCCCACAGCGAAATCCCGTTTCCGGACAACCCGGAAGATATCCCGTCCTGGGTCGGGGAAGCTGGCCCAGCTCCTGCGAGGGCAGCGCTTGATTTGGCTCTTTATGATCGGATAGGGAAAGATCAAAACCTTCCCCTGTACAAACTTCTTCATCTCCCGCCACCAGAACCATTTTCGACAGCCTTTACGATTTCCATTGCAGAACCGGACGAAATGGCTCGCATAGCTGCGGAACATCCTGAATTT
>CAXMRF010000041.1:0-17188 GCA_964195965.1 uncultured Nitrosomonadaceae bacterium
GAGTTCAGACGTGTGCTCTTCCGATCTCTGCTGGAAACCAGGATATCGCCATGGTGTATGTGGTGGAATTTCCAAATGGACTGGTTGAATGTGTTGAAGCTATCCAGCCACCTCGGCCCAGGGAAGAAAAATGGGTATTAATGATATCTACATTATTTGGCTGCCCGATAGCCTGTCAAATGTGCGATGCCGGTGGACATTATCGTGGAAAATTAACTGAAGCCGAGATGTTTTCCCAGATTCAATATGTTATCAATCAGCGTTATCCTGATGGACATGTGCCTTCCAAACAATTTAAAATTCAACTTGCAAGGATGGGTGAACCAGCCTTGAATCCAGCTGTCCTGGATTTATTGGAAAATCTACCAGAACAAATTGATGCGCCCGGGTTAATGCCTTCTGTATCAACAATCGCTCCCCATGGGACGGATGCTTTTTTTGAACGATTAATTGATATCAAAGACCAGGTTTATCCAAGAGGTCGATTCCAATTTCAATTTTCAATCCATACCACCGATCCACAACGCAGGGATCAATTGATACCGGTTAAGAAATGGGATTTTGAAAAAATAGCGCAATATGGAGAAAAATATTATCAAATAGGAGATCGGAAAATAACACTCAATTTTGCTTTGGCGGAAGATAGTCCTATCGAAACTGATGTGTTATTAAAATATTTTGATCCTGACCGGTTCTTAATTAAGATCACTCCATTGAACCCTACCTACCGGGCTGAATCGACTGGATTAGTATCCTATATTGATCCGAAAAAAGGATTGGCAAATTACCCGGCCCTGGAAGCAATTGGCCAGGCGGGATATCAGGTGATCCTTAGTATTGGCGAGCAGGAGGAGAACAGAATTGGTTCAAATTGCGGCCAATACGTGCAAAAACACATCCTGGAAAGCGGTGGCTTGACAACTGGATATACATATCAGGTAACCCAACCAATCTCAAATCCTGAATAAAAAATTATTCTGATGGGGTGAACAAATGATAGACCTGCTTGATCAAATTGAACGCTGGTTAAAGAATGATCAATCAGTTGCCCTTGCAACAGTGATAAAGACCTGGGGCTCCTCTCCACGACCCAAAGGAGCGGGAATGGCAGTCTCAGAAGCTGGTGAGATTGCAGGTTCCGTTAGCGGCGGGTGTGTAGAGGGCGCTGTTTTCGATGCCGCTAAGCAAGTAATCCAATCCGGATCACCTGCCCGGCTTCATTTTGGCGTGGCGGATGCTGACGCCTGGGAAGTAGGTTTGGCTTGTGGTGGTGAAATTGAAGTATTTATCAGGATCTTCTCCTCAATCGATTATAAAAGATGGCGAAAGGCCCTGGAGACTGAAGGATCCTTCTGTGCTGCGGTAGTGATTGACGGGGACGAAAAGATCATAGGGGAAGAGTTTATCCTGTTTGAGGATGATCAGGTGTTAATCTCTGATTCCCTCTCAGAGACAGGGCAGAATTTGATTGAGGAAGCCAGGAAGAGCTTATCCGCCGGAAGAATAAACACGAAGATAATCCATCAAGACAATCAGATCGAACTGTTTACTAATATTATTTCACCTGCACCCACGATGGTTCTCGTTGGTGGTGTTCACATAGCGATTCCACTGGTTGATCTTGCCCGGGTTATGGGGTTTGAGGTGATTGTTGTTGATCCGCGCAAATTATTCAGCACTTCAAAAAGATTCCCTGATGTGAAGGCTTTGATTACCGAGTGGCCTGAGAAAGCTTTTCAGAAAATCAAATTTAAATCATCCACTGCTGTGATAATGCTGACACATGACCCGAAAATTGATGACCCTGCTTTGAAAATTGCCTTGGATTCGCCTGCTTTTTATATCGGCGCCCTGGGCAGTAAAAAGACCCATCAGAAGAGGCTTGAACGGCTTCAGCAAGAAGGTGTGGAAAAAACTAAATTAAGCCGGATTCACGCTCCTGTGGGTCTGAACTTGGGGGGTAAAACTCCCGAGGAAATAGCTCTGGCGATAATTGCTGAGGTTGTTCAAGTTAGGCACAAAAAAGAGTAATCTCATAACTGGGTTGAACTGGGGGTAAGTAGATCAGGATCAAATCCGGGTATCCTTCCTTGCTGTATTATTGTGATTTCTAGAAAACAAGGCCAGGATGATTATTCTGTAGTGAGTTCCCTGGATAATTATTTTATTTTCTTAAACACTCCGTTTTCTATTCAATATCCGGATTTAATTCAACAGGGTTGGATAAAACAATCCTCTGGTAGCTCATAAAAAATAAATATTCAATACCCTGGTATGGAATGGTTTCTAATCTTGAAAGTGTCAATTTTAATTAAGGTAGAATACCTCTATTCAGTTCATCATGGTACTAAATATAATTATGAATATCTATGAGAAAAACTGAACTTAGATTGAGGAAGAAAATTCTTCCTTTCCTTATTCCGATACTGGTAATCAATCAACTTGTTTCACCCAGAAAAGTCTGGATGATTCTTCTAGTGGGTTTAACCCTGGTTTTTTTGCTGAGCTATTTTTGGGCAAAATCACTCCAGTCAGGTTTACACCTGACCAGGGAAATGCGTTATGGATGGTCCCAAGTGGGTGACCATTTACAGGAACGATTCAATCTGGCTAATACGGAATGGGCTCCAGCAGTCTGGTTTTTCCTAGAAGACCATTCGGATTTAGCTGGTTATCAAGCCAGTACTATTACAAGTATCGGGGGAGATTCAGTCAGGCACTGGCATAAAAAAGGAATTTGCGAACGTCGGGGTTTATACACAATTGGGCCAACAAATCTTTACTCGGGTGATCCCTTTGGCATTTTTGAAGTAGAGATATTCTATCCTGCTACTGCAAATATGATGGTTATGCCGCCTATTGTATATTTGCCTGAAATTCAAGTGGCTGCCGGGGGAAAAATAGGCGAAGGTGTGAATATCATAAGATCCTGGCACAACAGTGTAACTGCTGCCGGGGTCCGAGAATTTCATCCCGGTGACAGTTTGCGCTACATCCATTGGCCAACCTCAGCGCGGAGAGGGAACCTTTTTGTCCGAACCTTTGATAATACACCAACCAGTGATCAATGGATATTTATGGATATGAACCGCGAGGTTCATAGTGGGAAAGGGGAAAATGCTTCAGAAGAACATGGCATTATCCTGGCAGCCTCTTTGATGAATTGGTCCTTAGAGAATGACAGGGCGGTTGGGTTTGGCGCTCATGGTAAGGAATTTGTCTGGCATACTCCAATGATGAATGAAACCCAGAAGTGGTCAATACTCCGCTCGCTTGCTTCGCTTGAATTGGGAGAGGAGCCAATGGGCCGGTTGCTGGAGGTTGCTCGTCAGACCATCAAATATAAATCCAGTTTGTTAATCATCACAGCAGATACCAGTGGTGACTGGATAGACCCGGTGCTATTGATGATGAAAAAGGGGATCATTCCAACTATTTTACTATTGGATGCGCCATCGTTTGGGGGACATGGTGAAGTGGATTGGATGTTAAACAGGTTAGTGAATCTTGGAATTAATCACTACCGGATTGACCATAATTACCTGGATAATTTGGGGACTCACCCGGGAAGATCTCAAAAGGATCAAAAATCTGAAGAAATTCATATTCGCAATGAAAAATGGAGGTCGCTTTCATGATAGCAACCTTCCTGACCTCTTTGAGGAAAAAAATATCTCTCAGTGTGCTGATTTATTTCCTGTTGATTTTTATCATTCTGAGTTCAGTTCTCCAGGCAATTGAATTGGTTATCCGGGGAACATCTGTTGAAGTATTACGCCCATTGGTTATCTATGGGATGATTCTTGGTTGGTTGTTTGGTCGTTCTAAATTGAAGAAAGGGGTTGTCTTCCTACTATCATCGATCATTGGAATAATTTTTACTCCTTTACATGTTGGGGGTGTGGGTAGTGCTGTTTGGAATTTTATCCAGGCTGGAATCAGATTTTTATGGTCCTCGATTTTTAAGACTGCCGGGATTGATGTCAATGAATTGAATTTCCTGGGAGCAGTGATCCAGTCCAGAATTATGGATGTAGCTGGTAACTTTTCGAATTGGATCACCAATCTGTTCTCTGGGTATACTATTTATAATCAGGTCAGCACCCTAATCCTTTGGGGATTATTGATGTGGTTCC
The DNA here is from genome assembly GCA_964195965.1 of uncultured Nitrosomonadaceae bacterium. Taxonomy (GTDB): domain Bacteria; phylum Chloroflexota; class Anaerolineae; order Anaerolineales; family UBA11858; genus B10-G9. The sequence goes on from CAXMRF010000041.1 coordinate 4,137, forward strand.
TGGCGGTTTGGTTTTCATGGATTACACGCAAACAATATCAACCCCTTTGGGGTTTGATCCCTGCAGCTATTTTGTTGGCGATTTTATTGACATATACCCTTGAAAAACGGATATTGTTGGTTTTTATGCTGGGAGCGGGGTTAATTCTAATCGGTTTAATTAACCAGGAAGAAAAAATTCTGGAATGGCGTAGGCGCGGCATAAGTATAGCTGACCGGTTGAAAGAAAAAATCACTGTGACAGTGGTTGGTTTATCGATTGGGATTATGCTGATTGCTGGAATAATACCCTCAATTTCAATTAATGCAATTTCAGATCCAATTGAAAGATGGTTATATGGAGAACCTGAACCAGGAGAATTTGACGGTGAATTTTCAGGCGGGGAAGCCAGCTTTAATAATTCAATTTACACGGTAGAGCGTTTTGCCGGTTTACCCAGGCAGAAATTGATTGGAACAGGTCCTGAATTGGCAAAACGAGTGGTGATGATTGTTAAGTTTCCGAATAATTCATTTGTTCGGTCGGAAATACCTAATGCTGGTCGTTATTGGCGGGCTTATTCTTATGATCAATATACTGGTACAGGATGGCAGTCCAGTCCCACTTCTGAAGTAAGTTATAAACCCGGACAGGAAATCGCCGATTTTCAATCAGAATATTTTAATATTATTACCCAGGAAATAAGGTTGAGCAATGCCTTGCGTGGAACACTTTATTCTGCTGGTCTCCCAGTAACCCTGGATCAGGAAGTTTTGGTGTCCTGGCGACTGCATCCTGGGGGAGAGTCAAATGAAGAACAGTCAGCCGAATTTGTAAATGACCTTTTTGCAGGCACCCAGGATAGTATTCAATATCAGGTCAGGTCATTAATTCCCACAGTAAACGATGAGAACCTTCGGCTTTCTGTCCCGGAATATCCAGAATGGATCAGGTCCAGGTACTTGGCCCTCCCGGAGACAGTTCCTGATCGTGTGCTGGGGCTTGCTGCAGAAATTGTAGCCAATCAACCAACAAGTTACGACCAGGCCAAAGCAATTGAAACATTTTTACGGTCCTATCCTTATACTTTGGCGTTGCCAGCACCGCCGTCAGATCGAGATGTGGCTGATTATTTTCTTTTCGATTTGCAAACTGGCTATTGTGATTATTATGCAACTTCCATGGTTGTTCTAGCCCGGGCAGTTGGTTTGCCGGCTCGTGTAGTTGTTGGTTATGTTGGTGGTCAATTAGATGAAGAGAACAATCACTATCTGGTTTCTGAAGCCGATGCCCATACCTGGGTGGAAATATATTTTTCTGGATTCGGATGGATCCCTTTTGAACCAACTGCAGCGTTAAATTTGATTGATGATCAAGAGCTATCCCTGCCTTTACCGCCGGAACTTGAACAGCTTCCTCAAACCGCTGAGTTGATTGAAAAAAGAGCCATTCCTGTTTTGGAAATTGGCGTGGGAGTGTTTGTTTTAATCATTGTGGGTGCCTGGTTTAGTAATTGGACAGATATTAAACGACTCCAACAAATAAATATGTCTGCCCTGGCCTTAACTTTATATCTAAGGTTGTACCGGTATGGGCGCTGGTTGGGGTTAGGCCACCAGCGATCTGATACTTTGTATGAGTTTGACAACAAGATCAAGGGGAAAATCAGGAATATTGCCGATTCCCCCTGGAAAGAGAAACAGTTAATTGGAGCAGTTACTGAGATTGGTCAATTGACCGAATATGCTGTTTATGCCAATTTTTGTGAGGATTCATTGGATCAGAAATTGGTTGCGAATACTATTGTATTATGGAAAAAATTAAGGGTTAGGCTTCGATATGCGATTTGGATATCATTCTGGAAAGGATTTATGGAAAAAGTATTCAGAGTTAATCAGGACGAGAATGTCAATGCGAACCAATAAAAATGGAGCGGCTGATGAATAAAGTTAAAGAACTTACAACAAATTTAGTTCAGAATATTGAAACAGTTATTGTTGGAAAAAGGCGAGCAATTCAATTAGTAGTACTCGGCCTGATTTGTGAAGGCCATGTATTAATTGAAGATGTTCCAGGCGTGGGGAAAACCATGCTGGCCAGAAGTTTGGCCCAATCTTTGAATTGTTCCTTCAGCAGGATACAGTGTACTCCGGATATGCTGCCCAGCGATATTACGGGTGTGGATATTTATGATCAAACTTCAGGATTATTTAAATTCTTACCCGGTCCAATTCTCAATCAGGTAGTTCTGGCCGATGAAATCAATCGGGCTACGCCGAAGACACAATCCGCTTTATTGGAGGCCATGCAAGAAAGGCAGGTGACGATCAGCGGCACGGCTCATCAGATCCCAAAACCCTTTATACTCCTGGCGACTCAGAATCCAATCGAATATGAAGGAACTTTTCCCTTGCCTGAGGCACAATTAGATCGCTTTATGGTTAAGGTGAAACTGGGATATCCGGGATTGACAGAAGAGATGGATGTGATTAGTGATCAAATGCTTGTTCATCCAATTGAGTCCCTTCAAGAGGTTACCTCGTCTGATCAAATTCTAGAAGTTCAGGATCGAATTAAAGAAGTGTTTATTGCTGAGTCAATTAAGAAATATATTGTGGAAATTGTCCAGGAAACCAGGACGGCGGAATCAGTCTATCTGGGTGCCAGTCCCAGGGGCAGTTTAGCTCTGGCCAGAGCAAGCCAGGCCTGGGCAGCCATGTATGGAAGAAACTTTGTTATCCCGGATGATGTAAAATTACTAACAGAAGCGACGCTCGGACACCGAATAATTCTCAGTTCCTCAGCAAGGTTGCAGGAACTGCGGACCGGCGATCTAATTCGGGAGATCTTGAGAAAAATACCTGTGCCAGGAGGCGATTACCACAGTGAGTAGAGATTTGCGAGAATACACAAAGAAAACTGAAACCCGTTTGCTGTTGGGATTTTTACTCCTGGTATTTTTGATTGGAGACGGATTAATATTTGTTTTTTATGGGACAGGTGCTGGGCTGATTGGTTTAATCTGCTTAATGGGAGCACTTGTTCCGGTTTTGATGGTTATTCTGTTTTTGTGGATCGCAGACAGAATAGTAAAGAAGAATGAATAAATTTATTTAGAAATTGAATAGAATCATTAAAAGGAAACGGCAGCCAGAGCGGCTGCCGTTTTTTCTTTAGAACCTCATTAGATCAGGGATTGATTGAGGATTTCCATCAGATCTAAAACCTGGATGTCTTCGGTCAGGCCTTTAGAACGCAGGGCGTCATCAAACATGATCAGGCAGTAGGGGCAGGCAGTGGTTATTGTCTTGGCATCGATATCCATAGCCTGGTTTAATCGATGTTGATTGATGCGTGTATCTGCTGCTGTTTCCAACCACATAGCGCCACCGCCGCCCCCACAGCAAAAACTATCTTCGTGGGAAGCTTTCATTTCATGTGGCTTAAGATTTGCCTTTTTAAGCAACTCACGCGGCTGGACATAGATGTCATTATACCGGCCCAGGTAACATGAATCGTGGAAGGTTAATTTTCCCAAATTTTGGTCAGGATTGGCGTTGAATTGCAGGTCGGGCAGGATTTCTGCCAGGAATTCGACAGCATGCATAACCAGAAACTCTCCGCCAAATCGGGGATATTCGTTTTTGATGGTATTTAGGCCATGAGGGCAGAGTGTGACAATTTTTTCAAATTTAATACCCGATAATAATTTGATGTTTTCTTCTGCGGCGACCTGGAATAAATATTCATTTCCCATCCGACGGGAGGTTTCACCACAGCACATTTCTGCATCACCAAGGACGCCGTAATCGACCTTAAGCTTATTTAGAATTTCGATAAATGCCCGGGTAACTTTTTTGTTGCGGTCATCAAAAGAACCGGCACAGCCTATAAAATATAAAACCTCTACCTGGTCGCCAGCTGACAGGACCCGAACATCCAATCCATCTGCCCAGCCCATCCTATTCTGACCAGGCATTCCCCAGGGATTACCCTGCCGCTCAAAGTTTCTCAGCGTTTCACCAACAGTTTGCGGTACGTCACCGGTCATTAAAACCTGAGCTCGCCGAATATCAATCACCTGTTCAGGAGGCCGGATAAATGCGGGACAAACATCCAGGCAATGACCACAGGTAGTGCATGACCAAAGGAATTCTTCTTTCAATAAATCCGGATGAAGGTCTGTGGATGTATCTACCTGAGGGGTTAACAGGGATTCCGCCATTCCCTCTCTTAATTTTAGGAGCAGGGTTCGAGGTGAATAGGCTAATCCGCTAGCTGTTGCTGGACAAACTTCCTCGCATCGGCCGCACTGCAAGCAAGCATCAAATGCGAGTAAATTGACAGATGAAAATTCAGTGATCGTTGAAGCCCCTAAAACATCTGCGTCCATAAGTTCCGGGATGGTTTCCAGTTCACCAGCAGGCCTGTTTGTTTTTAAATAAATATGGATTGGCGCGAAGATCATGTGGCGTAATTTTGTAAAAGGAATACTCGCGGTTAATAATAGACCCAGGGCAACATGGGTCCAAAATAGATAAGGATGTATTAGTTCTGCCTGGGAGATTGAAATAGAAGAGGATTTGATTAAAGCGGCCACAAAATTTCCGATTGGCGCCCAGTAACCCCAAGCTGGCTGCAATATAAATAAACGGAACCCTTCTGTAATATATCCAAACAGAGGAATAAGGGCCAGGAGAACTAAGGCATAGATGTCATCCCATGAATTTTCCATATAGTCCGGCTTGATTATCCAGCGCCGGATCAAGGCCATCAATATGCCTAACAGGATTGCCGCACCAGCCAGATCCATGACCAATTCATACCCGTTATAAAATCCTCCAGAAAATAAAGGCCAGGTAAACGGGATAAATAAACCCATTTGCATTATTTTAATTGCGGTGCCGATAACCTGGATGATTACTCCCCAGAAAATGAGCAAATGCATAACGCCGGGATAAGCTTTTTTCAAGGTCCGAACTTGGCCAAGGGCGTAAACGAGCACATCACCCACGCGGGAAGAAATCCGTTTTTCAGTTGTGGTCATGCGGATTCTCCAATGAAAATTTCTCCATCAGTTATTGTGAGGGGGATTTTTTCCAGAGGCAGTGGGGGAGGGCCAGATATGACCCCTCCTTCATAGGGTTCGAAATAGCCTTCATGACAGGGACAATGAATTACCTGCTCGCTGGCATCCCACTTACAAATACACGCAAAGTGAGTGCAGACAGCAGAATAAGCCTTGAAACCCTGATCGGTGTGAATGATAAGTGCTGGATAGCGTCCAAATGGAATAGTCAGGCTTTTCCCTACGGGAATCTCCTCAACCGTGCCAACACGAACAGGTTCTGTGGGCATTTCTTCAAGTGAAGGTGGGTAGAAATAAGCCAGAAAAGGTGCCAGCAGGGCGGTAAACCCGGTGGCTGCCAAACCTTTTTTTATCAGACCAATAAAATCACGTCGAGAGATATCGCTCATTTAGCTCACCTTCCCCCAAATTGTCAGGGCAATAATAATGAGAACGGTAATTAATGAAAACCAAGAGCGGATCCGGAAGGGCTTTTTTGTTGTATCTGGTTTTTGGTCCAGGAATGGCCAGATCAAAACTATCAGGACTGCCACTACCGGCGCTGTGGCTCCCACGGTTTGAGGGATGTATTGCAGGAGTTGATATAAGGATAGAAAGTACCATTCCGGTTTGATATGAGCGGGAGTATCCATCGGATCTGCGGGTACACCCAGGCCGACGGGCATAAACAAGCCAATTATTCCTGCAATTACTACCAAAATCCCCATTCCCAGGGCAACCTTTGCTTCCAGGGTGACATGATCGGGGTAAAACGGTACACTCTTTTCGGGTTTTGCTTCAGACATCAGCTTTCTCCCTAAGTTGACTGCGGGGGAATAAATCAAGTATTTAGAGCGGTTTCATAACCCCTTGTTTTCGGACCATGATGAAGTGCATACCCATAGTTGCAACAGTAATGAGAGGGAGAATCAGGATATGGAGTGCAAAGAACCTGCTTAATGTTAAGCTGGTGATATTCCATCCTCCCCGGAGGAAAATTAAGGCCAAATCACCAATCACAGGTATAGCCCCGGCTATTTCTGTGCCTACAGTTGTGGCCCAGTACGCACGTTGATCCCAGGGTAGTAAATATCCAGTAAATCCAAAAGCCAGAGTCATGATGAGTAAACCCACACCGGATACCCAATTCAGTTCCCTGGGGGGTTTATATGCGCCCATAATGAAAACCCGCAGCATATGAGCACATGCCATTACTATCATTCCGTTGGCAGACCAATGATGGATCATCCTGACAGCAGATCCGAGTAGAACCTCATTCTCAATGAATTGAATACTTGCATAAGCTTCTGCAGGGGTTGGTTTGTAATAAAAAGCCAGCATAATACCGGTTATGCCCTGGACAAGGAATAAGAAAACAGTTAGACCGCCCAAACAGTACCACCAGCGGCGCTGCCAATCAGGGACTGGTTTACTGAGAAGGGGTTTAAGGAAATCTGAGACTTGATAACGGTCATCTATCCAATTTATGATCCGGGTGGGAATTGGAATCCATTCGGCCCTGGTATTCCAGACACTGATGCTGCGAGCGACACCAAAAAGGAATAAAACACCGGCTCCACCAAAAACAACCCACCGAATCAGGGGAGTCCAAATAGTACTGTAGGAGCCATCCAAATGGCATTGAATACAGGTATCTTTTTCGGGAGCGGGGGGGACAACTTGGAGCAAATCACTCCCCTCTGGATTAAATGAGGAAACTGGTTCTGCGGCTGTCTACGCATGAACCGCAGCGGCAGAAAATAAGATTAAACCCACACTGATAAGGACAATAAGGATTGTACGGTAGGCAGTTTTCATATCAGACCTCGACTACGTTGATGACAGGGAGACTGGAACCGCAGCTATTTACTGATCAAAAAAAGTTGAGATTGATGATTACCATTCAGCAGGTACCTTAAGTTTAGCAATGACTGGTTTGATGATCAAAGGGTTCTCTTGCTGGTGATTTTTTCATTGATCAAATGGTGACCTCAAAAGACAACACCAATATAACATAGTCTAAAAAGCAATACAGGTGTCATTCTTCATCTAGATTATAGTATTTTCAGGGAGAGATCATCAATGATTTGGGAAACTACAACAGGGATTGCTGCAGCGACCAAAGGAGTTGGGTTTTCACTGAACTCAAGGATATTTTCGACTTCGACCGCGTAGATTGAAAATTCTTTTGGAACCTTGTAACCCATTTTCTCTGCTGCATCCAGTGCAGTAACTAATGAAGTGTCATGAGCAGAAGTGCTGTGCTGGGTGGGTGAGACCGATCGGAGATCTGCCAGACTGAGCTGGTGGATTTTTCCCGGTTTGCTTGTTTCCACATTCAGGTAATAGGCATCAATCAAAACTACCTTATCGTACCCAAGCATGGTTTCCATTAATCGAATTCCACCAGCGCTTGCCTCTGTGATAGTCAGACCGGGATGCGCGGATAAGTCAACAATTTTTTCCAGTTCATAAGCAACTTTTACCCCAACTCCATCATCTGTAAGAATGGGGTTTCCCAATCCAATTATCAGTGTTTTTTTATCCATATCTGTAAATTAAGTAACCAGCAACAAACAGTTTATGGTTTGTTGCTGGTTATTTGGATCTGCACAATAGGCTAGCCTTCATTGCTGGATTAATCGATGTATTGGCTTTGACTATCGATCAAGTTTCCTTCCGAATCCTTGATTTGAATTTCTAAAGGCATCTGGCCTGGTAATGAGTGGGTTGCACAGGACATGCAAGGATCGTAATTTCGAAAGGCCATTTCGATTGTATTCAGCAAGCCTTCACTGACCTCACCGTTTTTGATCAGCCCTTCAGCTGCTTTTTTGATGGACATGGCAATTGGGGCATTATTATTGGTTGTGCCAACAATTAGATTTACATCTGTCAGGATACCATTTTCATCTGTTTTATAGTGATGGGTTAATGTACCTCGGGGCGCTTCAACGCTGCCTACACCTTCTGTTGGCGTATTGGTCATGATCGGGCGCACATTAGGATCGAGAATTTCTGGGTCGTTGACGAGTTCCACCATCCGTTCCGCCGCATAGAGCAATTCAATCAGGCGAGCCCAATGGGTTGCCAGTCGGTGATGTACAGGAGTATAACGTCCATCCACTTTTTTGGATCCCAGGGTTTCATAGAAGCGTTCAAAATGTTCTTGCGCTAGAGGTGTGGCGATGCCGTCGGAGGCATTTAATCTGGACAGAGGTGTAGCACAATAGACTCCGCTATCCACGCCATCCACAAATCCTTTCCAGCCTACATTTTTGAGATATGGGAATTTCAGGTAAGACCAGGGTTCAACCCGTTCGGCTATATGGTCAGCATAGTCCTTGGCTGGGTATTTGACAAGTTCTTTGCCTTCCGGTCCGGTTACGCGAATCAGACCGTCATAAAAATTGATTTTATTATTTTCATCTACAGTACCCATGTAATATGTCTGGTGGGTAAAAGCATCCGATACAATTAAATCAACATAGGCCTGATTGGCTAGCACAATATCATCAAATAATTTCAGGGAGAAGAGGGCAAAATCGATATTCTTTTGGGAATAATCAAGAATAATCTCTTGCTCTTCCTTGGTCATGAATTTGCTCCACCCACCGGGCAAACCAGCCACAGGGTGAATGCCGCGGCCGCCCAGTATTTTGATGATTTCGTGATTTCTTTTCCGGCATTCAATTACCTGAATACCGATATCCACACCCACTTTATGAATTACACCCAGAATATTCCGTTCGGCTGGATTGGAATCAGGTCCCAGGACAAAATCTGGTCCACCCAGGGCATAAAAATGGACAGTGTGATCCGTGACATAAAATGCGCTGTAGAATAACTCCCTTAACTTCTTCACTACCGGCGCAGGATCCACGTTAAATAAGGCGTCCAGTGCTTTGGTGGCTGCCATATGGTGGGCTTCCGGGCAAACACCGCAAATCCGGTTTGTGATGCGGGGCATTTCTTCAGCAGGTCGACCGATCGAGAATTGTTCAAATCCTCGAAGTTCGGGTATTTGGAGATAAGCGTTTTTTACATTACCTTCCTCATTAAGGAAGATCTCGATTTTTCCATGGCCTTCTAATCTGGTGATGGGGTCAATGGTTATACGTTCCATTAAGCTGCTCCTTTTCCATTCTTGACACGTTTAAGGATGGAGTGTGCCATGCTGAAGCGATAGAAAGTACCTGCAGGATCAGCGATTGTATCCACCGCTTCCTGGATAACTTTTTCCAGTTCGTCTTCATCCATAGTTTCGTCACCCACTTCAAGGACGGAAGCGATTGCAGAAAGCATTTTTGCTCCCTGGTCTATAACACCATCAGGTGGACCATAACAGCCTCTACAGCCTATTCCAACTGATGGACATAAAGCGCCGCACCCTGAACGGGTTGCGATACCCATACAGATCAAGCCTTGTTCCAGAAGACATTGGTCAGGATCTGGCTGAATTTCATAAGGCCGGTAAAAACGGCTGATTGTTTTTTCTTTTTTCTCCCGGTCGCACTCTTCGCACACTGCTGCCGTTCCCGCTCCTAATATTGAACCTGCCGGGGGGAGGGGTCCTCCAGCTGTTAATGCGGCTACAATCACCTGCAGAACAGCCCAGATCTGGTGAGGTTCCGGGGGACAACCTGGAAGGTAATAATCCACATCGACAATCTGGTCGAGGGAATTTACTGTATGGTAAAAACTAGGCAAGGTCAAATCGCCTTCAGCAACAGTTGTCACAACCTGGGGGATAATCCCTTCAGGGTTCTCGATGGTTGGGTTATTTAGGTAGATCTTATCTAAGGTGGCTTCTCTGGTTGTCAAGTTTGATAGAGCCGGTATGCAACCCTCATAAGCACAAGACCCAAAAGCAACCATCACTTTGGATTTCTTTCGAAGCAGATGAGCCAACTCTTCATTTTCTGAATTTCGAATGGCTCCATTGAACAAACATATATCAATATAACCGTCTGGGTAGGATTCCACATCTTTATATTTAAAATCCGCGATGCAGGGGAAGAAAACGATGTCAAAAACTTCATCGACAGTTAAAATATTTTCATGAATGTTGAGGACTGAAATTTCACATCCACCACAAGATGAAGCCCAATACATGGCCAGTTTTGGTTTTCCATTATCTGTCATGGACTACCTCCTCAACAACCGCATGGGCTGCAGTATCACTCACTAAAACTTTTTCTCCCCAGCGGAGGGGACCAAGTGCCCGGACTTCTTCAGTCATTCGGTCAACAGTTGCTGCCAGCACGGTCCCTTCCGAAGCAGATGCCCACAGAAGTTGAACCCGTTCTTCTTCAATGCCCCATTGTTCCAGGGTATTCTTGAGCAGTAAAAAACGCCTCAGCGCTTTGATGTTTCCGTTGACATAGTGACATTCTCCCGGATGACATCCTGCAATCAGGACGCCGTCAGCGCCGTTGCGTAAAGCTTGCAGAACAAATTGGGGATCCACTCTGCCAGAACACATCACCCGGATGGGGCGCAAGTTGGGCGCGTATTTAATCCGGGCTGTTCCAGCAAGGTCAGCCGCCCGGTACGAGCACCAATTGCATAAGAAACCTACGATAACAGGTTCAAATTGTTCACTCATATTACCTCCTGCTTGGCGGATAATTCTTCCTGTACATCCCAGAGTACCCCTTTCAGCTCAGCAAAAATCTGGGTGTTTGTGAAATGCGCACCGTCGATTACACCGGATGGGCAGGCTGCTACGCAAGTTCCGCAGCCCTGACAAAGGGCAGAAACTACCCGCGAAACACTTTTTTCTTCATCAAATTCAATTGCATTATAGGGACAGAGTGTGTTGCATATCCTGCATCCTGAACATTCATCTTCTCGAACGCTGGCACGAACAGGTTCTAACATCACTGTGCCCTGATTGATGAGTTTAGAAACCTGTGAGGCTGCAGCGCCTCCCTGGGCAACCGAGTCTGGTATATCTTTAGGTCCCTGGCAAGCGCCGGCGATAAAGATACCGTCAGTCATAGTGGCTACTGGTGCAAGTTTCGGATGCCGTTCATTGAAAAAGCCATCATTGTTGCAACCCATCTTAAAGAGCTTGGAAACATCTTCGGCGTCATGCCGGGCTTCCATGCCTGCGCTGAGGATAACCATATCCACGGCAGTCCGTTGCTGAATGCCCAGAAGGGTATTTTCTGCCTGGACAATCAATCTTCCTTCCTCTTCAGGATGGAGAGCGGCATTCGATATTTCAGCCACACGCCCCCGGATGAAGTGAGTGCCTTCATTCAACAGACGATGATAGAACTCTTCATATCCTTTCCCGGGAGTTCGCATATCGATATAGTAGTTGTATACCTCCGCTCCTGGCAGATGTTCATGAACCAGGTGAGCGAATTTTAAGGAATACATGCAGCAAACTTTGGAACAATATTCGTTGTAATTTTGATCGCGTGATCCAACACAATGTACAATGGCAACGCTTTTAGGTTCTGTTTCACCATCTCTGAGGACAATATGGCCTGATGTTGGACCTGAGGCGTTGACCATACGTTCAAATTCCAAGCTGGAGAACACATTTGCCAGTCGGCCATAGCCGTACTGGGGTATCTGCCTGGCATCGAAGAGGTCGTAACCTGTAGCAAGGATTACATTTCCAACATTAAAGTTGATCAACTCGTCAACCTGTTCATAATCAATAGCATTGGTGGGGCAGACCTTCTCACATATTTTGCATTTTCCAGTTTTAAAATAAGTACAATTTTCTTTATCAAGAACTGGAAAGCCTGGAACGGCTTGAGGGAAGGCCCGATAAATCGATTTTCTATAACTTATTCCAGCACCATATTGATCATCGACAACTTTTATTGGGCATTTTTCTTCACATATGCCGCAAGATGTACATAATTCTTCAATTACGCAGCGAGCTTTCTGGCGGACTGTGATATTGAAATTTCCGATATATCCTTCTACACTTTCAACCTCGCTATAAGTCAGCATGGTGATGTTGTCGTTTTGGCCAACATCGAACATTTTGGGTGTCAGAATACAGGCTGAACAATCCAGGGTGGGGAATGTTTTGTCAATTTGGGCCATTCGACCGCCAATTGTGCCTTCCCTTTCCACCAGGTAGACGTGATTGCCCCCTTCTGCCAACTCCAGTGCAGCCGTGATGCCGGCAATACCTCCACCGACGATTAGGGTGTTGGGATTGATGGAAACTGGAATTTTTTCCAGCGGGGCATGATGGACAACCCGTTCAACAGCGCCATTTACCAGTGCCTTGGCTTTTAAAGTTGCTGCTTCCTTGTCATTGGTAGCCCAGGATCCATGCTCCCGGATATTAGCCATTTCAAAGAGGAATGGATTTAATCCACCTCGCTCAGTGGCTTCTCTGAAGGTTTTTTCATGCATGTGTGGAGAACAGGCAGCAACAACGATCCGGGTTAAACCATTCTCTTTGATATCGTTTTCGATCAGTTCCTGTCCTGTGCTGGAGCACATAAACTCATAGTTCCGGGACACAACCACATTGGGATTGTTTTCTGCCCACTTTGAAACCTCGTGGACGTCTATGATTCCTGCGATATTGGAACCGCAATGGCAAACGTAAACGCCTACCTTTTCTTGTTCTTCGGGGGATTTTTTCATATCAGTCATGGATTATCCCTCCTCCGCCATCTTTGGCATTGGCAGGCCGGTTTTTTTCTTGCCCCGTTCCCTTGATTTCTTTTGTTTGGGTGGCTCGGTTGTAATTGTCTCCAGAGCCTTTTTTGCTGATACTATTTCTTTACCAAATCCGAGGTCCTTAGCAGGGATACCAAATGCTAATCCCATCAATTGTGTAAAATAAACCACCGGAATTTTGTAATTGGTGCCAAAATGAGAGTTCACTGCATCTTGATAGGCATCTAAATTCAGCTGGCACATTGGGCATAGGGTAGCAATTATGTCTGCACCAGAATCAGCGGCGTTTTTCAATAGCCGTCGAATTAGTTCCAGGGCAGTTTCCTCACTAATTTGGGTC
>CAXMRF010000042.1:0-16112 GCA_964195965.1 uncultured Nitrosomonadaceae bacterium
TGATCAACACGGCTACTGCAGTTTTGGGGTGGAAGTGGGATTAAGCAAAAGCCCTGCCGAGTCTGCAGACATTATTATCGCGGAAGTAAATGAACAAATGCCCCGGACATTGGGTGATACATTTATCCATGTCAGCGCAATCGATTATATTGTCCCAGTGGATTACCCCCTGCCAGAGCTGGCTATGAGTGAAGGCAAACCTTCAGAAGAAGTAGAAAAGATTGCCAAATTTATCGCGGGTTTAATTCCTGACGAAGCCACCATGCAAATGGGAATTGGCGCTGTTCCGGATGCGGTTCTTAAGTACCTTTATGATAAGAAAGATCTCGGTATTCATACTGAACTTTTTTCTGATGGCGTCATCGATCTGGTGGAAGCTGGTGTGATTACCAACGCCAAAAAGACCATCCATCCGGGCAAAATTATCGCCGGCTTTGTCCTGGGGACTAAACGTCTTTATGATTGGGTGCACAATAATCCCCTCATAGAATTTCTCCGTACAGAATACGTAAACGACCCTTTTATTGTCTCTCAGAACCACCGCATGGTAGCCATTAATTCCGCTATTGAAGTTGACCTGACAGGACAAATTTGCGCGGACAGCATTGGCACAAAACTATACAGCGGCGTAGGCGGACAGCTGGATTTCATCTACGGCGCTTCCCGATCCAAAGGTGGAGTACCGATCATAGCTCTTCCCAGTAAGGCCAAAAACTTCAGCCGGATTGTGCCTACCTTAAAAACTGGCGCTGGTGTAGTAACCACCCGAAATCACGTTCATTATGTGGTTACTGAGTATGGCGTTGCGGATCTTTATGGAAAAACAATCCACGAGCGAGCTCAGGCTTTAATTAATGTGGCACATCCGGAATTCAAAGAGGAATTAACCAGAGAAGCCAAGGAATTGCATTACATCTAATATCCTTTGACGAAGGATAAGATAACGAAGGTAAATTATGGAACGCCGGGCAAAAATCATCGCGACATTAGGTCCTGCCAGCCAGGATAAAAAAACTATCACAAACTTGCTCAAAGCCGGCATGGATGTTGCCCGGATAAATTTTTCCCATGGCACACATAAAGAACATGCCCGGGTCATCCAAATTTTACGGGAAGCAGCCCGGGAATTAAATCGACCGGTGACAATTTTGCAAGACCTCTCCGGACCGAAAATCCGCACTGGAGAAATGGCTGCTGGCCCGGTAGAACTCATCCAGGGGAATGATTTAATTCTAACCACTGAAGAAGTACCAGGCTCAAGTGAAATTATCCATGTAAGTTTCGATCAACTCCCCCAGAGTGTAACAATGGGTGGACGAATCCTTCTGGATGATGGCCGCCTGGAGCTGCTGGTAAAAAATATCAAGGGAAACCAGGTCATCACAGAGGTTATCCAGGGCGGTCAATTAAAATCTCACAAAGGGGTAAACCTCCCCGGCGCCAACCTGCAAATCCGGGCACTGACAGATAAAGACCGAAAAGATCTGGAGTTTGGCCTCAAACAGGATATTGATGTGCTGGCTCTTTCTTTTGTGCGCAAAGCAGATGATATCCATTATCTGCGCCAGGCGATCAAGGAAATCAATCCTGAGCGTGCCAAAATCCCAATAATAGCAAAATTGGAACATCCTGATGCCATTAAAAATCTCCATGAAATTATCCATACCGCTGACGGTGTGATGGTCGCCCGGGGAGACCTGGGCATTGAAATGCCGCCCGAATCCGTACCCATTGAACAAAAGAGGATTATCGCTACTGCCAACAAACACCTCAGTTTTGTGATCATTGCCACCCAGATGCTGGATTCGATGGTTAATAATCCCCGTCCCACCCGGGCGGAAGCCTCAGATGTAGCCAACGCTATTTTGGATGGCAGCGATGCGGTGATGCTTTCTGGCGAAACTGCCATTGGTAACTTCCCGGTTAAAACTATCCAGATGATGGCATCCATCATCCGCCAGAGCGAGCAACACAGCGATGAATGGGGCCGCTTAAATCTGGATCTGACAGATGATTCCAGTCATGATGATGCCGTATATATCACTCGCGCAGCCAGAGAGCTGGCCCAGGATCGGGCAGTGGCAGCCATTGCTGTTTTCACCCGGAGCGGACGAACTGCCAGGCTTATGTCCAAAGCACGGCCCAATGTGCCTATCCTGGCTTTTACACCAGATAAACAGACCTACCAGTATTTATCCATGTTGTGGGGTACCACACCCTATTTAATTCCCCATGCCGAGACCATAGAAGAGATGATCTCTCATGTGGATACAGCTGTTATCGAAGGTACACCGGTAAAAGCCGGACAGGAAATTGTATTAATTGCTGGGTTTCCTATCCATGAAATGGTCCCGCCTAACCTGGCCTTGCTGCACACCGTCCAAGCACGATAACCTGCACCGGTTGATAATATCAGCAGTTTAATCTCTCATATCCAGGCTGGTATTTCTAACCAACCCGGGGGCAATCCATGAACGCTCAGCCTTTTTTTCATGGTGAAACGATCACCAAGTCTTCTCCCTTAAAAAACAATTTGCCTGCTTACCAGGAAAATGTGGTCAAAGCCTGGTTAAGTAACCAGACTTCCAGGTCCGGATTGGTTCTGTGTCCTTTTGGCAGTTCGCCCCAGGTTGCCCTGGAAGCCGCCAGAGCTGGTTTCCGGGTTGTAATGCCTGTTCATAACCCTATCCTTCATTTCCTGCTAAATTCTCTCGCACAACCCCCTTCTCGAGAACAATTAAATAGCGCTCTGTCCAAATTAGGGTCCAGTTATAAAGGCAAAGAACGCCTGAAACCCCTTATTCTTTCCCTATACGAAACAGATTGTCCTCAATGCGGAGGAAAAACCTCTGCCAGTTCTTTCCTGTGGTCACGTGCCACCCAAGAACCAGTTAGCAAAACATGCCGCTGTACCCAATGTGGCGAAAAAACAGAAGGCGCGGTCACAGCGGACGATTTGATAAAAGCCCGTGAATTCCAAATGAACAGTCCCACCCATGCCCGGGCATTAACCCGGGTAGCAGCGCCTGACGATCCCATCCGGTTTCAGGTAGAAAATGCCCTGAGATCCTATCCACCCCGCTCCGTGTATGCCTTATTTACTGCAATAAATAAAGTCACCGGTTTTAATCTTAATCCCGAAGAGTCCATTCACCTAGAAACTCTCATGCTGCATGCCTTTTACCGCACCAGCCAGCCTGACCATCTTTCAAAATTAGATTCAGGTGCAGAATCGGAGGAAGAAGAGTTTTTCCGGGAGGAAAATGTTTGGTATGCGTTTGAAGAAGCACTGGATATTTGGTGTGAAGAAAGTCCAGTTATTCCAGTAACTACCTGGCCGGATCTGCCGCCGGAGTCCGGTGGAGTTGTAGTTTATCCCGGTCGGATCAGGGAATTAATCCCTCAATTAAAGAATTCAAATATACACAGTGTTGTGATGGTTTTTCCAAAACCCAACCCTTACTTTTGGGCTCTTTCCGCATTGTGGACCGGCTGGTTATGGGGTCAGGAGGCAGCAGCACCATTAAGGAGCATCCTCAGTATCAAAAACTTCGATTGGTCCTGGATGACCAGGGCAATTCAAACTACATTATTGGAAATAAAAGAAATCCTGCCGCCAGAAACGTTTTGTTTTGGGCTGCTGCCCGGGCTAGAAATTCATTCCCTGATTTCTGGAGTAAGCGCTGCATCAAGCGCAGGATTCCATCTGGAAAACCTTGCTGTTGAACCCGACCATCGTTTGGGACAAACCAGCTGGTTTAATAAAGATATAGATTCGGATCAATCAAACTCTATTTCCAATCGGGAAAACATTCGCATTGCCGGGGTTAACTTGCTGAAAAGAAATGGTGAACCCAAGCACACATTATCTCTTTACGCGGCCGGAATGGCAGCCCTGGCAGAAAAAGGATTCATTGAATCTGGAGATATGCCTCCTGATCCTGACCGTTATTTTCCTCAATTAATTAAAGATTTTGAGGAAAACATTGCCTATCGGCAGGGATTTTTGCACTTTCCCAAGATAGATAAGTGGTGGCATCAGGAACTATCTCTCTCTCCGGTCCCACAGTCAGATCTGGTTGAAAAATTGGTAGTAGAACAGCTGGTAAAAACAAAAACCTCCCTGCCGGAAGTGGATATATTCCAGCACATTTTTTCTAGTTTTCCAGGCTCATCCATTCCCCTGCAGGGATTGATAAAAGCCTGTCTAAATTCCTACGCGGAAAAAGATCCCGATCATTCATCATTGTGGAAATTAAAATCAACAGAAAAGCCATCCCTGCGGCTGAGGGATTTGGAGGAAATTGAAGAAATTTTCACCACTATTGGCGCCCAGTTGGGCTTTCAAGTCACCAAGAACCCGTCCAAGGGAAATATTATTCATTTAATCTGGAAAAAAGAAAACAAAGATCAATATTCTTTTTGTATCGCTGCTTCCGGATTATTAAGCAAAATCTTGTTCGCTGTTGAAAACAATGCGGAGAAAAAATGGATGATCCTGCCTGGAAGCCGGGCTGAATTAATTAACTACAAAATGCAGCACAATCCACCGTTGGCAGGGATCATCCATAAGGATTGGGAATTGATAAAATATCGCCATATCCGGCGTTTAGCGGATCAAGGGGGTTTAACAGAAGAAAACTTCCTGGAACGGTTGAATCTGGATCCATTCCGCTCCGATTCTCCCCAGCTGCCTCTAATCTAACACTTACTCAGATTACGGTGGTGGATTTGTTGGCGATGGAACGGGTGTATAAGTTTCCGTAGGAGTCGGCGTTGGCGTATCAGTAACCACAGGAGTCAAGGTTATAGTGGGGGTTAATGTCAAAGTCGGAGACGGTGTAAGAGAAGGTGTTGGTGTGGGAGTTGGCACCTGAATATTAAGCTGGATTCGTCTTTCTGCATACCCATCATTTAATCCTTTCAAATACAGCCGTAAGGTTACCCAACCTGTGGGTAAATCACTGATATCCCAGGAATAAATTTCAGAGATTGTTGTAATGGGATCATTGATAGTTTTCAGCACTTCCCATTGTACAGGGTCTTTCCCAGGTCCGTATTCCAGCCTGGCTTTATCAAAAGAGCTGGTCGAATCAACTCTGGCATATATTTCTACCGGACTTGTAATCAAAATATCCTCATCTCGAGGTGAGCCAAAAGAAAGAAAGGGTCGGGAATCCCCCTCACTGCAAATTTTATCCTCATCAATAATATAGGGTTTATTGGTTAAACCCATACTTTTTGCCCAATCCTTTCCGTCTTTTTCGTTTTTGAGCCATTTCTTAGCCCAGGGATCATCAACATGGATGCCCAATTTTTCTGTATGGTAATCCGCACATTCTGAAGACCATAACTTATTGGTCCAGGTATCAACAACTACTTCCTCCCACAAATCCTGATCCGAAGGCAGCGGCGGCTGATCCGCAGCAAAATATTCACTGCGCTGACTGGGACAATATTTGGATGGTTCAGTGCCCGATACAGTACAAATAACCCGTTCAATGATTCCCGCGGGGCGGAAAAATTCGGACGGGTTTCCTCCTGTCAGCTGTTGAATGCCTTCTTGCATCACCTGGGCCCATATTGGCGCTGCTCCTGTTAAGCCGGTAGTATCCCGCATGGGGGTGTAATCCGCATTACCAACCCAGACACCCACCGCCAGATCAGGCGTATATCCCAGGGTCCAATTATCTCGAAAATCATTGGTTGTACCTGTTTTGGCTGCAACTTTAAAAGGCAAATTAATCACGGGGCTTGTGCCAAAACCCGGAATCCGGGCATAGGTGTCCGATAAAATGGAAGAGATTAAAAAGGCATGTTCCGCCCTGACCACTTGTTCTCCATATGGTTGCTGGTATTCATATACAAGGTTACCTTGAAAATCTTCAATTCGGGTAATTGCAACCGGAGGAACCTGCAATCCTCCATTGGCTAAGGTCGCATAAACACCTGTTAGATCCAGCAGCGTTACGTCTCCGCCTCCCAGGGTCAGGGATAGGCCGTAATCATTCCGGTTTAAGGTTGAAATTCCCAGTCGTTGAGCAAAAGGAACCAAACCTTCAATTTTTTCTGTATCCGGATCATCATAGATACCGATATAATCCAGTGTTTTAACCGCCGGTACATTATACGAGTTTGCCAGGGCAGTCCGGACAGTGACCGGCCCGTGGAATCTTTCATCATAATTGACCGGTTCATAAGGATCTCTGGGATCATTAGGATCTCCAGACGGCGGGAATTCGGAATGCACATCCCAAATTAAAGTTGCCGGGGTCCAGCCCTTTTCAAAAGCAGCCAGATAGGTCAGCGGTTTGATAGACGATCCTGGCTGGCGGGGACTGACTGACATATTGATTTGCCCCTGGATATCTTTATTATCAAAATCAGCCGAACCTACCATCGCTAATATTTCACCCGTACTGGGCCGCAAAGCAATTAACGCGCCATTGGTGACGTGTTTTGCCTGCAAGCTATCTACCTGCTCTTTAACAATTTCCTGGGCCCTGTCCTGCAATCCGGGATCAAGAGTGGTGTAAACGGTAAATCCAGACCTGTAAATTGTCTGGGGGTCATATGTATTTTCCAGGATTGAGCGAATAAAGTAAACCCAATGCGGGTATAACAGCTCTGTATACGGCACCTGAAAATCATATTCCCGGATCTCTTCTGCTGCTGTTGTGGCTTCTCCAGGGCCCACACAGATAGGCCGTTGATTGTTGCTAACATGAATACAGCCTTTCTCAAGACTGGTTTGATACATCAATACCAGCACACTTTCATGGCGGCCCAGGGTGGTTTCTCTATTGGTATAAATATCATATACTGCGGGAAGTTGAGGTAATCCAGCCAGGAAGGATGCCTGGCCAAGAGTTAAATTTTTCGCTGAGGTATCAAAATAAGTTTGGGAAGCCGCTTCAACACCATAGGCCAGATTCCCAAAATTGATCTCGTTTAAATACAGTTCCAGGATTTCATCTTTCGTGTATTGCCGGGTGATTTCAGCCGCCAGGATTGCTTCCCTTAATTTACGAGTGTAGGTTCGACTGACTTGTTCTTCCGGCGAAAGCAGGAGCATTTTTGTCAGCTGTTGGGTAATAGTGGATGCGCCAGAGACAATTTCATCGCTAACCAGGTTGTAATAAAATGATCGGGCAATGGCAAGCACATCATAGCCAGGATGGCTGTAAAAATTTGAGTCCTCTGTTGATATTGTGGCCGCAACCAAATAGGGTGAAATCTCAGCCAGAGGGACATAAGTTCTCCGGCCTGCATTGGGATCCAGCAGTTCGTAGAGCACATTCCCTTCGCGATCCAATATTCTTGTAGTTTCAAATTTTGCTGCCTGTTCCCTTAAATCCTGCACATCTGGCAGCGTAGCAGCAATCCGATTGTAATGAAAGACAGCGTATGACCCGCCAATAATAGCGATAACCACACCAATAAAGATTGCAATTACCAACATGCGAATAACACAGCCCCAACCCTCTCCTTTTGACCAACCACCGGGACCGTACTTTTTCCACCATTTCATCAGTTTAGAACTGGGTTCTTTTGGCAAGGATGATCTGCGGTTACCGGTATTTCCCCGGTAAGTCGATGATGGTGAGGTTTTACCAAGTGATGGTGGTTCATTAAATCGGCGCGGGAGCGGCATCCCTCTCTCATCTAAAGCGGGAGGTGGCGTATGGGGAGTTGCCCCTAAAGATGGTGGAGGCGTATCATCCAGGGGAGATTTTTCTGTTTTAGGCGTTTTGTCCCCTAGCACTTGTGTAGGATCACCTTCTGACTGAAAATCAGGGGGAAAACTTCCCTGTTTTTTCTGCTGAGGAAGCGCAGTCCGCCGGCCTGAACCGGATGTTTTATCCGATTGAGTTGCTCCAGCTGGTTGGGGGGGTTTAAAAGATGGCTCCTCGGCAGAGAAGTCCAGTGCATCTGGCCTGAGTTCTTTTTCTGATTTATCTTCCCCGTCGATCAGGTCTTTAAACCAATCATTCGGGTCTTTGGGTGTTTTCGGATCATCCATAATTATTGGTTCTTTGAACTAAAAAATCTAAGTTGACACCTGTTTGTTCTTGAGTAATTCTAGCATAAATTAAGGAAACAAACCCCGCGATATAGCTCCATATCTGCACCAGCACTCTATAAAACCAGATTGACTGGGTTCAAGGCTGAATTTACAATGTCAGGTATGAACCGCAGAACATGGAATAGAAAACTTCCCGAAAAGTTTGACCTTGGTGGAGAAAACCGTTTCTCAAACCCTGCCCTTCCCCAAGATCTAACCTGGACAGTCCGCCATTCCCGCGAAAACCCTCCAGCTTTGGTCATCGAACCCGGGCAAAAAACCTCTCCAGGGAGCTTCCGCCTTTTTCCCCAATATTGTGAGAATTCAATTCTCAGGATTAATCCAGACGAATTTGATCAAGGTCCTGAATTAATCGATTTTTCCTGGGATTGGATTGAATATCTATACTCACCTCTAAAAGAACTTGAAGTTAGAACTTTGAACTGGGTACCAGATCCCTGGGTAATCTGTGGTGAAAATTGGATCACCAATCAATCCAATGAGAATCGAGAAGTTGATCTGGATTATATTTGTCTGCTTCAATCCCAGGGAGGCGGTTCATTGATGTCCCTGGAAAATATCAACGGCCGGACTGTTTTAATAGGCCAACTAGAAAAACAAATCCTGATCTTCTTTCTGCAAGGCAATCCCACATCAAGAGAGGGCCCCTATCCAACTCTGGGCACTAACCTTTCTCTTCCGCCGGGAGAGGAAAGAAATATCCGCTGGATCTGCGCAAGAGGAGACACCAAACAATCTGCCCTGGAACATTTAGAGAAAACAATCCAATTAAAATGGTCAGGTGAAATATCGCGCCGGAGGATTGTGCTCTCCGGTCAACTGCAGATTGATACCACAAATCCTTCCTGGAACTTTGCACTGGCACTTTCGCAAAAAACGGGCATTTTAATTAGCCATCAGCTTCTCTCTCAATGTGGTTCAAAACCATCTGATAGATCAAATCTTACTGCCTTCCAGGCCTTATATCTCCTCCAGTGTTTTATCCCATCTGACCCAGATCAGGTAGCAGGAATTCTCGAGCTGGTATTCAAACAGTTTAAAACAGGAAATAGCAATAAGGCCTCCGTAATAAGGGAAGTTCCCCAATTGCCAATGGGTGCTGAGCTGCTCTGGCAGGTCAAACAATCTGGATATAAAAAGGAATTCTGGAACAAACACCTGGCCCTGGTTCGCGAGGAACTCTCGGCCTGGTTTACAGTAAAACGAGATCAGGATATGGATGGCATTCCGGAGCTAACTCACCCTGACATTCTGGGGCTTATCAATCTCGACCCCAACAACAGCCTGACAACAGAAACCAGCCTAAATTCATATCCATATCTAGAATCGCCAGGACTCGCCGCCGCTCTCTATAATGATCTCTACCGATGGGAAGAACTGGCAGAATTGGATCAATCCACTAGCAGCGGGATTTTCCAATCTGAACTGGAAAATCTACTGGTTTACCTACAAAGCGCCTGGAACCCCCTGGTGGCCACATTTCAAGACAGGGATAACATCAGCCATCTTTCTGTGGATGAATTTACCATTCAAAATAACCTTAAATCCGGATTGAATATCCTGCGGATAGATCTTCCGCAGGCGTCGAGAATTGGAATCCTTTTCAGAAAAGAAGTTATCGGGAAACGACCTGGTGTATTGAAAATTATCCTTCATGGAATTGATTGGAAAGGATTGTACCGAATTGAAGAGATCCCGCTTGGGAATTATCAACGAGAAGGTAAAAACGATTGGAAGGTCAGCGAGAGTATCTACTCCCGACTGGATTATTGTCTCCTGCTAGGTTTTGAACCAGGTGATATGGTCCGTTTAATCTCTCCCTCTACAACCCGGGAGAATATCAGCTTAATGCTGCCCTTATGGGCCAATATCATTAATGAGGATCTGGCTGGTAATCTTATCGAAAAAAACCTGAATAATCCTGGGAAATATAAGGCGAAATTTGGATTAAGATCATTCCCAGATGGGAAAGAATCTGGTGTGCAGCTACCCTGGAATATGCTAATAGGACAAGCTTTGCTAAAATTCGGGAAACGCGAATTGGCTGCTGAATTAATCAACAAATGGATGGATGCTGTTGCATTCAACCTCGAGAGGTCTGGTATCTTTTACTCGATTTATGCTGCTGATACCGGGCAGGGTATTGGGGCTGAAAATCCTATCGAAGGTCTTATCCCAGTCGTATTTTTTCTGCAGACGCTAGGAATTCAAATCCAACAAGACAGTATCCTCATTCTGCCAGGAGAAAACCCTTTTCCCGGGCCAGTTACAATCACTTATCAGGGCCTGACCATCTGCAGAGAAGCGGATCGTACGCTAATTGATAGATCGGGAGAAACCAGGTTAATTATCCCTTGTACAGAAATGCAGCGAATTCCAATCCGCTAATCCCCTTCTGAGAACTTTTCCGCCTGATATATTTCCACTAACAGTCTGGTTTTTTTCCAGGCCGATGAATCAAAACCCATTTTCAGGCACAGTTGGCTCAGAAACAGTTCGGGAGTGGCCAACTGTTCCCATACCTGCGGCAAAAAAGTTGCTCTGTGAGACTGGTGTCGAAGAATCACTCCATCAATTCCAGGGCGCAGTTTCTCTTGAAGGTCTTGCGCTGAACTGTATTCCAATACCTCAGGTTTTGTTAACCGGGAGATTTCTACCTGTACATTATCCAACTCAGCCAGGGTTAGTGAAGGAAAACGGGGATCATTAAAAGCTGCTCCAGTTGCCCGTTCCTGGACATCCATTATCAGGGGCTGGGTCGCTTCAAGAGACCCCACACATCCCCGCAGCACACCTTTTATTGTCAAAGTGACAAAACAAGCCCCTTTCTCCCGCATTCTGGACGAAAATTCATCCAGGTTCAGCCGGGGTATTTTTTCACCTATCGCCCTATTTTTTATCGCCTGCCGGGCAGTTTTTAGAAGGATTTCTCTTTCAACTCGAGATAATTCTTTGGTCATAATCTTGCACCTTGGTAAGTAAAGCATATTTCTCAATATTTAAACCATGATTGAGGAAAATTATCGATCAAAACAGGGGTTTTATGATCGATAATATCAGGATTTAAGGACAAAACCCATTAATAGTGTTTAACTGGAGCCGGTTGTATGTCTCTATACGAAAAATACGGTAAAATTAAACCAGCATCAGGAGAACCCTTTATCAGTAGTATTATAACGGAATGAATAGACAACTCAATTCTCATGGAGAGCAATCTGCTCCCGGACTGTTAAACAAAACCCTCAAGGGGGTTTTAAACGTCCTGCTGGTTGCCATCCTCTCAGCAACATTATTCACAGCCCTGCCCGCAACGGGCATTGGGTTTAATTCATCCTTCCTCCAACCTGGCCCTGACAGCGGGGAGAGCGCTAATTCTGCAACTCCCCAGATGGTTCTTCATGTTGGACTGGTAGTTGGTCATTGGGGCCATGATACTGGCGCAATTTGTTCAGAAAGCCTGGGAGGATTCAGGGAAGTAGATATTAACTATAGAATAGCAGATTTAACACGCCAATATTTGGAATCCGAGGGGATCCAGGTAGACTTACTGAAAGAATTTGACGAACATCTGGATGGTTATAAAAGCGATGCCTTAATTTCCATCCATGCTGACACTTGTGAATATATCCCTGAGCTAGGCACGGGGTATAAAATCGCTGAGGCTGTGGATAACAAACGCCCTGAACAAGCCGCCAGATTAATGGCCTGCCTTAAAAATCGGTATGGTGAAGCTACTGGCTTAAGATATGATCACAGAATTACTGAAGATATGGCCGAATACCATGCCTTTGGGGAAGTCGACACCAACACACCTGCCGTAATTATTGAGACCGGGTATATGAATCAAGATCGAGACCTGCTGACCAATAATCCAGAATTGGTCGCCCGCGGAATTACAGCGGGTATTATGTGTTATTTGAACCGGGAAGAGATATCACCGGATTAACTATGACAGCACAACTGCCAGATGCCGTTTTTCAGATCCTAAATGATGCCAAAGAAGCTCTCAATAGAGGTGAACTTCAACGTGCGCGGCAGCTGGCCTTAAAAGCAGTTCGACTGGCACCTGATTTTGAAGAACCCTGGTTGTACCTGGCAACAGTTTCCTCGCCTGAAGCCAGTATTGCCTATTTGAAAAAAGCCCTCGAGATCAATCCTTTAAGTGATCAAGCCATTAAAGGCAGGCGTTGGGCAATTCAGAGATTCAGAAAATCAAATCCCGGGCAGACTCCAAAACGGATTCAACTTCCAGTATCTATTGCCAAGGAAGCTCTCACTGCCCATAAAATTTCCATCCTTTCCTGGTCAACCATTGCGTTAATATTAATTTCCGTTGTATTGGTCTGGCTCTGGACCCCGGACTTTTCATTTGCGTTCCCGAGTTTACAAGCAACCCAACAGACAACCCTTTCCGCTCAGGAAAATGTCCGCAAAGTAACCTACACACCAACGCCAACAAATACACCAACGCCTACACCAACACCCACCAATACTCCCACACCTACTATCACACCCACACCAAAACCCACCCAGGCACCAAATACCTACCCCTCGTATATCAAATCCATGCTGCCGTCCGGGGTATACCCGGATGAACGCTGGTTTGACATCAACTTATCAACCCAACGCATGTATGCCTACGATGGCGATAAACTCATCAAAACCTTTATCGTATCTACAGGTCTCCCGGCCACCCCAACTGTTACTGGACGCTTCCGGGTTTACGTCAAATATACTGCAACATTGATGGCAGGACCTGG
Source organism: uncultured Nitrosomonadaceae bacterium (assembly GCA_964195965.1). GTDB lineage: Bacteria > Chloroflexota > Anaerolineae > Anaerolineales > UBA11858 > B10-G9. The sequence continues at coordinate 12,847 of CAXMRF010000042.1, forward strand.
TTATTATCTCCCCAATGTCCCCTGGACCATGTACTTCTATAATGGCTATGGTATTCACGGCACTTACTGGCATAATAATTTTGGTTATCCGATGAGCCACGGCTGTATTAATATGAGAAATGTAGATGCTGAATGGGCATTTTATTTTGCCAACGTGGGAACGCTGGTGAACATACACTATTGATATGAACCAAAAATTTACCAGGAAAGATTTTCTGAATTTGAGCAGTTTAGGTGTAGTCAGCCTGGTTGGGCGCCAACTTAACCCAGTGCTTAGTATTTACCTGGGCCAACAAGGTCGAGTGATCTACGAAACAATCACCCTCTATAAACAACCTACCTTTGACAGCGAACAGGTTCGCATTCATTGGAAAGATGCCGTCTTCCCGATCAGCAAAGTTGTCCTGGGGTATGATGAACCCAGCCATAATCGCATCTGGTATAAAATTGGCACAGAAGGTTATGCTCATTCCGGTGGCATCCAACCTGTCAGAACTGACCTCAATCCTGTACTCTATGAAATACCAGAAAATGGTTTTTTAGCTGAAGTAACTGTCCCTTATACAGATGCGCTCTGGACACCTGGAGAACGTTATCATGTTGCATATCGGTTTTATTACGAGACCACCCACTGGATTAAGGGCCTGGTTGATGGTCCAGACGGGGTTCCGTATTATCACATTCTTGAAGACAAATGGGATTTGGACTATTACGTTCCCGCATCCCATTTACGCGTGATTCCTGAAACAGAACTTTCCCTGATATCTCCGGAAGTTCCCAGTTATGCCAAGCGAATTGAAGTAAATACCAGCCAGCAAACAGTGACCGCTTTTGAATATAACCAGCCTATCTTTATGGTGAAAGCCTCCACTGGAGCGGACTTCAGCACAGGCAAATACATCACCCCGCCTGGCCATCACATCACCAATTACAAACGCCCTTCCCGGCATATGGCAGCAGGAAACCTGGCCTTTAATGGCTATGACCTGCCAGGTGTCCCCTGGATTATTTACATCACAGAAAGCGGAATAGCCTTCCATGGTACCTATTGGCATAATGATTTCGGAAAAGCGCGCAGCCACGGCTGCATTAATCTTCCCTCCAAGGCATCCAAATGGCTGTACCGCTGGACCCTGCCCCGCGTTCCATACGATCAGCAATCTACTTATAATGTTTCAGGAACACACGTGGATATTTTTAAAAAATAGTTGATTCAGCAGTTAACCTGATCGATACCAAAAAACTATCCCTTATTTAGTACAGGCGAATTTATAAAACTCTTATTTTCTAAAAGCTCTATTCAGCATACAATTTAGGGAAATTGTTGAAACAAATTTAACGCTGGAGTTAGATAAGTTATGGCCGCAAACCCATTATTTGCTGGTTTAATATTTGACGAAAATGATCAGGTAGTTGAAACTGCCGTGGTTGGGCAGGACCCTTGTTACGTGGTGGACGATGATGGATTCAAACGGCATATTCCCTCAGAAGATGTTGATCGCCAGATATTAAGCTTTATGAAGGATGGAATAGAGGGCCACGAGGATATCATCAGTGAACAGGCTGCCAAGATGCTGGGACAGGATGATATATTTTCGCGGGCAATATTCCTTGAACAATTGAAAAATCTTGACCGGCAATTTGATCAGCTGCTCATAGAAGGATTCCCGGAAGAAAGCCGGGCCTATATGGGCATGACCGGTTTTAAGGTGATTATCAATCACCATGGTGAAGTAGTAGAAGTAGAGCAACCGAGTGGGATAGCAGAGGACGAATAAGGTTTATTATGGGCGAACCAGATATCATATCTGTCAATGAAATTGATTTCGAATACCAGGTGCTCACATATTCTGAACTTGTACCAGTTCTGGTCGATTTTTGGGCCCAGTGGAGCACGTCCTGCCAGCGGACCAGCGCGCAGCTGGAAACCCTCGCCCAGGAACATACTGGGCGATTCAGACTGGCAAAGGTTGAGGTAGATAATAATCCTATACTCACCGAACGCTACCAGGTGCATACCGTACCCACCCTGAAATCATTTCAAAACGGTCTTGTCACCCACCAGGTGGAAGGTATCCGTTCCAACCTGCAGTTAGTTGATTTTGTTAACAGTATTGTTCCCGGTCATGATAATTTGTTACTTCAAAAAGCTGAAAGTTTTCTGAACTCCAATCAATTTAAAGATGTGGAAGATACCTGTCTTGAAGTCCTTTTGGAAACCCCCGAAAACGCCAAAGCCAAACTGATGCTGGCAAAAGCCCTGATCTGGCAAGGGGAATACCTGGAAGCCCTGACGATTATTAATCATTTCCCAGTCAGCGTTGAATATCAAAACGCAGAAAAATTAAAACCTCTTGTAGAACAGCTGCTGCTGAAATTTGATCAACAAAGTGAGCATAAAAATCCACTGGATGCTGTTTATTTCCGGACGATTGATTTGATCCAGCGCGGCAATATCGCTGCCAGCCTGGATGGATTATTGGAGATCCTCAAGATTGACAAAAAATACCGCCGGGGCATGCCAAAGGATCTCATCCTGGGGCTGTTCGAGTTAATGGGTGATGACCATCCCCTTGTAGAAGAATACCGCGCCAAACTCGCAAATACCCTGTTTTAAAAAACAAATTTGATATTACACCTTGACCCTATCCGCAGGGTGTGTACAATTAAGCCTGTAGAGTTCGGGGCAGTGGCGGAATTGGCAGACGCAGGGGACTTAAAATCCCCCGGTGCAAACCATGTGGGTTCGATTCCCACCCGCCCCACTCTTACTATATGGGGTAATTCCCCTCTAAAATCCCCATATACACCAAGAATCAGCTTGCGAATTCGCAGGCTTTTTCTTTTAAACCGGTGTTTGCGTGTAATTGGGGGATAGAAAACCAAAGCCTTGCTCTGCTACCTGTTCAAGTAATTCAGTTGGTAAGGTATAATGGTCTTGGTAGGTCATGGTGTTCTTCTTTTTGTTGTGGTCAACTTAAGGGTACACCTGACCTACCATTCTTTATTTATCAATTTTACAGAAAGAAGTTTACACTACCATAATTTAACTCTACCTCCTTAAGGGAAAGTTAAAAGTTACAATTTTCCCCCTGCTGAACCGCCATCCTTGTCTTGCGTGTAATTAGGGTAGAAAGCGTAAAAACCTGATACGATTTTCAAACAATTCTCTCGTAAAATGAGAGTGTGTAGAAGCAGTGCTTCTTAGAACAGGGCAGATAAACCACCTATCAAGACTTAAAATCCCCCGGTGCAAACCATGTGGG
>CAXMRF010000043.1:0-16093 GCA_964195965.1 uncultured Nitrosomonadaceae bacterium
AGCCCCTGACCATTCTCGATTCTGTAGTTTACCTTTTTTCCAGATTGTTCATCAGCCACCAAAACTAGAAAGGATTGATCCAGCACTGACTGCACCAATCCCAATAACACTGGTGATAATCCCAGAAATAATCAGGATTGCCAACCAGCCAAGCACAACAGTGACCAGGGTTTCGGTAGTATCCAAATCCAGGGCTTCCTGAACTCCAAAGAATCCGGCTACAAGCGCCCAGATTCCTCCTGCCAGGCTGAGTAACCAACCGATGCAGGGGATAAAACCTAACACGCCAAGCAATCGGGGGCCACTGGCATAACCAAGCACGCGAAGCAATTCACCTGGGTCAGCATCACCTTTGAACATATTTGTTCCAATAAAATGAGTCACATAAGACCAAATATAATAATTTCCCACACCCAGCGCAGAGGTAACAAAAAATGCCAGAATAGCCTGGCCAAAATTTTGAGCCATCCAGTTGGTGGCAAAAGCACCTATACCACCTATAACAGATACGATAATAACCACTAGCAACGCTTCCTGGTTTAAACTGGTGTCAGCTTCTGCCTCTTTATAGAATTCCCGGTCCAACATGGCAGCCCGCAGAACCCTATTGATCATATTATTCATAAATCCTCCGTGAACCTAAACTAGAAATTAATAATTAGTTTACTCTTTCTTAAACTAAGGAACAAGTTTCTGAATACGTTAGTTGATAATTTGCCAGCCGCGATCTAAGGCAGTTTTTTGAAGAATTTGATCTGGAAAAACTGCAATCGGCTTAACCGCCTGTTCCAGAAGCGGAATATCAGTAAATGTATCCCCCAATGCGACATCAATTTGTTGGTCACCAATGACAGAACGTAATTTTTCCAATTTTATTTCTCTCGAAGTTAATTTACTGGCCAATTCAACTCCCCCGGTAGTAAACTCCAGAGATGTTCCAATTCCCCGAGTTCTATCAAGGCCAATCTTATGAGCGAAATAATTGACCGCTGGCTCAAAAGCAGCACTGATAATTATAATTTCTGCCCCTGATTTGTGATAATCCAACAATAAAGACACAGCCTCTTTTCTCCGCTTGGGCCATAGTTCGCTTTCCACTATGTACGCCATAATTTCTTCCAGCAAGGGTTGATCTGGGTTGTTTATCAAGGTGAGAACTTTTCGCATGGTCCTGTCTCCCCAAACATCAATCTCCATCCAGCCCAGTTTCACACGAAGATAAGAAATAAACAGACCCAATTCAAAGAAAGGGGGATAACAATCTGGTTGATATTTTTTTACCCACCGGGCAACTGCCAAAATGGGGGACCCGGTAGTTAATGTTCCATTTAAATCAGAAGCAACAATCATAGCACTACCTTTAATTGCGTATAGGTTAATATAGGAGTTCTGCAATAATTCCTCTCTTAGAGCAGGGGTTTTGATTACCTATGCAACCATCAAACAACTTATGATTACACAGATTCGGTATATTCCTTGTGAATTCTGGCCATCCAATCAGCAATGGGAATATCTTGAGGACATTTTTCCTCACACTCACGACAAACCACGCATAAATTTCCTTTATTTTCCTCCGGAACCCACATGTTATAGTCTTCGGCAGCATTCTTTACTTTATCGTACATGATGCCGTCGTTATATATTTTCAAGATCCTGGGTATGTCTACACCCTCCGGACATGGAATGCAGTATCCGCAGTTAGTACAGGGAATCAAAGCAAATTCTTCATAGGTCTTTTTTACTGATGACACCAGATCAAGTTCGTTTTCTAACAAACTACCTACACCTGATCGGCTTGCACTGATCACGTTCTCCTTTACTTGCTCAAGAGTACTCATACCACTTAAAACCAGGGATACCTCAGGTTGGTTCCATAACCATTGTAAAGACCATTCTGCCGGGGATCTTTTAACATTAGCTTGATTCCAAAGGTCTTGGATTGGTTGGGGAGGGTCAATCAGTCTACCTCCTCGTAATGGCTCCATGATTACAACACCCATGCCTCGGTTCGCGGCATATTTCAATCCTTTTTTACCCGCTTGGTATTCCTGATCCATAAAATTATATTGAATCATACAAAAATCCCATTCATCATAGGCATCTACAATTGATTTGAAAACCGCAAATTCATCGTGAAAAGAAAAACCAAGCTGAACGATCCGCCCATCCGCTTTTGCTTTCTCCGCCCAGGAGAGCACATCCAGCTGATAGATTTTTTGCCAGGTTTTCTCGTTAAGGGCATGGAGTAGATAAAAATCAATTTGCTCTGTTTGTAGATTATTAAGTTGTTTATTCAGGTAGAAATCAAAATCATCACTCTTCTCAATTTTCCAGGCAGGTAACTTGGTTGCTAATTTAACTTTTTCCCGATATTCTCCCTTGAGCGTTTGTCCTACAAAACTTTCACTGTTGCCAGCATGATAGGGATAAGCAGTATCAATATAAGTAACACCCTGGTCAATGGCATAATAAAGCATTTCAGCGGCGGTTTTTTTATCAATTTTGCTTGTATCACCATCTAAAACAGGAAACCGCATACATCCAAAACCTAACGCGGAGCCTTTCCAATCTAAACTTCCAAATTTTCGATAATTCATCTAGTCATGTCTCCTTAGTCTTCAAAGATTTCGTAATAACCTTTGTCTAATTCTTCATCGCTCAAATGGGCATAACGTTGTGTAACTTGAATATTTTTATGCCTGGCAAGCTTTTGGGCAAGTTTAATATTGCCACCCGAGCCCTGAAGCACTTCTGTGACAAAATAATGGCGGAATGAATGAGGTGTAATTGTTCCGGCTGCGTTATCTCCCAGAGCCTCACGTACTCGTTGAGAAATAATATTCCTTCCGGTAGTGGTGCTGATGGGTTCTACGCGATTACCAGCTCCTAAATCATGTCTGGCAAATAAAGGCAGGGAAGTTAATGATCTCCCATAAGCGCCGTCAATCTCAGCCCGGGTATTAATGTAATCTCTCAAAGCCATTAAAGCCCTGGTGGAAAAACGAACTACTGCCTCCTGATTTCCTTTTCCTATAATTACAGCTTTCCCTTCCTGCCAGTCTAAATCACCTCTCCGCAGGTTACAGGCTTCATGCACCCGTAATCCTGTATCAGCGAGGGTTAGAATAAAAGCCCGGTCCCTCAAATGCTGCAAGCGCTGCCTTTTTGTCTCTGTTGGGGCCATATTCAAGGATTGCGCATAGATTAACACTTTTTGGATATCCTCTTTTGGAAATTGGGGCAGTCGCTGTCCGGTCCTCCTGGATCTCCGTTTTATTAACATCCGCAAGCGGGGCAAATTGATATCTGCAAGCTTTTCTGCAGCCAAATAATCATAAAAACCTGTTGCAGCAGTTAAATATAACTGTTCTGTATTGGGTGAGTATGATTTTAAATCAGCAGCAAAATCAGCTATCAAGTCTTCGTTTATAACAGAGACTTTATCTTCCTCTGGATCCAGACCTTGTTTTATTGAAGTTTCCAGGAACGAACGCATTGCATTGGCATAGGTACGGGCAGTATTCTCACTGCGAGACAAACTAACGCTATCCAAATAATCCTGAATAGCCTCCAAGAGGGTAAAAGAAGCGCTTTTCTTCAAAATACTGTATTCCTCCCTTAGATATCTATGCTTTCGATAATAATACTTATCACAACCGTAAGTATTTTAGCTGGTTTTTTGGTATCCGTCAAGCCCCTTCTCCTGGGTTGCGCTCCCGATTCCCATTAACTATCTTGATTATTTTATTCCTACATTATGCCCTGCTCTGATGGATTTCACCATCAATATTTACTCCACTCCGAACCAAACTAGTTGCGACAGTAGAACATATGTGCTATTCTTGTAGTATGAGTGACATTGAGCGCTTAAAAATGCTAACCAGTCAAATGCATCTTGAGCCAGCAGAGGATTGCCACCAAGCACCCCTCCCTGAACGTGGTCGCAAGACCATAACCGTCAAGGAAGCAATCATGCCTAATGGACGGTCTATCAAACTTCTAAAAACTTTGTTAAATTCCTACTGTGAACAAAACTGCCGTTATTGCCCTTTTCGTGCTCAGCGTGATATACCGAGAGCTGTATTTACCCCGGATGAATTCGCAAGTCTTTTTATCTCTCTTCATCAAACAGGGTTAGTTGAGGGTATATTTTTAAGTTCCAGTATTTTCGGTGGTGCTATTAGAACCCAGGACCTTCTTTTGGATACTGCAGCAATTTTACGCAACCAATACCAATACAAGGGATATCTGCACCTGAAAATCATGCCTGGTGCAGAAGAAGCCCAGGTAGAACAGGCTATGTTGCTGGCAGATCGTTTATCAGTTAATTTAGAAGCGCCTCACTCTGATGCTTTAGAAATATTGGCCCCACAAAAGAACTTACATACTGATCTACTTGATCCCTTGACCTGGATCCAGAAAATCAGGACCAGCAGGTCTCCAAGCGCATCCTGGAGTGGAAAATGGCCTTCGTCATCTACTCAATTTGTTGTTGGCGCAGCAGGGGAAACTGATTTGGATATTCTTTCAACAACCGCGCACTTGCACCGTCACAGCGGAATTACCAGGGCCTATTATTCCAGTTTTACCCCAATTCAGGGAACTCCTTTGGAAAACCTTCCCCCTTCTTCTCCAAAAAGGGAGTTTCGCTTATACCAGGCTTTCTATCTTCTGCGGGACTATGGATATTCACTTGAGGATCTCCCATATCAAGAAACAGGTAATTTACCCCTTGAGGAAGATCCAAAAACAGCCTGGGCAAAAGCAAATATCCTCCCTGAACCTCTGGAAATTAATACAGCACCCAGATCCAGTTTGCTTCGGATTCCAGGAATAGGCCCAATAAGGGCTAATAAAATTCTGCATTTCCGCCATAAGGCAAAATTGAAAACATTTTCTCAACTGAGAAAAATGAATCTTGTTTCCGAAAATTCAGCTCCCTACATCCTGATTGGCGGAAAATCACCTGCCCTCCAATTAAATTTATTCTAATTTATCCAAACCAGCAGGTTAAAGATGATAAAAATCTGTTGGGCTGGATTTTTACAAGATGGATTCCAGGTTCAAAAATAAATATTTGGAAGTCAATTATTTTTGACCAATTTATCAAGGCATCTGGAAAGACAAACCATTGCCTCGCAGCCCTTCTACTACAATTGATCAATTCAGAGTAGCAAAACTATAACTTATTCTGAGTTATTATTCATTAACAAGAAAGTGGAATTTATTTTCTTTGGTCCAGATTGCCAGGATTCCATTCCCCCACCCTGGCTTAATAATCGCCAGGATTATCTAATCTTCTACAGGATCCGGCAAACTGCCAGCCTGGAAGTTTTGCAGCAGCTCTTTTATATATCCCTGCTCTTTTTCTAACCAGACAAAACCCTCCCAGTCAGGACTGTAGAGAGCATCTTTAGGTATTCTAGTAAAGCGGACATCTTCAAAATCCATCCGAGCCGCCAGACAGAGGAACTGACTTAATTCAGCCAGATGCATATCTGTTAATACATTGCCCTTATACAAACCAATTAATTCAGGTATTTTTGGTATTGTAGACAGGCTAAATAATTGCTTAAATAGCCCCTTCATTACAATTTCATGTCGAGCGACCCGATCATAGGAATTTTTCGGATCCCGGTAGCGGGCATACATTAACGCATCCTGTCCGGAGAAAAAATAACCTCCCGCATATACTTTAGGCTGATTGGGTTGTTGAAAGGAATATACCGGGGCTGGATTATAAACCTCGATGCCACCCAGAGCGTCGATAACATTCCGTAAGGTTCTCATATTGACAACTACATGGTGGTCAATTTCCATTCCCCAATTTTCTTTTATGGTTGCGGCCATTAAACCCGCGCCAAAGCCATCACCGCTATAGTACCCCATACCTTCTGTGCCGAAAAAGTAGGATTGGGTAAATTTCCCGTGAGTTCTCCCATTGTCTTCTGCAACATCCGGGATCACCACCCACAAATCTCTCGGGAAACCAAATACACTCACTTCCTGGTTCTGAAAATCAACCCGGAATACCATCGAGGTATCACCCATCCCATACAGGTAACCAACACTCCGCGTATCGGTGCCAATCACCAGTATATACATAACCTGTTCCGGACCATTACAGATTCCATCCTGATTTCCAGCGGCAGATACTGATCCCACATCAACAAACGAGATCAAGAAACTAATAATTAGAAACACATATAGGGTTTTTTTCATGGTTTATTTCTCAATTTTTCCAGTTAAGGAGATCTGGATAAATTCCTGAAGAAGAACCAGAGGATCGGGATTTTGATTGGGCTGGAGAAGTTCCATTCCGTGATTTTCAATATAACCATAATCCACCAGTGTAATTCCTGGTATATTTGCGCATGTTTCTACAGAAGCGTCATCCCTCAAGCCGTAAAGGCAATATACTGGAACTGGGGATTCATTATTTATCAATTGACCGACAAGGTCCTCATAAGGAATGGTTAATAAGGACGCCGGCGAAAGCGAAAAACTTCCCAGACAATGACCGCTTTTTTTATCATTAAGAAAAGCACAAGCATAGATTGCCCCATCAGCGCCGATAGAGGCACCAGCTGTCAGGATTTGCTCTTTATTCACTCCTTGCAGTTCTGATGCCGTTTTAACGGCCGCTTCAATATCCTGCAGCCATTCGATTGGCAAATAATTCTGGCATCCTCCAGTACATTCTCGTAATGTGAATATCAACACACCAAGGGGTTCTTCTCGTAAATTTTCAGGATACCAGCTAGAAGATTTCCAGGAATGGTTATAATCGGGTTTCCGATCCAATTGATCTCTATTTTGGAGCCACAAAGCCACTTCCCCCCACTCTTCCAGATCTCCTCTCGCCCAGTGAAATAATACAATCAATGGCGCTGGATTCTCTTCAGCAGGATAATAAACACCCTGAAGCACCGTTCCATCAACAGCAATAATTTCAATTTCAATAGGATCTGGATCTAAGATTACGATTGGCGTCACTGTAGGAGTAAACGTTGGTGTTGGCGGCAGAGTAGCTGTTGGCTCTAAAGTAACTGTGATTGGAATCGGTGTAGTGCTAACCGTAATTTCTTCCAGAATCGGAGTGCCTTTACCTCCATCATTACAAGAAGTGAGGGTAATTAACAACAATATTCCAATCAGGGGATATTTAAATCGATGCATCATTTATTTTTTTCTTTACCTTCTTATTCCATTATTATACAACTAGCGGTCGAATATCTGCAATTTCAGTTTTGTTAGTAATAAATAAAAAAAACCCGGTTCTATACTCCAAAACCAGGTTTCTATTTGTAAAATCAACAATTTTTTATTTCAACAAATCCATGTAGGGCGGATTCTCATAATTATCCTCATCCATAAAGTTAATGTCAATCGTTGCCCCACCACTCACTTCAACATTATTGCCAATTAGCTGAGTATTATAGGTAGGATTAGTACCCGAATTCCCAGAAAAGTAAAGATCACCGTCCGGTGCATAGACTGTGCCCATGAAAAACGAAGTGCTGTTACCTGTGAGACTGATGGAATCTGAATTTCCATTTGCCAGGAAAAACAATACCCCAGGAATTGCAGGTGTCGGGTCAGGAGATTCTTCTGGTGCCCGGAGATATACAGGAGACACATTCCCGTTGATTGCGATTCCTCCAGTCATTACAAATAAAGTCACTCCGTCACCGTGCACTGAGCCGCCGCTAATTTCCACTCCCTGAGAATTTGTGACACAATACAAACCAGGGTTAAATGTTAGGGCTCCTCCAGTCCATTTAATCTTTTCATAAATCCCGGGTTCGAGTATTGCGTCTCCACTTAAGGGAACTGTTCTGTTAGGAAGTCCTGCGCAATTAGGTTCCTGAACAATTGTAGAATAATCTGGCAGGACACTAGGAACATAGTCTGGAGCAGGACTTATATTAGTTAAAGTTCCCGTTGCAGTTCCTGCATAACCTACGCCGCCATTATTTACCGTCACCGCAAAGCTGGTCCCATTTCCGTTTAAGCAGCCATTGGACCACACCCCTCCCCCTGTCACAGTTGTATTACTGGTACCGGAGAAGACCACACCATTTGTATTACCGGAACAGCCACTGGCGTTCAAGGCTACTATCGCTTTACCAAAAGCCAGGGGCGCCGGTGGATATATGCGGACAATTGCTTCTACCTGGTTCCTTAGGGGTCCTTCATATATTAAATGTGCGAAATTCGAGGTTGTGTCCCGGGTAATTTTAGTGGTTATGTCCAGGTGTTTATCTTCATAACTTCCCAAGTCAGTAATAGAACAATCAACCGTAACACCATGACTGTCACTGATGTCATTATCAATTACATAATCATTTATTCCTGCATGAGTAATGGCAGCTGCTTCGGCTGCAACACCGGTATAATACGCACCGCCAGTCCCACAAAGAAAACTATTGTAATTTACATTATTGGATCTCATCCAATAAGCCGCTCCACTGCCACCAGCCAGGGAAGATGCATCTGCTGCACTCTGAGCATGCCGTCGATCAGCCAAAAGCATTCCCCCATCTATAGTAAGAGCAGCAATACCCATTAAAACCACAAAAGTAATAGCCAGAAAAATCATCACCTGACCAGATTCGTTTGTTCGGTTTTTTTTATTGAAGATTTTATTCATTTTTACCTGTATATATTAACAATAATCATGGACAAATTGGTGAAAGGATTGCGTTTTCTACCGTTGCAGCCATTTTCATGTCCTGGGAACCTATGATTGTGCCCAGGAAAGGCATGGTAATCGGCAGGGAATATTCTATGCGAACCCTCACTCCACTTCCTGGTGCAGCACAAGTTGCGCCTATAATATCTGTTTGAACGTTCAATTTTGTGAGGTCAATAGGAACATTACTGGCATCAGAAGGATCCGTAAAGGCTATTTTTACTCTATCTTCAATTTCGGTTCTAAGTACTGTTAAATTATCCTTGGGAGCAATGGACCCGTATACAGCGCCTTCCTGGGCAGCATCCCGGATAATAATGTATGCGAAAAACATTCGTCCCAGATCCACAATCCCTGCCAACAAAGTCAGTAAAATAACCAGGCTGAGCGCAAATTCTGTCATGCTCTGACCTCGTTCACTTCCCGCCTTTTTTTGTGCTTGTTTATTCATCTCTGCTTCCTGATTAATGGGTCGTAAAAGTTTCTGTCAGCGAGCAAGTGGACCCATCAACAATATTTTGAAAATTACTGACAATAGTATTTATCCCGGCTCCCAGCGCACCATCAAATTCATAGGTGACTGTTTCAGTGGAAAGTGAATTGAAATTTTCCCAGGCAGAATAAGCATAATCGGGAGGTTTATCACCTCCGCTATAAACGGTCGTTCCTGCAAAGCTGGCTCTGATGAGATAAGGCTGATTGGGTAAAGCTTCGGCCCAAGTAATCGCACCTCCAGTAAATACCAGCGTATCTCCCTGGTTCACTATCGACAGGCTGAAGGAATCAGTACCCACTGTCAGCAGGTGTGAACCTACATCACAGGGAGAGAGATCATTGTCCTGGATGGTCAATGTAAACGATGAAGGGGATCCTAAATCAGCATTGGTAGGATATCCAAGGCTAACAACAACGGTCTCATTGGGATCATACTGAACATCATCTACCAAAAGGATCTGATAAGATCCAGTGAGTGCTCCCGCAGGGATAGTCAGATTAGTTGTTGAAATTGAATAATCATCCCCATTGGAAGCTGACCCCGAAATATTCAAAGGAATACTTACATCGTAAACTGACGGAGAGCTTAATCCAAGATCCACAGTAACCATTCCTGAATTTTCCAGAACAACTTTATTTATTGAAGTATAAAAAACTTCAGGCGGAGAATCGTTATCCACTATTTGGATCTGGTGAGTAGTAACCGCACCCGGGGTTGCATTAATAATCGTCCCCATGGTAACCAGGATATCTTCCATCGCTTCATCAATTTCATCATCTTGAATCACAACCTGGATTGTCTTCTGGGTCCAACCCACTGGAATATTCAGAGGACTGGGGGCGATTGAGTAATCCGCTCCAGAACCCAGTTGAGCGGATCCAGACAAACTGTAGTCCACAAATACCGCGGAGCTCCAGGCATTGCTTAGTTGAACAACGATGTCCAGCACCAGATCGCCTTCCACGACACTATAGCTTCCCGTTGCAAAACTTACTGAAGGTTCATCTGATTCTTCGGTAATTACAATAGTTTGAGCAGCTGGGCTTCCAAGACTAGCATTCTGGGGAGTACCAAGTGTAAGAATTAATGTTTCATCTTCTTCCCAGCCATCACCTTCCAGGATATCCATATTAATATCCAAAGTTGTACTGCCAGCCGGGAAAACTAATGGCGAGGAATTATGAATAACATAATCCTCTGGAATCGTTGTTCCCGAAATTGAATAGGGAACTATGATGGTTTTGCCTGACATTTCCGATAAAGTCAAAGAAGTAGTAAATACACCAATTTCTTCGGATACTATCTGGTTTGGCGCATAGAAAGATATGGACGGGGGAAGATCATCATCTACTATAGTTAAAGTATGGGTTGAATTTACTCCGACTAAACCATTGACAGGAGAAGTTAATGTAATTACGCCTGATTCATCCATTTCATCAAGTTCATCATTGTTGACTTCCAGCATCAACATAGTTGTTAAGTTGCCAGCTGGAATTGTTATATTCGAGGGCGTTGTAACGTAATCTCCTCCAGCACCCCAGTCTGCTGTTCCTGAATAATTTAATGAAACAGAGACGTCCTGGGTGCTGTACTCGGACAATTCAATCATTATTGCTGTTACTGGATCAGATTCAGCATGTACACTATTTACGGTTGTAAATGATATATCAGGAGGGTCAACAATAGTTATTATATGAAGGTCTTGAGTTCCTTTTGTGGCATTGATTGGATCTCCAATACCAATTAACAAATTCTCTTCTCCCTCAGCCAATCCATCATTATTCAGCGTTACGTAGATTGTCGTCGTATTTTGACCCGCATTGATGTAAACCGGGCTGGCTGTAATCACAAAATCTTGCCCGGCTCCTTCAATGGCTGTTCCTGAAATTGTAAATGGAATGGATACCACATCAGTTGCAATCGAATTTAGCTCTAGAACGACCGAGATAGTTCCCTGGGTTTCTTCTTTTCTCTGGGATGTGGTTTTAAAGTTTACGTCCGATAAAGCCCCGGAGACGGAACCCGCACCTGTGCCGCTGAAACCAAGCTGAACATTTTTTAATATTGTCCGACTCGAACTAGACGAGATCGGAATTGCTGGTAAATTTCCCAGGGGAGTTACCGGCGTTACAGAGGTGTTTATAGACACAGAAATCGTATCCGCAGAATTTACCTTTTGGGACGGCGGACAGACAGATGAATAAATTCCTGCTTCATTGCTGTATTGAATAGTGATATCTGTGTCTGAAATTCCAGAATATCGGCCGAGCCTTTTTGCTGCTTCCCTTATGCCTGCGCAATCTTCATACTGAGGGATTCCTCCGCCAGTATCAAGTATAGCTGCCCCATATCTGGCAGCTTCCCTGCTGGCTGAAATTGCCATGGAGTAAGCAAACATTATCCGGCTAAATTCAAATATTCCAAATAAGAGCAGAAGCAGTAGTGGAATTACTATGGCAAACTCAACAATGCCCTGCCCGAGATCTTTTCTATTTGATTTAATCCTGTTCATCGGTTCTCCTGGAAATCAATAACTTCATAAAGCAAAAATCATATACCAGGAGTTTAGATGTTATTTTAGTATTTGCAATAGTATCTAACAGGATTGATGGAACTTGATGAATCAGGTCATTAAAACCTAACAGTTCTGTTAGGTTTCTCGATGATTTTCAGGGTTCTTACCTTACAAACCTTGAAAATGCCAGTAATGCTAAAACACTTATCGCCAGGAAAGGCCCATAAGGCAAAGCGTAAAAAGCCTGGTATTTTTTTCTCGCCATCTGAATCAACAGGAATAATCCGCTTACAATTCCCCCTAAAAGTATTGCTAAAAAGACTCCCCCCACAACACCCGGCCAACCTAATAAAAGTCCGATCACACCAGATAAGTTTACATCCCCAAAACCCAGGGCTACCTCATCAATATTCTCCCCTCGTGACTTCGATAAAATTCGGACAAATAACTCCCCTAAAAAGTAAAAGATCAACATGATTCCAAAACCTGCAGCACCGCCAATTAGGGTATCCCAAACACCATGGGTGAAGATTCCAAAGACTAATCCCAACACTGCCCCGATCAAACTAACAGGGTGGAGAATTAACCTATGCTCAAGATCTATAACAACAATTAATTCAAAATAAACCAGCCACAGAAGACCACCAAAATTCCCTAAATTGCCAAGGGGGAAATAATATAATAGACCAGCCAAGACAGGCCCCAATACAAACATGATAAGATGCCTCTTGGAAGGTTTTTCTCCACAATGCTCGCAGGTTGATAATAAAACATAGTATTTCCAAGAAAGTTCGTGTTCACAACATTTACAATAAGGGCTTGAGATTTTGCGGCTGATTGGCAGTACATCGGCCAAATAATTTACCAGCAAAGAGCCAATCCATCCCATGATCAGGTTTATTATCAAAGTTATCATCCTCGTATTATAATTTATTGCAACCAAGTTCGGTGTTTTTTGGAGATCAAATGAATCCACCACTTATCGCGATATTAACTGATTTCGGATTGGACGATCCCTACGTTGGCATCATGAAGGGAATTATCGCTGAGATAATACCCGGGTCAACTTGCATTGATATCACTCAACAAATTCCTCCGGGGGATATTCAGCGGGGAGCATATGTTCTCTGGCAAGCAGCTCGTGATTTTCCAGATGGAACTGTTTTCCTGGCGGTAATTGATCCAGGTGTTGGTACATCCAGAAAACCAATTTACTTACAAGCAGGAAATCACATCTTTATTGGACCTGATAATGGTTTATTTAGTTATCTGCTTTATAACAATCCTTTTTCTATTTGGGAATTAAGCAATCCTGATTTTCACCGCCAGAGCCCTTCTCAAACGTTTCACGGGCGGGACATCTTTGCCCCAGCCGCAGCTTATGCGGCAAAAGGAATTCCCGGTGATCAATTTGGCTCCAGTATTCCTGACATTATTCATCTGCCAACGCCCCTCACCAAGCTTGAAGGAAATTCACTTACTGGTGAAGTGATTTCCAGCGATCGATTCGGTAATTTAATTACATCGTTAGGATATTTCAGATTTCAAGAAAAAACACTGGTCTATCACTCCTGGATCACTCCAGAAACCCTTGTAATTAATGATCCTTCATCTATAGTAATTCAAGTAAACGGATACAATCTCCAATTGGATAAAACTTTCGGTATGATAGCCAAGGGAAAATGCTCTGGTTTAATTGGAAGCACAGGTTTATTAGAGATTGTGACTAACCAGAACTCTGCTGCCAGATTGCTCGGTTTAGAACGCGGAGATAAAATAAAATTCTCCTGGGACTAAATGAATCCGTCATTCCAGAGCTGAAAAGTTATGGTAAAACTAAGGTCGATCTCATCTCGATCAAAAAGGACATTCTATGGATAAATTTATCATCCAGGGCGGCATACCCCTTCATGGAGAGGTCACTCCTTCTGGTAATAAAAACGCTGCCCTCCCACTTCTCGCAGCATGTATTTTAACCTCTGAGCCTGTGACTCTTCACAATCTTCCTGAAATCAATGATGTTAGAACAATGCGCAATCTTTTAAAAAGCATTGGTGTTGAGGTTACTGATTTGGGAAACCATTCCTGGAAATTTCACGCCAAAGAAATACATTGTTCAACCCTTGATCCAGATTTATGTAGAGAGATCCGGGCTTCCGTGTTATTAGCAGGTCCAGTGATCGCCCGGACTGGCGAGCTTATATTACCGCCTCCCGGTGGTGATGTCATTGGCCGTCGGCGACTTGATACACATATTCTTGCCCTCGAGGCACTAGGGGTAAAAACAAGGTACCTCAAGGAAGAAAAATTATTCCAATTTTCCACCAAACAATTAAAGGGTGCAGAAATACTTCTGGATGAAGCCAGTGTTACAGCAACAGAAAATGCAATCATGGCTGCAGTCACTGCGGAGGGTGAAACAATTATCCGGAATGCCGCCTCTGAACCACATGTTCAGGATGTATGCCACTTATTAAACACAATGGGTGCTGAAATCACCCAGGTTGGGTCAAACACACTTCGTATAAAAGGCGTATCCCAACTTGGAGGAGGCGTTTTTACAGTTGGTCCGGACTATCTGGAAGTTATCAGTTTTGTCGGAGCAGCCATCGTTACCGGCGGTGAGATCACAATCCGGAAAGCAGGGCCTGAATATCTATCCATGATCGAGCAGGTATTCCTGCGTTTGGGTGTAGCCTGGGAAGTGAAAGGAGAAGATATTTTTGTCCCAGCCGATCAATCCAGGATTATCCAGCCTGATTTCCGGGGTGCAATCCCCGAAATCAGTGTTATGCCCTGGCCGGCGTTCCCGTCCGATTTAATGAGCATCGCTATAGTTGTAGCCACTCAATCAAAGGGGAATGTTCTCTTTCACGATTGGATGTATGAAGGCAGGATGTATTTTACAGACAAATTGACCAGTATGGGCGCACAAATTGTACTCTGCGATCCCCATCGCTGTATTGTTAATGGACCCTCAGATTTATTCTCGGGTAACGTGGACAGCCCGGATATTCGGGCCGGATTGGCGCTTGTATTGGCAGCTTTGGCTGCAGAAGGAGAATCTGTCATCAGAAATGTTGTTCAAATAGATCGAGGTTATGAAAAAATTGATAAAAAGCTCCGTTCATTAGGTGCCAACATTATCAGGGAAAAATAACAAATGGCTCTTCGTGATGAAATTTTGGAACAGCCAGTTGTGATCGGTTCGTTCCTCAAAAATCAGGCAGACCACATCCAATCGATAGCAAATGCGATTGGCCGCCCATCAGGAATCTTTATCGCTGCAAGAGGAACATCAGATAACGCTGCCAGGTATGCAAAATATGTCTGGGGAGCTAAAAATCAAATTCCGGTTTCGCTTGCTGCTCCTTATTTGTTTAGCGTATATCAACAACCTCCATTAATTTCAAACATGCTTGTCGTTGGCATCAGCCAATCTGGAGAGTCTCCCGATCTGTTGTCCGTTCTCAAGCATGCAAATCAGCAGGGATGTATCACATTAACAATCACAAACCAGACCCACTCTCCCCTGGCGCTGGAAGCAGATTACATCATCGATATTCAGGCAGGACAGGAACTCTCTGTAGCTGCAACAAAATCCTTCACCGCTCAACTAACTGCTATTGCGATGTTGTCAGCAGCCTGGAGTGACACTCCTGAGCTCTGGGAAAATATCAAGGGAATTCCCCCGCTAATCAGTAAGGTCCTACACCAGGAAAGCCAAATCCAACTATTCGCTTCCCGTTATCGATATATGGATCAATGCGTTGTGCTGGGCAGAGGATTCAATTATGCAACTGCTTTTGAATGGTCGTTGAAATTAAAAGAATTGGCTTACGTGGTTGCTCAACCCTATTCATCAGCTGATTTTCTGCACGGACCGATAGCCCTGGTATCCAATGGGTTCCCAGTTTTCGCAATTGCTCCTCAAGGAGGGACTTTCGAGGATATGAGCAAATTACTCAATAAATTGAAAGAAGAACACAGAGCTGATCTCTTCTTAATCTCTGATAATAAAAATTTGCTGCAAATTGCGGATTGTCCTATCCCGCTTCCAGAAGGTATCCCAGAGTGGTTATCTCCCCTGGTTGCTATTGTGCCAGCTCAGCTCTTTAGTTACCATTTGACTCTCATTAAAGGCATAGATCCGGATTCTCCCCGCGGATTGACAAAGGTAACTCTTACAAATTGAACTACCCCAAATAAACGATAAGCAAGGTATAGATATTTTATGTTTAATCTCAGTCAACATATTTCAAGAATCCAAAGCTCCCCAACCCTTGCTTTAAATGACACTGCGCGCCAACTACGCGAGCAAGGCGCTGATGTCATCAACCTCGGCATTGGTGAGCCGCTCAATAATTTTCCTGATAGCACTTTTAGT
>CAXMRF010000044.1:0-16029 GCA_964195965.1 uncultured Nitrosomonadaceae bacterium
GTTCTATCAGGTTGCAGCCAGATCCAAACAGAGGAGTTAACTACCCAGGAAGGAACGTTAGTTTCAACACCTGCACCGGACGAGACTCTGGATGTGGAAGAACGATTCCCGGCAACAGGCGTAATCTACCAATGGGGAATCAGTGCAGAGGCAAGTTCAGAATTCGCATATCCAGAATGGAGTGCAGAGCAAGTGATCGGAAAACCTGATGCACCTGGTTGTGGGGATTATCAATATGCCTGGGCTTCCGCTGCCAGTGATTCCATCGATTTTCTGGAAGTTACTTATTCGGTGATGGTTTATCCTCTTGAGATAGTAATTTATGAGAGTTTTAATCCAGACCAGGTTACCAAGGTAGAGGTTTATGATCCGGATACTGGCGGGTATTATACTGTGCTGCAGAAGAACCCGATCCAGGTGGACCGCCCCTGTCCTTATGAATTAATTATCCCGGTTGATGGGATAGAATTTAAAACCAACCTGATCAGGATAGCTATTGATCAATCGCAATTGGGCCTGGGGTGGAATGAAATAGACGCAGTGCAATTAATTGGTTCAATTAATATGCCCTAGCTTTGGTTTCAGGAGGTAAGTTGGATTAATTTCAGAAAGTCAACAACGATCTGAGCTGTCGCGCCCCATAAAATCTCCCCTTCAAATTCATTAAAAAAGAATACAGGTAGTTCAGTTTCCGGAACCGAGCTGGATCGCCAGGGCCTGGATTGAAAATTTTCAGGATCAGCCAGCCAATTAATTGGAATCAGGACCGTTTTTTCTACTTCTTCAATCGAGAGATTGAGGGTTGTAGGCCAGGGAAGGATCCCGACATAGGGGCTAATCTCATAATCAGTTACGGTTATGATTGAGCAGGATTGTCCCAGGATTTTTACTTGATCCGGGTTTATTCCAATTTCTTCTTTTACTTCCCTCAATGCGGTGTCTTTTAATGAAAGATCATTCTTTTCTGCCCGCCCGCCAGGAAAAGCAATTTGCCCGCTGTGCGGATCGTCTTGATGGCGGGTTCTCTTAATAAAAAGAAGTTTCCAGACACCCTGATCCAAGAAAAGAGGGATCAACACAGCTGCCGGTTGAATCGGCCCGGTATTGATCCCTGGAAATGGAGGACAGATATTGGAATCCAGTTCTTGAGATTGCTGGAGGAGATTTTGAATTCTGGCAGGATTGATGGTCATGACTGGTCAAGGTGGCTGATCCAGTTGCCCGCGATTAAAAATAGCAAGCTTCCTAAAACACCAAACCCTCCCGAGATAGGTCCAATTAAAAAGAATTGGAATTGCCATGAAGACCCCAGTAGATGGCCGAGTGTAAATCCCGTCCACGAGAGAATCAGCATGAACACAAATCGCCCCCCTCCGCCGCCTTTCCATAGATGAAAAGCGGATCCCAGGAAGGTAGCTAGAAGAAAACTATATAATAATGCTGGTGCTGTCATGATTCCTCCAGGCGGATAATCCCGCCACCAAGGCAAATTTGATCTTGATAAAAAACGGCAGCTTGTCCGGGAGTGATATCTGGTAACCGGGAGCTGAGATTTATTTTGGCCTGATTATCAGGGAGAGGAGTGATTGTCGCTGGTACCACCCGGGATTTATAACGGATCTTTACGCCAGCTTTAAAAGGTGTTTCAGGTGTTGTCCCGGAAATCCAGTTATTCTGCTCTGTAAAAAAAACATCTCTGCCAGGGAAATTTTTATAACCTATTACCAGGGTGTTTTCCTGAATGTCTTTTTCAACAACATAATAAGGTTCAACTCCGCTGATCCCTAAACCTTTTCGCTGTCCGATTGTATAAGCTGCCAGGCCAGTATGTTTTCCCTTAATATTTCCCTCAGTATCTCGGATCGGACCAGGTTTAAATAAAGAAGGATCTGTCTGTTTCAGAAAATTTCGGTAATCCCCCTGGCCGACAAAACATAAATCCTGGCTGTCTGGACGTTCCGCTACAGGTAGAGAATAATCCCTGGCAAGCTGGCGGACTTCCTTTTTGGAATAATCTGCCAGGGGAAAAACTGTCCGGCTGAGATTTTCCTGAGTCAGGATATGCAAAAAATACGACTGGTCTTTTTCAGGATCCGGATTCATTAACAACTGATAAACACCATCAGCAGATTGTTGGATTTTGGCATAATGCCCGGTGGCGATGATTTCAGCGCCCAGGGCTTGTGCCCGGGAAAGGAGGAATTGCCAGCGGATCATCCGGTTGCATTGCAGGCAAGGATTGGGTGTAATGCCTTTAGCGTAGCCGTTGATAAAGGGCTGGACAACTGCCTGATAGAAGGCATCCTGGGCATCCATGGTGTAAAAAGGGATCTCAAGTTGTCCAGCGACTCGCCTGGCTTCTACCAGGGCATCCGGTGCACAACAGCGATTCAAAGTCCCTGGATCACTCCAAAGTCGGAGCATTACACCGGTGACTTCATATCCCTGATCTTGAAGCAGGGCTGCTGCCACCGAACTATCCACGCCGCCGCTCATGCCGACCACTATTCGGGTGCCTTTTGACAAGGTCATTTGTTTGCCTTCCTGGCTCGCTGGACAGATTCAGGCAGGATTGCGAGGAATTGATCAATTTCTTTTTCAGATGTATCCTTGCCAAGTGTGACCCGCAAAGAACCTAAAGCCCATTCTGGAGGAAATCCCAAATGGGTTAGTACAGAGGATGGTTTTGGATCTCCGGTTTTACAGGCCGAGCCGGAAGAGCAGGCAAACCCAGCAGCATCTAAAACCTGGACTAAAAGATTGCCGTCTGCTCCTTCAAATACAAAGCTGGCATGATTGGGCAGTCGGCTCTGGTGCTGTCCCCCTGTCAATTGACTGGCAGGAATTTCCGAAAGTACAAAATTAATTATTTTGTCTCTGAGGGGTAGCAGGTGATCCAGGCGAGTTTGACCTTCTTCCCTAACGAGTTGGAAAGCTTTGGCCATGCCTACAATCAGTGGGACGTTCTCTGTGGCTGCCCGCAATCCATACTCTTGAGAGCCGCCGGTTAGAACGGGGATTAATTCAGTTCCAGTGCGAACATACAGAGCGCCCACGCCCTTTGGACCATAAAACTTATGAGCGCCCAGGGAAATTAAATCAACCTGGGTTTTGCTCACATCTATATTTAAATGAGCTGCATATTGCACAGCATCCGTATGAAAGGGAATATCATTTTCTTTGCAGATCTCACCAATATCATGGATTGGATTTAGTGTTCCAATCTCGTTATTTGCTGCCATCACAGAAACCAGGGCAGTATCTTCACGTAGATAATTCTTCAGTGTCTTAACGTCAACAAATCCAAATTGATCCACAGGCAGGTAGCTGACCTCAAATCCATAAACTGCTGCCAACTGGTCTGCAGTCGCCTGAATGGCAGGATGTTCTATAGGGGAAATTAGAATGTGATTTGCCCCCACCTTTTCTCGTCTGGCAAATGCGGTTCCTCTCAAAGCCAGGTTATCGCTTTCTGAACCGCAAGAGGTAAAAATAATCTCTAGTGGTGAAGCACCCAGGTTTTCAGCAAGTATCCGGCGGGATTCCTCCAGCGCAAATTCTGCCTGTTGTCCAAATCTATGCAGGGAAGAAGGATTGCCAAAAGTATTTAGAAAATAAGGCTGCATGGCGGCTACCACTCTTTCATCAACCGGGGTAGTTGCCGCATAATCAAGATAAATTGTAGACATTGTTTTTCTCTCTCAGCGATTATAGCATGTCAGGAAAAGCGTATAAATCGAACCACATTATCCCATAATAACACACCTGTAGATACCAAGATGCTCCCCAAATCCAAGCGCTCTTTGTTATAATAACTTGGCTTCAATTCAAATAATTTGGGGAGGTTTAATGATACAGCAAATCAAATTTGGAACCGATGGTTGGCGGGGACATGTGGGTGAAAATTATACATTCGCCAATGTGCGCCGCTGTACCCAGGGGTTTGCATCTTATCTGAAAGAAGAAGGCTTTGGGGATCGCTGGGTTATTGTGGGCCACGATCGCAGATATCAGGCAGAACAATTTGCAGCTGCCGTGGCTGAGGTTCTAGCTGGCAATGGATTAAATGTTTACCTGACAGATGGCCCAACACCAACGCCTGTAATTTCGTATGCAGTAGTGGATAAAAAAGCTGCCGCTGCCATAAATGTCACTGCCTCCCATAACCCATACACAGATAATGGTTTTAAAGTTCGCGACGAAAATGGCGGCGCAATAAACCCGGAAGGCCTCTCCAAGATAGAAAAAAATATTCCTGATACGGAAGAAGAAGCTAAACGCATTCCACTGAAAGATGCCCTTGAAAGTGGAAAAGTAGTATTCTTTGATGCTGCACCGGCCTATATTGAACATATCAAAACATTGATAGATTTGCAGCCCATAAAGGATGCTGGGCTGCGTGTGCTTGTGGATCCAATGTGGGGGAACGGGGTAGGGTGGTTTCCCAGACTGATCGGAGGAGGAAAAACAGAAATTTTTGAGATTCATCAGGATCGAAATCCCAATTTTCCTGAAATGACCCGTCCTGAACCAATTCCACCCAATGTAGACGTAGGACTTAATGCCACCAAAGAATATCAAGCGGATGTGCTGCTGATTAATGATGGCGATGCTGACCGGGTTGGCATTGGAGACGAGAATGGTGAATTTGTAAACCAGCTGCGTGTGTTTGCTTTATTGGCATACTACCTTCTTGAAGTTCGCGGTCTGAGAGGTCCAATTGTTAAAACGCTCTCCACTACCACCATGCTGGATAAATTGGGCGTAATTTATGATGTGCCGGTTCATCATACTGGTGTTGGTTTTAAGTATGTAGCTCCCAAGATGATTGAAGTGGATGCCATGATCGGAGGAGAAGAATCCGGAGGTTATGCGTTTAAGGGAAATGTTCCTGAGCGGGATGGGATTCTCGCCGGGCTTTATTTCCTTGATTTTATGGTGAAGATGAACAAAAAACCCTCCGAGTTGTTGGCGGTTTTGTTTGATAAGGTAGGCGCCCATTATTATGACAGGATTGATACTCCCTTTAAAGGGGACCGGGCAGAAAAAATTCACAAGATAGTAACAGCCAATCCTGATAAAATTGGCGGTTTAAAAGTGGAAAATTTGGTTACTGTCGATGGTTATAAATTTGAACTGGAAGATGGGGGTTGGCTTTTAATCCGTTTTTCAGGCACAGAACCGATCATACGGGTATATTGTGAAACAACCTTTAAAGATCGCGTGGATTTGATCTTACAGGATGGTCTCTCGATTGCTGGTATTGATAATGAGGATTAGTGAATTTAACGGATACTCATTGCCACCTAAATCTTAAAGACTACCGGGATGATCTGTCTTCTGTTTTGGACCGAGCTCAGGCTGAAGGCGTTAATAGAATTCTGGTACCGGCGCTTGATCTTAACTCAAGCCTGGAAATTCTTAACTTGATAGAAGCGCACGAGATCCTGTATGCAGCTATCGGTGTTCATCCCAACAGTGGTAAAACCTGGCAAAATGATACTTTGAAACATCTGCAGGAATTGGCTGGGCATCCGAAGGTTGTAGCTATTGGCGAAATCGGACTAGATTACTATCGGGATAGAACCCCCAGAGATCTCCAGAAAAAAATTCTCTCCAAACAGCTTTTATTGGCTGGGGATTGTAATTTGCCCGTAATATTGCATGTCAGGAATGCGTCTGAAGAAGACCGATCTTGTATACAAGATTTGTTAGGTTTGATTGAAAACTGGGTGGAAGAAAAAGCCCTATTGAAAAAGAATCCGGATTTTCAACCAGGGGTCATCCATAGTTTTTCTGGAAATCTGGCAGAAAGTCAGCGTGCTCTCCAGGCTGGTTTTTATTTGGGCGTTACTGGTCCGGTGACATTTAAGAAAGCGGTGGGCCTTCGTGAAGTTGTTGACCAAACCGATTTGTCCAGATTGTTGATTGAAACCGATGGGCCGTTCCTTGCTCCCGATCCATTTAGAGGAAAACGTAATGAACCTGCCCACGTTCGGTATATTATTGATAAAATAAGTGAAGTAAAAGACATTCCTGTAGAACAAGCAGCAGATCAGACTGCTCAAAACGCAGCCTGTTTATTTAAGTGGGAGTAAAAAATTGATTGATGTTGGTTTCTTGAAATACCTTGAAGATAAACTTATCAAGGTAGATCAGAAAATGATTTCTAGATCAGAAGGATGTCATCCTGATCTTACTGTAGCATTGGAACATTTGTTGAAATCGGGTGGAAAGCGTGTTCGGCCGATTATCACCTTGTTAATGGGTTCCCTGCTGGGCGCAGCAGAGGAGAAGTTAATCTCTCTCAGCGCTTCAATAGAACTTCTGCATACCGCGACCCTGGTCCATGATGATCTAATTGATGGCGCTTTACTTCGAAGAGGGAATCCGACCCTGAATTCTCATTGGACGCCAGCTGCAACTGTCTTGACCGGGGATTATATATTTGCGCAAGCAGCTATATTGGCAGCAGAGATTGAATCTACGGAAGCGATGAGTCTGTTTGCCCAAACACTCAGTACCATTGTAAACGGGGAAATATCCCAGCTTTTTGGACATCACCAGTTACCCAGTGTAGATGATTATTATCAACGTATTTATGAGAAGACTGGGTCTTTGTTTGCACTTTCAGCAAAAGCGGCAGCATTGATCAGTCCAGCGGATGGAAAATATATTGATCTGGCAGAAATCTTCGGACGTGAAATTGGTAAGGCTTTTCAGATTGTTGATGACGTTTTGGATTTCACCGGAGATATAGATAGGATTGGGAAACCGATCGGTAATGATGTGAGACAGGGTATACCTACATTTCCGGCGATCTTATATGGCGAACAGAATCCTGATGATGAAGTTTTGCTGGCTTGTTTAAAGAGAACAGCAAGCGAAGCTGCTGCAGATGGGTTGATTGAGCGGATTAATCAAAGCAGCGCGATCCAGCAGGCTATGGATGAGGCGAAAGCCTGCATTAAAAAAGCTGTTCACAGTCTGGAAGATTTTCCTGAAGGAAAAGAAAAAAGCTCCCTGGAAAAACTGGGCAGTTATATTGTCCATAGAGATATCTAGGTTATCGTCCTCTGAAAATCAAAAAACCGCTTGATAAGTCAAGCGGTTTTTTCTTTTTCAGGGTTGAATCGGCTACTGGTATGTTTGATTGTAAAAATTATATATCGCAGAAGATAACTGGCCTACAAGGAAAGATGCATTGTCCCATATTAACTGCTGGGGGTGGTAAAGGAAAATAACCAGGATATAGTCACCACCCGGTGAAAAGATAATACCTGCATCACCCAGGGTCTGCATGATGCCATTATAGGTGACCCAACCATGTTTATGAGCCACTTCTGTTACATCGGGAACACCCGCTTCCAGCAGAGAGGGCATCTTATTTTGGGAGAGATAATCAATCATCATTTGACATTCTGTTTGAGTGATATCGTCGCCAAAGACGGCTTTAAATGTTCCCTGGCCATTATCCGCACATAAATAAATATCTTCCAGGAGCATGCCTAAATCTGAGGTTGTGCTCTGATTATATACATCGGGATCTGTTGTGACGTCTTCTCGTTGATTTGCCGGTGTTTTA
Organism: uncultured Nitrosomonadaceae bacterium; assembly: GCA_964195965.1. Lineage (GTDB taxonomy): Bacteria > Chloroflexota > Anaerolineae > Anaerolineales > UBA11858 > B10-G9. The sequence continues at coordinate 7,586 of CAXMRF010000044.1, forward strand.
AAGACTTTTAAAAGAGGTGATCCCAAACCAAATTCTCCTGCTAAAAAAGTATTTTCCAAACCCAAAGCTTGCATATCTGCAGTGATATCTAAGGGCGCAAGGCTGGTATGGATGACCCGCTCCATAACCCAATCTGCCGGAGCATTTCCTGACTCAATGATCATTTTTTGCAGCAAGTTTATGGATTCCGGGTCTTCATCTTCGTGAATGCGCCGGAAAATTGAGGTCATAATTGGAATCTTTACAATACTTGCTGTGGTGAAAGCTACGTCTGGATTAGTAGAGATCTCGTAACCGTTTTGATAGGCAAAATGCACCTCTTCCAGGGTATTGACATTGAATAAATAAAGTCCGGTTAGACCATCAAATTCATTTAAATCGATGGTTTGTTTGAGCAAGGTTTCCAGGTTTAGCAGGGATGGCCTGGGTGGACTGGTCTGACTCCGGGGTAAGTTAGCCGAACGGTGGCTGACAGAACGCATAGCACCATCTATTAAAAGTACTGCTGTATCCATATCCAGTTCTGTGCCATAGGTTCCCGCTAAGAAATTTACTGTCCCGGGTTGTGGGATCGCCGGGGAGGGGGGTTTGTCATAACGGGAGGCTATCTCGTCACTCAGATAGGTCCGCAATCGATTTTCAGAGTAAATAGCTCGTAAAGGGATAGATAAACTTGCAATCTGGCGTCCCCAGAGGTAATCCCAAAATCCGGCCCAGAAGGATTGCTTGGTACGCTCTAAATCTGCAGCAGCAAGCATGCTTTCCAAATCCAACTCAAATCCACAGATCGAGGGTTCAAAGAGAATTGCCTGGTCACCATAAAATAATTCAACAGGCAGGGCATAGGCCTGCAACAATCGCTGGGCTGCATCTTGACGATCTAATCCACCAACCGGGACTTCAGCGATGGTCATAGCGCTGGGATACGTTGTCCGCAGGCGACTGAAACGGACAAATTGCAGAGTAGAAAAAATCACAGCAGCAATTAGGAAAAATACTGCCATCCAGCTCAAGGCTGATAATCTTGGTCGTCTTCTCACGCGCTTGCTCCCAGTAGAGGATTGGTGTACTGCAGGGGGTAGTTTATCACAGGAAATCCTGACTGCCAAATCAAATTATTTATGCAATTATTGGCAGTTTGTTCAATGTATTGAAATAAAACCGTCTTGGATCTTTCAAGACGGTTGAACTAATGATGATCGACTATTTTCTTTAATACCTGAATCGGATTTAACTCTCGGGGAGTTCGATAACACAATTGTCTTTCCCAAAATCACCCAGGATATACTCATCAGCTTCCCATTCGTTGTACCATTTTTCATTGTTTAATAGGTAGCGAAATTCATACGTCTGGCCTGGTTCCAATTCAACTGTAATCTTAAAATCACCATTTTTTAGTGATTCCATGGGGGTGTTTGTAAAACTCCAATCGTTAAAATCCGCAACAAGATTTGCAGAAGAAACTTTGTATTTTGGTTGTTCGTGTTTTGCCAGGCGAAATGTCACCTTAAAAATATTTCGGCTTTTGAGATACTGTTTTTTGAGCATTTCTAGTCCTTGTATATGACATTCGTCAAAAATCCACGTTAATTTTATCATATTTCCGATATTATAAGTTTGTCCAGGTAATAAATTTGCCGAGAAATTCGGTTTTTGGATTAAACTGTTTGTTCTGGAACCAATGACTGACTTTTTACACAGGATTTAAGTAAATTTGACATGGAAATTCAAGCGAAATCTGGGTAGGATTAAAAGCATTGGGTAGATAATAGCCAAAGAGGATGTGGGTGTGTAGGTATGCTGAAATTATTCTTGATTTATTTGTCGCAAGCTGATTGGGCAAGGCAAATTGTCCAGCGCTGGAGTTTTGCTAAGAGAACAGCGGCAAGATTTGTTGCTGGAGAAACTCTGGACGAGGCTGTAGCCGTTGTTAAGAAGCTTCATCAAAGGGGAATTGCCACCACATTAGACCATCTTGGTGAAAATGTAATCTCCAAGGAAGATGCCTTTCAAGCTGCTGATGAAGTATTGGATATAATATCCAAGTTAAAACAGGAAGGGGTTCGTTCTGGCATATCCATCAAACTTTCACAAATTGGATTGGTTCTTGACCGGGAAGTTTGCCAAAATAACCTGATCCGGATCCTGGAAAGCGCCCGGGAGAATGAAATATTTATCCGCATTGACATGGAAGATTCCTCGTTGACGGATGCCACCCTGGAGATATTCTATGCTGCCCGGAAAAACGGATTTGAAAATTACACCGGGATTGTCATTCAATCCAGTTTGTATCGAAGCATCCAGGATGTGAAAAATTTATTGGCAGAGCAATGCAAAATAAGAATTTGCAAAGGCGCGTATAAAGAACATCGTAGTATTGCATATCCTCAAAAGAAATCTGTGGATGAAAATTTTGATCGGATTACGGACCTGCTGATAGAACAATCAAAGGCTGCAGGTTCCCTGGTGAGTGCGGATGGAGGATTTCCTCCCATTCCTGCCATCGCAACTCATGACCAGGACAGGATTGAATATGCCCTGGAATATGCCCGAAAAATTGGCCTGGATAAAACAGGCCTGGAAATTCAAATGCTGTATGGAATCCGGGAAGATCTTCAAGAAGACCTGGTAAACCGGGAATATCCGGTAAGGGTTTATGTTCCTTATGGAAAGGAATGGTATCCCTATTTCGTACGCCGGTTGGCCGAAAGGCCGGCAAATCTTTGGTTTTTCCTTACTAATCTTGTTCGTCTAAATTGAATATCAATTACTCAAGAAAGATAGTTATAATCTAGAGTAAATGAACGGTAAAAAAGAATTAGATCTGCTTCGACGTTTAAGACCCCTGCATCTGATGACAATCCTGGTATTGTATGTGTTAGGTGTCGGATTTGCACACTATCTTGGCGTGCAAATTAATTCTGGACTGCTGCTGACTGGTGTCTTGTGGGTAATATTTTTATCTACAGGATTTTATTTTTTGGGCGATCATTTTGAGACGCCTTTTGAAGGTGGTCTGAATGATATCCAAACAGACCCAAAACCGATACAGGGAAACCAGCCCGATCATAATAAGGATTTGTTATTATACATTTCGGTCTCGTGTTTAGCAGCGGCGGCTGTATTTACTGTGTTATTAGGTGTTCAGGGTGGTCTTAATCTTTCCAGCGGCATTTTGATGAGTTGTTTTTTTGGAGCTTTTTGTTTGTTAGTGGTCCCGGGCATCTCACTGGATAATTCTGGTATTGGTGAGTTTATCACCTCAATAATTCTTGTCGTAATACCTCCTGCGCTGGCTTTTAATCTTCAATATGGTGCTTTTCATCGAATATTATCTCTAGTCATTTTTCCAATATTTCCCTTGCATCTGGCAATGATCCTCATCCTGCGTCTAAAATCATATCCAGCTGATGTCCAGAAAAAACAGAAAACATTATTGGTTAGGGTTGGTTGGGTCAGGGGGATATTCATTCATAATTTATTGCTCCTGAGCGGGTTTTTATTATTCGGAGTATCCCTATTATTTGCCATGCCTGTTCGCATCGTCGGACCAGTTTTTTTTGCCCTACCGGCGGCAGCTTATCTCGTCTGGTATTTATCTCACCTGGAAAACGGCGCACCGGTTCGGTGGCCATTGATTTCACTTTTATCCCTGGTAGTTTTTTTCCTACCGGTATACTTAATCACTTTTTCAACCTGGATCCGGTAATCCAGGAAGCCGATTGGAATTTTTATGCCTGAATTTTTATCATTGGTCTCGCCTGAAGATGCTTTTTCTCTCTTAATTAATCAACTCGATCCTGTAATTAAATCCAGGACAATGGCTACAGAAAAATCCCTGGGAAAAATTAATGCTTTGGATATCATTTCTCCCCAGGATCTGCCTGATTTCAGGCGATCTACGGTGGATGGGTACGCACTGCTGGCAAAAGACAGCCATGGCGCAAGCGAGACCCTGCCGGCATACTTAAAATTGGCTGGTGAGGTAATGATGGGTGGCTCGCCAGAATTTTCTATTAGCGCCAAAAAATGTGCTCTAATCCATACCGGGGGAATGCTGCCGGAAGGAACCAATGCTGTGATTATGCTGGAAGATACCCAATCACTTCCATCCGGGGAAATAGAAATATTCCGGGGTGTTGCTCCTGGTGAAAATGTGATTGAGGTAGGGGAAGATGTCTCAAAGGGTGAAGTTGTAATACCCAAAGGGACCCGCCTCAGATCCGCGGAAATTGGCGGTTTGATGGCTCTGGGAATTACGACTTTGGAAACTGTAAAACCTCCTGTTTTTGCGATCATCTCCAGCGGGGATGAGGTAATCCCTCCCGACCAAAAACCCAAACCTGGTGAAGTTAGAAATATTAATTCATTCACTTTAGGGACCTTGATTGAGGAATACGGAGGCGAGTTTATCCATTATGGTATCATTCCTGATAACCGGCAAGCTATGACAAATGCACTGGAAAATGCACTTCGGGATTGCGATCATTTGATCGTCACCGCAGGTTCTTCAGCAAGTTCCAGAGATTTGACAGCAGAGATAATGAACAACCTGGGTGATCCGGGAGTACTTGTTCATGGAATAAGCATCAAACCGGGAAAACCCACTATACTCGCCCTTGCTGGTGAACAAATAATGATCGGTCTGCCCGGTAATCCGGTCAGCGCATTGGTTGTTGCTAAGATCCTCGTCGGCCCGATCATTGAAGTTTATTTGGGGATTGAGAATCGCAGGCCATCCCCCTCGACTCCAGCATTATTAACAGTAAATGTTGCTTCTCAAGCTGGACGGGAGGATTGGATTCCGGTTCAGCTGTCCGAAACAAGTCCTGGAGAGTACAGGGCTGAGCCGATATTTGGCCGCAGCAATTTGATTTTTGTCCTGGCTAAAGCGGATGGGTTGGTAAAAATTCCTTCGGCTGTCACTGGCCTTGATGCCGGGGCATCTGTAATTGTGCTTCTATTATGAATAATAGTGAGACTATAAAATGAATTTCACCCTGACGATACCAGCAATTCTCTATATCTGCCTCGCTTCGTATTGTGTCAGTCTTATAATAAACGCCATCCAAAACCTGCGAGTTTATAAAGTTGCTGATTATCTCCTGGTAACCATGCTGGGTTTGTTTTTCCTGATCATGGTTATTTTAATTGGAGCAGATTTGTCCTGGTGGGGATTTTTAGGACAGGGGATTAGACTGCATTTGCACTGGTATGGTATGTTTTTGTTTAGCGGTGTGATCTTCGCCCTGACTCACTCTGTGTTTAAAACGGAAAATCCCGGTTGGATCTGGTTAATAATTTCCCTTTTAATTATTTCCATCGCAATAGCAGCAGATACTAACGTGTTCTTTCCCGAAATTGTTAACTGGGATAAATATTACGAAGGCGATTCGCATTCGATGTTGGCTGCCGGGATCCAGGCTGTTGGTTGGGGAATTTTTGTAATCCTTTCCACTATCCGAGTACTTACAGAATATCGGCAGACAGACAGAACTGTTGTTAAACAACGGGCAATGTATTGGACCTCAGCCCTGATTCTTTTTATTGGCAGCTCAGTGCTGTTCTTGTTGGGCCACGATATAGTAGGCAGCCTGTTATTACTGATAACAATCATTATTTTGAATTTCCTGGTCCTTACCTACAGATTGCCAGACCTTAAAAAATTATCCTATAAAGCGGCTGGTTATTCGTTGTCTGGAATTGTAACGATCCTTATTTATGCTCTGGGTTTCTTGATTTTGGAAGGATATTTTGTTGAATTGCCCTGGTATGAACCTGTTTATAACGGGGTGTTCTTTTCGTTGATTGTTCTGATTTTTTTCTTTCCAATTTTACGGATTGTGAATTCGATTCTGGATAAACTGCTTTCAAGTGAAAAAATCCGCACTTTGGAAATCCGGAGTTATAGTAAAACACTCAGCAGCATTTTAGATATTGAGCTGCTTTCTAAAGTAACGATTGAAACGATTTGTGAGGCCCTTGATGTTAAAAAAGGAACTTTGTTCCTGGTGGATCGGATTGAACCAGACCGGGAACATCCAAACTGGTTCATAAAAGCAGTTCAAGGAACAACTGTGACTCTGCCGGACCTGGAATTTTTACCGGCACACAGTCCTATCGCTAAGGTGCTCTCGGAAGAAAAAAGACCCCTTACTCAATCCGAATTGGAGTTTATTCCTAAGTTCCAAACCATTCCGAAAAATGTGCTTGTCTGGATCAAAGCTCTAGATGTGGAAGCCCTTGTGCCCATTCACACAGAAGATGAGTGGATAGGTTTATTTGCTTTATCCCAAAAGCGTTCCGGTGCTTCTTTTTCTGACGAAGAATTGGAATTGTTATCGTCGTTGGCAGATCAAACTTCCGTGGCTTTACAAAACGCCAGGCTTGTAGAAAGTTTAACAAAAATTGACGGCCAGCTGCGGAGAGCCAAGGCGTCCCAGAATACTGCCCTGGATAAAATTGAACAAATTAAAAAATCCTCGGCTGATATTATCAGCATAAAAGCCCATGAATTAAGATCTCCACTAACTGTGGTGAGCGGTTATGCACAACTGTTGGCAAATGATCCAAAATTGACGGAGGATGATTATTACGGAGAATTAATAAGGGGTATTGTATCGGGATCTGATCGGCTGCAGAACATAATTGAGAATATGATTGATACGGCCAGCATGCAACCGAAAAATCTAAATATCGATGCTATCCCTTTATCTCTCTATACGATGGTTGATTCTGTTTGCAGGGATTTACAGGGGAAGGTCCAGGCCAGAAAACTTACCTTGTCCCATGATAATTTGGGTGAAATTCCAGCAGTGTACGGCGACAGAGCAGCCTTAAAGAAAGTTTTTGAAATTTTAATTAATTACGCGATGACCCATACACCAAGCGGTGGAAAAATTACCATAACAGGTAGACATATTCCGCCCCGATCTGATCTTCTCAAATGGGAAGGGGTAGAAATCGTTGTTTATGATACAGGGATTGGTATCGATTCCGAGGCCAAGGACCGGTTTTTCCAGGAGCATATGAACCCGATGGTGGCTGATTTTTCTTTGCTGGATGAACTGGCTGCCGGAGAAGAACGACCGGGAGAAGAATTAGCCATTGTCCGCAATATTATTGAAGCTCACAACGGTCGCATCTGGGTTGAGCGGATGGAAAAAGATAATGAGGACCTGCCGGGCAGCGAATTTCATGTTGTGCTCCCTCTGGAGCAACAATTACATCCTACTCAGCCTGGATAAATTTAGAAAGAAAATTGATTGAAGTAACGGGGTTAGGGGTTATTTTTGCCTGGATATAAACGGGGGACACGGGCGCCAATGCCGCAGGTAACCTCGTAGTTAATTGTCTGCCATACATCTGCCAGATCGTTGGCGCTGATTTCCTGATTCCCCTGCTTGCCGATTAAAATAACCTCATCCCCCACTTGCGGATTGGGAATTCCTTCCAGCTTAACCATAAATTGGTCCATACAGACTTGACCAATAACCGGTACTTTGACGCCATTAATCAGAACTGCATTGCCGGGAACCCGGCGATACCCGTCTGCGTATCCCACCGGGACTACGCCAATTAATTCCCGCTTGGCTGTGACATATGCATGTCCGTAGCTGATGCCATGATTGGGGGGTAGTTCCTTAATGCTGGCCAGAACAGATTTCCAGCTCAAGATGGGTTGAATGCCTGCTGGCAGCTGGATATCAGGAGAGGGGGCCAATCCGTAGATTATGATCCCGGGTCTGGCAAGATCAAAACGTGTTTTGGGATGAGCCAGGCTGCCGGCAGAATTAGCCATATGCATTATCTCCGGCATAAGTTTCTGTTGGGAAAGGTCTTGAATTACCTGTTGAAACACTTCCCTCTGTTTTTGAGTTGGTTTTGGATCAATCTCATCTGCCCGGGCCAGATGGGAAAATAAACCTTCAAATTTAACTTCTTTTGTAGCTGTTATTGATTTAACCAAATTCAATGTGTCTTCTGGATGGCATCCTAGCCGTCCCATACCGCTGTCCACTAATAAGTGGATCCGGGCAGTTTTCTGGCATTTTTGAGCAGCTTTTATTACCAGGTTGAGGTGTTCTTTTGTCCAAACGGTTATCGATACGTCCAGGCAGATCATTTGTTCAATCCGCTCGGGAGCGAGGTAGCCCAGAACAAGGATATTGGCCAGAATACCTTCTTCGCGCATTTTCACCGCCATGCGCGGCCGGGCAACTCCAAACCATTTAACACCGGCTTCCTCGGCGGTCCTGGTTATGGGCATAAAACCATGACCATAACCATTGGCTTTAACTACAGCCATCAATGGAGTGCCGGTCTCTTGCTGGATTAGTTCGATATTGTTTTTAAGGGCGTTTAAATCCACTTCCACCCAGGTGGCAAAGGATTGTTCAGCTTTCATAAGGTTTTAAATTCCTGAGGGGATAGATTCGGACATA
>CAXMRF010000045.1:0-15709 GCA_964195965.1 uncultured Nitrosomonadaceae bacterium
AGCTATCGCCGCAACCGTAGGCGCGCGTTCTAACAACACACCTTCTTCGGCAATCATGGTGTAGTAAGTCCCTAAATCAATCCCAAAATCTTGTGATAAAAAAACCATAAAAGTCCTATTCTGATTTCCCCATACCGGGCGGTCTTGATCGTTGTCCGCGTTTCCGATATTGTTGAGCACTCTTTAATCGCAGGTTGGAGCGTCTTAATGCAGATTGAACGCGGATGTAGTTTTCCGGATCAGTTCCGCTAAACTCATCAAGTAATTTACTGGCCCGTTCCATTGCTTTTTCAGCCCGGTCCACGTCTATATCGTCTACATTTTCTGCGGCATCAGCCATGACAGTGACAATATCGGGTTGAACCTCTATAAAACCGCCAGTAACTGTGAAAACTTCCTCTTTATCTTCTGTTTTTACACGGATAACACCCATCTCGAGTGAGGATAAGAGGGGCGCATGTCCGGGAAGAATCCCCATTTCTCCTAAAGCCCCAGGAGCCATCACTATATCCGCATCACCTTCATATACCAGGCGATCCTGGGAGACAATTTCACACCGAATTGGCATAATTGCTGCTCCTGATCTTAATCCACACTAATTCTTTCTGCTTTTTCAATAGCATCATCGATCGTTCCAACCAACATAAATGCATCTTCAGGCAGATGATCGTGTTTTCCATCCAATATCTCACTGAATCCCCGGATAGTCTCCTTGATGGGGACATATTTTCCAGGCAAGTTTGTAAATTGTTCAGCAACATACATCGGTTGAGAGAAAAAACGCTCAATTTTTCGAGCCCTGGAAACAGCTATCTTGTCATCTTCAGAAAGCTCATCCATACCCAGAATTGCAATAATATCTTGCAGGTCTTTGTATTTTTGAAGAACTTCCTGCACGCGCCGGGTCGTTTCATAATGCTCAGTCCCGACTATATTGGGATCAAGAATCCGGGATGTAGAAGTAAGGGGGTCCACAGCTGGATAAATTCCTTTTTCAACAATAGAACGTTCAAGCGCGATAGTCGCATCCAGATGAGTAAAAGTCGCAACAGGCGCAGGATCTGAATAATCATCAGCCGGTACGTAAATCGCCTGCATGGAAGTTATCGATCCGGTTTTTGTACTGGTAATTCGTTCCTGAAGGTTACCCATCTCCGTGGCTAATGTCGGTTGGTAGCCTACAGCAGAAGGCATTCGCCCAAGCAAAGCAGATACTTCTGCACCGGCCAGGCTGAAACGGAAGATATTGTCAATAAACATCAGCACATCACGGCCTTCATCGCGAAATTTTTCCGCCATGGCCAAGCCTGTCAGAGCCACACGCAGACGAGGTCCAGGAGGTTCGTTCATCTGACCAAAAACCATTACCGTGTTTTCCATTACACCAGATTCAAGCATTTCGCGATAAAGCTGGGTTCCTTCACGGGTTCTTTCTCCTACACCTGCAAAAACTGAATTCCCTTCATGTTCTGTAGCAACTGATCGAATCAATTCCATAATGATGATTGTTTTTCCAACACCTGCGCCGCCGAATACACCGGTTTTTCCACCTTTTGTAAAGGGGGCAACCAAATCAATTGATTTAATACCAGTTTCAAAGACTTCCACTTCTGTGGATTGTTCTTCAAAAGAAGGAGCGAGTCTGTGAATGGGATAATATTCATCTGCCTCTATCTCGCCTTTTCCGTCCACAGGTTGGCCCAAAACATTTAATACCCGGCCTAATACCTCTTCACCTACAGGTACTTGTATTGACGATCCAGTTCCTGCCACAGCCATCCCCCGCCTTAATCCGGGCGTTGGTCCCATGGCAACACAGCGAACCTCTCCTCCTCCCAGATGGTTTTCAACTTCAAGGACAAGATCATCTTCGTCATCTCTCTTAACAATCAGGGCTTCATAAATTTTCGGTAGATTTTCGACCGGAAATATCACATCTATTACGCCACCTTTGATCTCGGTGATTCGTCCGCTGGCTTCTTCCATTACATATCCTCCACTCAAGTTATGCTTTCAGCTTCAAATTCTGATTATTTCTATGTCTCTATTCAGAGACAGCTTCCGCACCACCAGCAATATCCAGCATTTCATTGGTAATTGCTTGTTGTCGGGCTTTGTTATATTCCAATTGCAGGGCATCTGCCAGATCCGTTGCATTATCGGTTGCATTTTTCATAGCAACCATCCGGGCGGAATGTTCACTTGCCAGAGATTCAATAACGGCATGAAAAACCTGCAGGACAGTAAAACGGGGAATAATTTCTTCCAGTAAGGATTTTTGGTCCGGTTCAAAAATATATCCACCAACCAATTTCCCAATATCTTCAAAATCTGTTATTCGATCCTCAGGATCAGGGTCCAAGGGTAAGATCTTCTTTACCACTGGTTTATGATTCATCCTGTTAATGAATTTTGTATAGATCAAATAAACTTCATCAATTTCATCGTCCAAGAACTGATCTACAGCAATATAACCAACAGGTGATATATCGTTGTATGTTGGTTGGGATGGCAGATCACAAAATTCCGCTAAGATATCCTTTCCCCTCCGAAGCAATTGGTCCCTGCCGCGCTTTCCAACTGTAATATATTTTACCGGCACATCAATAGTCTCAGCCCATTGGTCCGCTACCCGGATAATATTAGAATTATAGGCTCCTGCCAATCCCCGGTCTCCGCTTATTACTATGGCAATAATTTTTTTAACTTCAGCATGTTCCGCCAGCATAGGGTGAAGAGTAGATCGATCTGGTTGTTCCGCTATATGCTGCAGCACTTGCCAGGCTTTCACAGAATAAGGCCTGGTATCTTCCAACTGGTTGATGGCTTTACGCACTTTACTGGCGCTCACAGCTTGCAGAGCTCGCGTGACTTGCGAAATATTCTTTACGCTTTTAATTCGTTGTTTTACTTCCCTTGCATTTGCCATTGATTATTTTCCTGAAAAAAATAAATTATGGGTCCAATCCTAATAAGAGAACCCTTCCAGGGCGGATTTCAACTGGGTTTCAATTTTGTCTGTAATCTGTTTTTCCGTCATAATGGATTTAATCAAGTCGGGATGACTGCTTTCAACATATCGCACAATCTCGTTTTCCCATTTAATCATTTCTGTCAATTTTATTTCATCCGAATATCCATTGGTAGCCGCATAAATCACAATAATCTGGTTGGCTATTGGCATAGGCGAAAATTGAGGTTGTTTTAAAACTTCTCGTAATCGTCTTCCCCTGTCCAAACGCGCTTGGGTAGCTTTATCCAGATCGGAACCAAATTGCGCAAAAGCAGCTAATTCTCGGAAAGCAGCCATATCCAGGCGCAGCTGACCTGCTACTTGTTTCATGGCTTTTATTTGTGCGTCTCCACCTACACGGGAGACTGATATACCGGCGTTGATGGCCGGTCGAATACCTGAATAAAAGAGGTCGTTTTCAAGATATATCTGACCATCAGTAATTGAAATTACATTGGTGGGAACATAAGCTGACACATCGCCCAGCAGCGTTTCAATAATCGGGAGTGCAGTCAGTGAGCCCCCGGTTCCTTTTACTTTTATGATTTTGCCGGATTGTCCAGCTTCAAGATCTTTTTTAGCGTCAGCTTTTGCAAGCGGTCCACCATAAGTCTTTCCGTTGACGGCGTCTTTCGATTCTGCCTCGGCACCCGAAAAATCTTCAGGTACGATCACGTAATGATCCGCCATTCTGGCAGCCCTTTCTAATAGGCGGGAATGCAAATAGAACAAATCGCCAGGGTAGGCTTCACGTCCTGGTGGTCTTCTCAGAAGCAGGGAAATCTCACGATATGACCAGGCATGTTTGGAGAGATCGTCATAAACGATCAGTGCATCTCTACCACTCTCCATAAACTCTTCACCCATTGCACAACCTGCATAAGGTGCTATGTATTGGAGCGCACTCGGTTCATCCGCGGAGGCAGAAACAATGATGGTGTGCTCCATCGCGCCGTATTCTTCCAGGATAGCTACTGTTCGGGCAACACCTGCTTTTTTCTGGCCAATTGCCACATAAATGCAGATAACCCCTTTACCTTTTTGATTGATAATTGTATCTAAAGCAATCGCTGTTTTCCCGGTTTGGCGGTCACCAATAATTAATTCTCGCTGGCCCCTTCCAATTGGGATCATGGAGTCGATAGCCTTAATGCCTGTTTGGAGAGGTTCATCAACATCTTTTCTTTCAATCACGCCAGGAGCGATTACCTCAATCGCCCGATAACCACTGCTGCGGATAGGGCCTTTGCCGTCGATGGGCTGTCCGATTGCATTGACAATTCTGCCAATTAATCCATCACCCACTGGCACAGATGTAATCCGGTTGGTTGACCGCACTTCCATACCTTCAACAATTTCATCATATTCCCCCATAATGATGACGCCTACGGTATCCTTTTCAAGGTTAAACGCTGTGCCCAGAACCCCATTATCAAATTGGACCAATTCCTGGGCCCGAACATCAGATAGGCCTTCCACCCGGGCTATACCATCACCTGACTCCCGTACAGTACCGATACTTTGCACGCCAGCCGCTGGCTGAAAATCATCAATAAATTTCTTAAATTCTGCGGTGATTTGATTAATGGATTCAGTCACGAAACCTCCACTTTAATAATTAAAGCATAATTATATATAAAACATTTTTTTGTCATTTATTTTCTTTTTTTATTGATTATTTATCCGTATACATAAAGCATTAAGCAACCGAAAAAATGATAACTGATAGTTAGTAGATTGTCCAGAAGAAACAATCTAACTGAAGAATCTCAAAGCAATTGTTAATCTCTTTTCCAAGTCCATAGGGGCGTCATCCGCTATCGTTTGTATAGCTGCCTGGGCTTCTAAGACCGAATAACCCAAAGTCAACAACGCTTCCTGAATTTCTGCATTAAGTCCCGCACCTTCTGGAGAAATAACCATTTCATCAGAAAAAGTAATTCTATCTTCCAATGTAAGTAATATTTTCTGGGCAGTCTTCTTCCCAATGCCGGCCACTTGTGAAAAAATCTCTTCCTGTTTATTCAGTACTGCCCGTTTGATAATATCTGGAGAATGTGTAGATAATGTTTCCAATGCCAACCTGGGGCCCACTCCGTTCACTTTAATTAACTGTTTGAACAAGGTCACTTCTTCCTGCTCTAGAAAACCAAATAATGTGAGAGAGTCTTCCCGGACCACAAGATGAGTGAATAAGGATACATTCTCTCCCCGGCGCATTGAATGAACGAGAAAATTTGTTACAAAAACCTGGTATCCAATCCCGCCAACTTCAACAATCAGGAAATCTTCACCAAATTGAAAAATTTGTCCTTGAATATTCGCTATCATATTTTATCTCTTAGAATAATAAGCCAATTCCTAATCCAATTAACACTATAATGGCCACGATTGGCCAGATAAATTTTCGAAGGGATTTTAAGCCCAGGGAAAACACCACCGAGTAGAGATGCTCCGGAACGAAAAAATAAATCTTGGTTATTCATTTATCCTTGTATTTATTCCCCTGGTCGAATGTAGATGACAGATAGCAACAGCTAATGCATCCGCAGCATCATCGGGGCGAGGGATCTGATCCAAGTTTAATAATAACTTTACCATTTGCTGCACCTGGTTTTTGTCTGCGTTGCCATACCCCACCACAGCTTGTTTGATCGCCAAGGGGGTATACTCTCCCATGGATAGACCTGCTTCGCCCACAGCTATTAAAGCAGCACCGCGGCCCTGTCCAACACCCAGGGCTGTCTTAACATTTTTTTGGAAAAATAATTTCTCGACAGCACAGCAATTAGGTTTTGTTTCTATAATTATCTCCAAAAGAGATCGATAGATATGCAGCAGACGGCGGGGTTCATCCCAATCACTTGGCGTAGTGATCACTCCGTGGGAAATCCAAATCAACTCACCGCTTTCTTGTTCTTTAATCAAACCATATCCGGTTAACGCAGTTCCTGGATCAATGCCTATTACAACCCTTGGTTCAGTCATTTTCCTTCGCTATATAATCTAAAGCTTCATCCGAAATCTTGAGGTTTGAATAGACTTCCAAAATATCATCAAGTTCTTCCAGTATATCAATCACTTTCATAACCTGAACAGTATTTTCCATATCCAATTCCACTTCTTGATTAGGGTCCATTCTCAACCCCGAACCTTCTGGAATTATCGAGGCTGTTTTTAATTGGTCGTGAATGGTTTTAAAAGTATCAACAGGACCAATAATTTCAAAGAATTCCTCTTCTTCAAGGACGTCTTCCGCTCCGGTTTCAGCAGCAATCTCAAACAAATCATCAAAAACAAGATCCCCGCGGGGAATATTAAAATAAGCTTTCCTGGTAAATTGCCATAACACCGACCCTTCCTGTCCCATCGTACCGCCATGTTTCGTCAGCACGTGGCGGATATCAGCAACTGTTCGGTTACGATTATCAGTTATGCAGCTCAGGATTACAGCGACGCCATGGGGAGCATACCCCTCATAGAATATTTTTTCCATTTTAGCCGCATCACGGTCTTCGCCCGTACCGCGTTTAATTGCCCGATCAATATTTGAACTGGGCATATTAGCAGATTTCGCCCGGTCAATTGCTAACCTTAAACCAAAATTCATATCCGGATCGCCACCACCCTCTCTGGCAGAAAGTTGAATTTCCCTGGCGAGCTTGGTATACTCTGCCCCACGGCGGGCATCCGTCGCTGCTTTTT
Source organism: uncultured Nitrosomonadaceae bacterium (assembly GCA_964195965.1). Taxonomy (GTDB): domain Bacteria; phylum Chloroflexota; class Anaerolineae; order Anaerolineales; family UBA11858; genus B10-G9. The sequence goes on from CAXMRF010000045.1 coordinate 6,719, forward strand.
TATGTTTAATGGTTGACCATTTAGAATGTCCTGACATTGGAATCCTCCCAAAAACAAGGGGTAAAAATTGAGCGAATTGTTTATAGAATAATTAGGTAATTTATTCGTTTTTTGACTGGTCGTATTATAACATCAGGCTGAGAGTTGTTACAATTTTTCCAATACCGATTTATAATCTATCCTGTCCCCAGATAAAATTTGATAACACTTTCCCCAATAAACCATCAACAAGTAGATTTATTGGTAATTATGAATCACAACCCAGGAAAAACCTGGAATAATCAAATTTGCCATAAAGTTCATCTCACAACTTAAGCTTGAATTTCCTGTCACTCTTCGATAGAATTTGTTTTGGAGGTATGCTGGTGAGTTTTTTTTCTAGAAAAGAGTTTCTTAAACTGTCATTATTTGGTTTCCTAGGTACAGGAATCTCGCCGGGTGTATTATTACCCGGTATAAAAAGAACCACTGGAATAATCGGTAGAATTGCAGCTGACGATAAAATTATTTCTATTTATCAAGAACCAGATTATGAAAGTAAAATTGTTCGCCATACTTCTTTTGATGAATTAATTCACCTCTATTACGAACTGGAAATCTTTGATAAGGACCATCCTGCAGCATATTGGTATCGAGTTTGGGGTGGTTATTTGCCTGGAGTTTATATTCAGCATACAAGATACCGGCTCAACAAGCCCGCTGATGAAATATTTGAGTGTGGTAATCTGGCTGAAATCACTGTCCCTTATACGGAAGCTTACAAATTCAGTGAATATCAAGGGTGGGAAAAAAAATATAGATTGTACTATGAGACTACTCACTGGATAACCGGGATCAAAACCGGACCAGATGGAAATGCATGGTATGAGCTCACCTCACAATTATATGAATCCCTGGTCTATTATGTGCGCAGGGAGCATTTACGCCTCGTTCAGGATGTTGAATACCTACCCACCAGTATACATGTACCACCCGAACAAAAACATATCCACATATCCCTTAATGATCAAATATTATCCGCTTTTGAAGGGGAAAAACTTGTTTACAGAACAAAAATTTCCTCTGGTTTGGGGTATAAGGAAGTCAATCTAAAAAATCAGAACGCTACAGCAACACCAAGAGGAACCTTTTATGTCACCTCAAAATATCCATCCAAGCATATGGGAGGGGTGATTGCAACCGGAGCGCCTGGGAGCTATACTCTGCCCGGCGTCCCCTGGACAACATTTTTTATATTTGAAACTGGTGTTGCTTGTCATGGGACTTATTGGCACAATAATTTTGGCAATCGAATGAGCCACGGCTGTGTCAATATGAGAAATAGCGATGCAAAGTGGGTTTTCCGCTGGGTTAACCCTGCCTATGACCCCCCGTATAAAAATCATTGTGATTGGCATAATACCGGGTACGGCACCCGCATTGTAATTGACTAACCACAAGCTTGAAATATTTTTTGTGTTAAAATGGGCGCATGAGTGGAAAGAACATTACAAAGAACAAAAAAGCCTATTTCAACTTCCACATTCTGGATACTTATGAGGCTGGCCTTGTTCTTCAAGGTTCCGAAATAAAGTCTATACGCAATCACCAGATCAGCATTGATCAGGCCTATGTGCACGTCGATGGTGAGGAAGCTTGGTTGATTGATTCCTACATTAACACTTACGAACAGGCGAGTTCGTTTAACCACAATCCAAAACGACGCAGAAAATTACTTTTGCACAAAAAAGAAATCTTGGATCTGTGGGATATGGTTCGCATTAAGGGCAATACCATTGTGCCATTACGGGTCTATTTATCCAATGGAAAGGCAAAAATAGAAATCGCTGTCGCAAAAGGCAAAAAACTCCACGACAAAAGGAAAATTATCGCTGAGCGTGAATCGGAACGACAAACCAAAAGAGATTTGAAGCATCTCGGTTTTTAACTTTTTTTTTCTTCCATCCCTGGATACATATTATGAGTTTTCCTTCAACTATCGCCGGACTTAATCAACTTCCAGTCGATCAAAAAAGGGAGACTTACGCCAAAATCCTTCCTCCAAAACTCCTGGAGATCTTTCAGATCAATGCAGATCTGAAAGATCCAAATGGTCAGGATCTATTTATTCTAGATTGCCCTCCGGGTTCTTCTGATGCTGAAATTTCTCTCTACCATCAAGCCAATGCCAAGGATCCGATTCTATTTGGGCATATCTCAGATACCATCCACGGACAACTTCATATTCTTCTCTACGGTATGAATGATGTCAATTCGCCACGATTCAATGTTGACAAACTTTCAGATGGGACAAAAACCAGTTTTGGCACCAATCAACGAAACCTGATGGCTGAAGAAAACGCCCTGCAGGCAGGATTAGCACCCGGACAAATTTTCAAAGGACCGCATCTATTTAAAGAATCTTTATATCAATTTGAAACCTTTGCTGCCTGCATGGGCCACGATTTGTTTTTTGTGGAACCTTTGTTTTATCATGTTGCAATAATTTTCGAGAAATATAATTTCCATTATCAAACTGGAAAAAGGTTTATGAAAAGAATAAACAGCGGCTTCTCAAAGGGAGGAGATCTCTTGCCACTGCTGGATAACAGCACTCCCTTCAGGACCGAAAAAGCTGCAAAAAAAATTCGCTTACGATCCTGGGCAGTACACGATAATATTCTTGGAGAACCATTTTCTAAAGTAACAATGTACAAATATATCGACAAGGATATTGTTCCATGCCAGGAACATCCCCTGCCGTGGTAAACGGTTAATTGATCAATCCCAGGTTAAAACAAAGGTCAAAATCTTATGATCCAAATTGATGGAAACTCCCTAACGATTGGAGATATCAAACAAATAGCAGCTGGAGATGAACAAGTTTCATTATCCCCAGATATTATCCAAAAAATCCAGGAATCTCGTCAATGGGTAGAAGATATTATTAACCGGGGAGACCCTGTTTATGGCATCAATACGGGTTTTGGTATTTTTGCTGACAAACAAATTTCCACCGCTGAAACCCGTTTACTCAACCGCAACCTCATTCTCAGCCATGCTGTTGGAACCGGTTCTCCACTGCCAACTGAAGTCGTTCGAGCAGCTATGTTAATTCGTGCCAATACCCTGGCAAAAGGATTTTCTGGTGTCCGCCTTTGCCTCGTGGAAACCTTGCTTTCCATGCTAAATAAAGGACTTCATCCAATTATCCCATCACAGGGTTCGCTGGGTTCCTCTGGTGACCTCGCACCCCTTTCCCACCTTGGGCTGGTGCTTTCCACCGACGAGGAAGACCTGTCTGAATTATCTGGATACGCAGAATATCAAGGAAAGGAATATTCAGGCAAAGAAGCCATGCAAAAAGCTGGCATTCCCAGAATCATTCTGGAAGCCAAAGAAGGTATCGCTCTCAATAACGGAGCCACATTTTCTGCAGCCCTCGCGGCTCTGTCCTGTTTTGCAGCAAAGGATTTGTTAGAAATATCGGAAATTTCCCTGGGAATGAGTTTAGAAGCTTTATTGGGAACATCCAATGCATTTGACGCCAGGATCCACAAATCTCGTCAGCATCCAGGGCAAATTTCTGTAGCAAAGAAGGTTCGAGAACTCACCCAGGGCAGTACATTACTGGACTCCACAGAACGAGTTCAGGATGCATACTCCCTGCGCTGCAGCCCTCAGGTACACGGCCCGGCCAAGGAAACTTTAATATTTACAGAAAATGTTATTACGAGGGAGATCAACGCAGCGACTGACAATCCTCTATTATTTGGAGAAGGTGAAGCAATTTCTGGTGGAAATTTCCATGGTGAACCCGTTGGGATGGTAATGGATTTTCTGAGCATCGCCATGACTGAAATAGCTGGCATCTCTGAAAGGCGAGTTTACCGCCTGACAGACGGCAGATTAAATGAAAATTTACCGTCTATGCTGGTTGATAATCATGAAAAAGCAGGATTAAATTCCGGCATGATGATGCCTCAATACACAGCTGCATCTTTGGTTCTGGAAAACCGAGCGCTGGCAACACCTGATTCAATTTACTCTCTGCCCACCTCAGCCGCTCAGGAAGACCACAATGCCAACGCCATGACTGCTTCCAGACACACTTATCAGATTATTGCTAATACAAAACATGTTTTGGCAATAGAACTGTACACAGCTGCCAGAGCCCTGGATCTGCGTTTGCGCGAAAATCCAGATAAAAAACCAGGCCGGGGAACTGCAACAGCTCATAAAATAATCCGAAAATATGTTCCTTATCAACCTGGAGATACTTTATGGGGGCCCGAAATTGACAGGGTAAGAGATTTAATAGAGAATCAAGAACTGCTTAGAGAAGTTAATACTGCTCTGGATATTAGGTAATCAGCGCAATATTAAAAACCTCACTAATATGACTATCAAAGAAAATTCACAAATAAAAGACCCCGAAGTTAACATCCTCCGCGCAGCAATATTGGTATCTGTTTTTTATGTTGCAGCCCAGATGATGTCGGATATTGCCAGTTTGAGAATCGTGATGATCGCGGGTTTTTCTATCGACGCTGGTACTTTCATCTACCCCCTGACATTTACACTTCGGGATATGGTCCACAAAGTAGCTGGGATAAAAATCGCCCGGATGTTAATCCTGGTTGCAGCTGGGGTCAACTTGCTGATGGCTTTGTTATTTAAAATTGCCGCAATTTTACCTCCTGATTTATCAATCGGCGAACAAAGTGAATTTGGTTTGGTTCTCGCACCAGTCTGGCGTATCGTTGCAGCATCGATCATAGCTGAAGTTATAGCAGAGTTAATAGATACAGAAGGATATCGATTCTGGGTCGAAAAAGTCACCAGTAAATATCAATGGGCCAGAGTATTAGTCAGCAATGCGATTAGCATTCCGATTGATAGTTTTTTGTTCAGTTTTATAGCATTCTGGGGAAGCATGCCCGCGGCAGTGGTCCTCTCCATATTTTTCAGCAATATGATTATCAAAGGTATTACAACACTAATCAGTATTCCCGCCATTTACCTTGTACCCGAAAAAAACTAGCTATCTTTACGGTTAGCTGAACCAGATCAATCATGTTAACCCTTTGTTGCGATAGCATAAAAACCGGTATACAATAGTCAAATAATCATCCCTAGATATCCAAATCAAGAGGAGCACCATGCAAAAACAAACCGGTTACAGAATCATAGCTATTTTGTTGGTAATCCTGCTCAGTGCCTGTAATATGCCCGGATCTTCCTTATCCGCTGCAGAACAGACTGCAATTATCAACATTTCAGTTGCTCAAACTGTGGCTGCTGGAGCTGTTGATTCACCTCAAGCGGAAGATCCTGACCCCGCAGCCTCAACAGGGACACCCGGTCCCGGGACCATCGAGACCAACACTCAATTACCAGATACCCCCATTGGGAATACTTCCACACCTTCAAATACGCCAATTCCATGCAACCTGGGCAGATTTGTCACCGATGTATCCATTCCGGATGGAACAGTTTTTGAACCAGGCGAAGTTTTCACCAAAACCTGGCGCCTCAAGAATGCAGGATCCTGTGCCTGGTCGTCTGGATTTGATATTGTATTCTCAGGGGGAGATGCGATGAACGCTCCCAGCTCTGTTCAATTAACTTCCAGTACAGTTAATCCTGGCCAGAATTTGGATGTTTCGGTCATATTAACAGCTCCTGCTGCTGCTGGAACCTACCGGGGCAACTGGCAATTGCGAGATCCATCAGATGTCATCTTCGGTATAGAAAATAGTACTAGCGGGTTTTTCTGGGTTGAAATAGAAGTTATCGTCCCCACAGAAACTCCAGCTTCTCAGTCCGCGACTCTACATCGGTCCAGCTTCAGCAAATCAGTTAGTGTTGATGGTGCAAGCAGTGATACTCGCCTTGGTATTGCTCCGAACGGAAGTGCTATTCGGGCATTTATCGACTATGACTTAAGTTCTCTGACAGGACTCTCTACCAGTTCGACTATTCAATCTGCTGTATTTAATGTTAGTAATTTTACCGGTAATAGCTGCTTTGAATTTTTGCACCCCCTTAAAGCAGGCGTAATTGGTTATGGAGCGATAGTAGATTATCCAGCAGATTTTGATCAAGTGCCTTCAGCCAACATATTTGCCGTCCCCACAGGCGGTGAAATTTCTTCACCTATTGATATCACATCCATCCTGCAAGATTTTGTAGACGCGGAAGGTGATGGACATTTCCAGATTCGGATGGAGCTGGAGCATGATCATGCCGGCGTCCCCAAATGCATGATGGAATGGCCGGATCCATTGCTGGTTGTAACATACCTGCCCTAAATCAGCTCAAAGGTCTGGATTAGAACCACGATAGAAAAACAAAGCCCTCACTAAATAATTAGTGAGGGCTTTGTTTTGATTGAGTTCCTGGTTAGTTTAATCTTTGATTTCTGCAAATAAATCAACGGCAATTTTATCTTCAGGGACAGGTTCAGGATATGCTTGCATAAACTGATCAGTAGATCGCGCGCCCATCAACCAGGTTAACCAGCGCATCAGTCCCCGGGTCAACCCTTGTCCACCTTGACTCGCATGGCATCTTGAAGCTGATGCTTTGTTCTCTTTATAATCCGGATAAGCGATCCTGGCATGCACTGGATACTCATCAACAGCCATTTGGGTTAAATCAATATCTTTGTTCTTGCCATACTTACTGGGATCCTTACCGAGCAGTTTGAGCAATCGAACATTAAACCGGATAAAGTGGCGAGGGAACGTATGATAAAACAATTTATCTGGTTGGTGCTCAGGAAAACTGCTTTTATAGGCCGGATCTCCCGCCAAGAAAAATGCCTTTGTAGCCGCCTGATGGATAAAAATATGATCTGGATGTTTGTACCCGCCAATCGGATCAAAAGTAAGCACAACTTGTGGTTTTAATTCTCGAATCACCGCTGCAATTTCCTGGGCAACAATATCAATGGGCGCATTTATCAGTGCCTTAGGATTTTTATTATCCAGGCTTCCGGTCATTCCAGAATCTCGATAATCAAGCAGATGAACAGGTTCAATCCCCAATTCTTCAACCGCACATTTAAGTTCGTTTACCCGGAGGTCACCAATGGAGGAATATCCATCCAGGAATTCAGGGTCAACTTCACCCGCTTCTCCTCGTGTGGCACAGATTAGATGAACCTCTACTCCATTTGCAGCATACTTTGCCAGGGTTCCGCCCATTCCAAAAGACTCATCATCAGGATGGGCCAACACAGATAACAAGACTCTCTTCACAAAAACACTCCATTTATAATTAAGTTAAAATTTGGATGGATTATATCATTCACTTGTTCTCTAAAATCAAGGCCATTCTCTTCTAATAAAGTATTAACCTTAGCTCTTGAACTTGTGAGGAAAAGCCTGGTTAAACCATTGCAAAATATATAGAACCCGCTAAAATACAGTTGACAGCACCCCCAATCCTGCTACAATGCAAAAAAGAAATTTTATTATTTTCAAAACATTGGAAGAATATGGAAACTACACAAAATATCAATATCACTCCCGAAGCAGCAATTGCAGTCAAAGAATTACTTAAAGATCAAGATATGATCGGACACTCCCTGCGAATCTTTATCGCCGGGGTTGGTTGAGGGGGCCCTCAATACGGCATGTCACTGGATGACAAGGTTAGCGACAGCGACCAGGTATATTCCAGCCATGGCGTCAAGGTCATCGTGGATGACCAAACTCTGGCTTATTTGCAAAAAGCGACCATTAAATTTGTTGAAGAAAACGGACAAAGCGGGTTTCAGATTGAACAACTCGCACCCAGCGCTGAACCTTCGGGTTGTTCTGGCTGTGATCCTTCCACCGGGTGTGGATAAACTTATCTAGATAAAAAAAGACCAGGTCCTTTGAGGAACTGGTCTTTTTTAGTTTAACAATAAATAGCTTAAGTTTGTCTTAAGAATGACACAATCAGGCCAAATATACCCACTGATACCAATCCAAGAATAATAAAACCGCTTGGCAGACCTCCTGTACCGCTGGCCAGAGGAATTGCTTCATAGGTTGGCACAATCAAAGGCGGCGGTGGAGTAAATGTTGGTTTTCTTGTGGGAGGAATCTCCGATATAAATTGGGATGCCAGGGTTGGGTCAATTGTAGGGGTTGTCTCTGGCGTTGGGGTTGGTGGTTTAGGGACCACAGGCAGCTCACCCGTTACCCGAAGATAAGGGGCATATACCCAGGCAACACCTTCAGCTACTCCTGGATAAGCTATCTTTACCCAGTTTCCACCTTCTGTTTTGGCAAGAGCTGGCACTTCCTGCCGGTTAATTAATACCCCCACTTTAGGATAAAAAACATCGGGTCCGGATCGCACGTTTATCTGATCTTCCGGATCTGAATATACGATAGCTGTAGGACCTTTTGGAGTTCCAGTTACCGTGGGAATTGACACAGTTGGCTGTTGATTAAATTCAGATGCTTGAACAAGGTTAGTCCCTTCCAGGATCAAACCTAGGGCAAGTAATGAAAACAATATAATTATCGCTATCGGGTATTTTTTTATCATCCTGGAAACCTTCTATTTAGGGTTCAGGGCTGTAATTTTTCCAACGCGGAAACTGCATAAAAATATAAAGAATCCTCGTCCTCTTTTTTCTTCAACGAAGCGATACGCCCTGTTTTGGTTCTGTTTTTCTCCGCCCGGTGAATAAGATTTTGAAGCATTGGTTTTGTTTCCAGATATCCCATTTCACCACAATAATAAATCGCTTGTCGGCGTATAGAGATTGGCTGCTTACGGTCGTTCACTATACCACTCAATCCAGTCCCTGCATAGGAGCTCAATTTTAAGATATTAACCAAGGCTTTTTCAGCTGATAAATACTGATTAGAGACTTCTAAAAGGTGTACCAATTGATTTTTGTTCAGGTGAGTTATAAATTCCTGGAAATGGGTCAAAGCCTGATCACTAAATTTTAAACCATCCCCATCGAAGTCCAATAACTTGCCCAGGTGCTGAATTATATGG
>CAXMRF010000046.1:0-3343 GCA_964195965.1 uncultured Nitrosomonadaceae bacterium
CAAAGAATCCCGGGCCATTGCTACCGCTGATTGGGCATTTGCTGCCACTTCGGCTGCGTTCTCAAACAAATCTTCCAGTGCCCGGGTGGAGTTTATTAAATCCTGTTGGGAAAGGTAATAAGTCTGCGGCAAGGACCCTTCTTTCAGATCCGCCAGCAGTTGGTCTGCCTTAACTTTATCTCCCACAGTGACCTTTACTTCGTTGACGATCCCTGTTGTTCCCCAATACAAAATCGCGCTTTGATCAGCACGAACTTCACCGGTTTCGTCAACAACAGCGCTGAGGGCACCTTGGGAAATCTGGTAAGTTTGTAAATCACTACCACTAGCTTGTTCCCTTTGCTGCGCGCTGACAATCCCAAATACAGCTCCTGCTAATACCAGGGCGACAACTACGATAATAATGATGGTTCGTTTCTTCATTAATCTCTCCCTTCCTGTTGCTATCAAATCTTGATAATAATGCCCGTTTTTTCTTTAACATCAATTCTTGATTTTCCTGCATTATTTTAGCCTATAAATCTGGAGATTTTCTGGAGGACCTGTGTTAATACTGAGGAAGTTTCCCTAATTTGCCGCTTTATAGACAAATTTGTAAAGGAAACTCAAATTGTCGAGCCCTTCCATCCCTGCGTTTACTTGTCTAACCCTACTTGGTATAATGCCATATTATCAAGGGAGGGGTGCCAGAGTGGCCGATTGGGGCGGTCTCGAAAATCGTTGTGGCTTTAGGGTCACCGTGGGTTCGAATCCCACCCCCTCCGCTTTTTCAGTGTCCATCTAACAGAAGCAAAAAAGAAATCCTGAAAAATTACACTTTTCAGGATTTCTTTTTTTAACAATATTTCAGTACGAGACATGATTAGGAAATTTTTTCGGCTGTTCCTCTCATTCTTAATATAAATCCCATCGCTAGAAAGCCAACCCCGATTAATAGAATGATAAAAGATTGCCAGGTCAAGGGGTTAAATATTGGCGCGATGATTCGGGCGCTTCCGTCAACAAGTTCATGATACAACAATGAGGTTTGCGGGATCGCTTCTGGCATATTTTCCGTCAAAAATCCTCTCCAGAGGGGCCGATACAAGAGCGCAGTAATCAAAGAGATTAATCCACCCCCGATCAAAGGAATGCCAAACCACTGCCCCAGTCCTTCCATTGAACGCACGCCCAATATTAAAATAGAAAACAGCAGCACTAATGGTATCAACAAGACGATATCAAAATTCCAGCGTAGTGTTCGTATAGAATATTTTAGCGTGTAAATCCCATTGAATTCTTGACTCTCTTTCAGCAGGGCCTGGGTGGCATTATATTCCGGAGGAGTCGCTTTAACGACCATCATCATTACGTCATTGTAGACTTCGATTTGTTTTGCGTGCGGTATTGTGGAAAGTTTACAAAGTTCTTTTACCATTTTAGATCGGGGAGGTGGCTCTCCTGGCTGGGTTTGCATGTCTTCCATTTGAAGATCTGTACAGTCCGGCAAAGAATCATAAAATGTCACCACAGCTGCTTTCCCTTCGGGTCCACTCATTTTTTCAACCATGGGGACTAAATTCCAGTGGATCAAGGGAAATTGGTCGTCCGAATCCAGCCATTGGAAAAATCCATGAACTGCGTCCGTAATCCAGATACCTACCATATCGTCAGCGAGCAAAACTTGCCGGAAATTTTGCCAGTTTTGATCATCCATGGAATAAATCAGATTAAATAGATTAAGTTCTCTTCTTCCTGTCTGATCGGTATCCTCTATTTTGGTTGAAATCTCTTCTGCCTGCTGGTTGGTAATATTTTCCAGCGCAGCGGGGATGATTTCCGAGTCCAGTATTACTCCGGTCACAATCCCATTCACTTCGTCTTCGTTAAATATTACTTCCCCTATATTATTGAACAGCAGCGACACTGGCAGCGCAAAAATCAGGATCCCGGCTAGAATAAACGCGACAAACTTCAGAACTGCATTAAAAATTGTCTTCATCGATTTTCTCTCATAAACTCATCCCATGGAAAGTCCAGCAAGGTTTCCAGCACTATGTCTGGCGTTCCTCCGTTAGTAAAAAACGGAAGCTGCTTGGTCACTGAATTGGGCACAGCAATACAAAACAATCCTGCCCTTTTTGCTGCCAGCACCCCATTTGGGGAATCTTCCAATACTAACACCTTATTTGGCGAAACTCCCATTTTTTCCAACCCAAGCTTATATAGAGCTGGGTTCGGTTTTGCTTCCTCTACTTCATCAGAACAGCTTGTATGATCAAAATAATCCAATAAACCAATCCTGTCCAGGTGAGAGTGTACCCATTCCTGATCTGAGCTGGAAACTATGCCCAGTTTAAATCCCTGCTCTTTTGTTTTTTTGATCAGTTCTTTTGCTCCGGGAAGCGGCTCTTGTTGTTTGACTAATGACAATTCCTTCCGGGAGACCTCTTTAAATATTTCCTTTCTTTTTGCTTCCTCTGGAATGCTATCTAGGAATTTTTCAATGGGACCCAATTCCTGGCTAGATTTTCCCAGAATTTCTGCCCATTCTTCAATCTTCAGTTCCTGTCCGTATTCCCTGAACTTGTCCCCCCAGGCCTTGAAAATGGGAGTCTCTGTGTCCAGTATCAAACCATCAAAATCAAATAATAGTCCCTGTAAAGGTGTTTTTAACATCATATTTGTGATTATACAAGATATACAGACCTCTCCTACCTTACAGTAGTATAATTATTCAGCGTTCATATCAGAGGTCTTTGGTTAAGATTATGGTGAAACAACTCCAACTCATATTTCAACTAATGAAGGATAAAAGGGTTCACCCACTGGTTAAACTGCTCCCTTTTTTGTCCTTTTTCTATCTCGTTTATCCTGATTTCATTCCTGGTCCATTTGACGACGCGGTAGTTATCACTCTTTTCCTCCAATTCTTCCTGGCTCTTGTGCCTGATGAATTAGTTGAAGAAATCCGGTTAGAAATGGAAATTCAGGAGAAAAATTCAGCCGCGGATGATGCTATTATTGAAGGAGAATTCTGGGAAGAATAGGCTTCCGCTTAAAGAAAGAAACTCCCCAGACGGGGAGTTTTTTTGTCCTTCAGATCCTTTTAAAAATAATCTTCTTCATCGTCCCCGTCGTCAAATTTCAACTCAAATTCCACATCTTCACGGGGTTGGCGAACCCATAGCTGAATTAGATCGCCGTCTTCTGTTTCTTCAGAATTTGCAGCAAGGATAGTAATCTCGTCAATGATCCCTACTTCTGTCCGATATTCAAGAACAATGCTATCGTTTTTCTGCCAGGCGCTGCCGCAGCGATCGACCAGAGAAACCCCGTCGAAGGCTCTCAATTCGGTGTAAAA
>CAXMRF010000046.1:3353-13977 GCA_964195965.1 uncultured Nitrosomonadaceae bacterium
GTCCGTTGACTTCACGAAATTCCGGGGTTGGTCCTTCAATGATTGTAATTTTTTCAGTCATTCCTCTTTAGGATCTCCTCGATCCAATCCTCCGCTTAGGCCTATCTTACCATAATTCTATTCCCGGTAAACCATGAACGGGCTTACGGATTATTCAGGTTATACACTCTGAAAATCCTATACCTGAAGTATAATTTTATAGAACTACCTTCTCTAGGGAACTAACCCGGGGATGAATAAATCATAAAACACCTAAAAATCACCTGTTCCAATACTTTTTTGTATGGATATTATTCACGTTCTTAGCCTATCCCAAAAATCGGGTTTTTCAAAAAAAGTCAGAGATTCTTTATCCTCTTATTCGTTTATTCAGGTAAACCATCTGGCTTCCCCTTCCGCAGAAATCCCTGCTACTATCAAGAACACCAATTGGGTTGGTCTCGTGGATATTTCTTCCTATTCAGGAAGTCTGGAAGAGCAAGTTTCCTTACTCTTGGACACTTATTCAGGAAACCCTTTGGTGCTGGTATCCGATCATAATTATTCTGTATCTCAGGCCCTTCCTTTAGGTTTTTACTTAATTGATAAAGAAGCCCTGGAAAGCTCCTTGTTATACCCCTTTATAGAAGCCCTCCATAAAACATCTGCTCTGATCCAGGATAAAACCCTGGTTGAAGATAATCTCAATAAAAGATTAAGCGAACTTCAGCTCATCAGGAAAGCCAGCCTTCATCTCACTATGAACCTTTCTCTGGATTCTGTTCTGGAAGCAATTTTGGATAGTGCGATGGGATTAGTATCTGCGGATGATACCCACATATTTTTATATGACCATGGCGTTATATCCTTTGCAGCAGCTGTATTTAATGGACAACAACAAAGAACTCCATTTATGGATCCCCGCCCGAATGGGCTGACTTATCAAGTTGCTAGAGAAGGAACAAAAATAGTTGTAGACAATACCTTGGACTCTCCCCTATTTGAAGATCGTCCCTGGGAAGGGTCTATAATAAGTCTTCCCTTAAAGATAGGCAATAAAGTCCTTGGCGTTATGAATGTGGCATTGCAGCGCGCCCATACCTTCAGTGAATATGAAATTAGAGCTCTGGAATTTCTGGCTGACCAAGCTTCAATAGCCATACAGAACGCCAATCTCTACGAGCAGGCCCAGCAGGAAATCGCTGACCGTAAAAAAGCAGAAAAAGCGATCAAACACCTAGCCAACCATGATGCGTTGACAGGTTTACCTAATCGTAGGTTATTTAATGAAAGAATCAATTTGGAAATTTCTCGCTCCCAAAGAAATAAACAGAAGATTGGAGTAATGTTATTTGATTTGGATCAATTAAAAAAAGTTAACGATTCTTTTGGTCATAATGTTGGAGATATTCTCCTTCAGTCAGTAGCTCAACGCTTGCTTGGTTTACTTCGCAAGAGTGATACGGTAGCGAGGATGGGAGGTGATGAATTTCTTTTAATTTTGCCTGAAATGGTTAAAAACCAGGATGCCATTCTGACAGCGGAAAGAATTCTTGTTGCTCTCAGTACTCCCTTTCACCTGGAAGGTTATGAAATTAATATCACAACCAGTATAGGTATTGCGTTTTTCCCTGATGATGGCACAGTCGTTGAAGATCTGGTTAAAAAAGCAGACATCGCCATGTACAAAGCAAAAGAAAAAGGTGGAAATGTCTATCACATTTATACTGCCTGATTTCCTCCAATAATATGTATCAGCTTCTTGTTCTAATTCCGGTTAGCGTTGATATAAATTCCTTTGATAAATACTGGCCCTCTTTTCTTGAAACCGCGGAAAAGATGCCAGGATTAATTAAAGAATCCATTTCCACCATTGATAAATGCCTTTATGGACAAAATCATATCCGCCGAATATACAGCTTCTCATTTAAGGACAAGTCTTCCTTTGAAAAAGCGCTGTTGTCCTCTGCTGGAGAAAAAGCAGGGGATATTCTCCATGAAATAACTGCAGGAATGGTAATTCTACTCAGTGGTTCTTATCAGGAAGATTCTCTGGATAGAATTAAATCTTTATCCTCAACAATTGAGTAACAATGAAATCTTCCCCTTCAAAATCACTCCTCAAATGGGTTCTAATTCCCTTACTATTAATCTTTATCACCTCATTTGTTTTCTTTTTTTTCCGATCCAGAAAAGGATCTTCTCTCCGAAGTACAAGAGTTGTCAGCTGGATCCGAAATCCTCAATCTCACCTTGATTGGATAGTTGAAGCCGGAGAGCGTTGTTCCCCTTCAACTGCTTTCTATTTTCCTACCGAAGGATATATTGGATTTCTTTGGGATGACTCTTTTCGCCCGGGTCACCGTCATCAGGGAATTGATATATTTACTAAAGAAAAATCCGGGGAAACTCCAGTTTATGCTGCCTATGATGGCTACCTGACTCGTATGCCCGATTGGAAGTCTTCTTTGATTATCCGGATTCCTCAAGACCCCCTCAATACAAAACGTCAAATTTGGACCTACTATACTCATTTAGCCGATTCCAATGGAAATTCCTATATTGTTAATAATTTCCCTCCTGGAACAGAAGAATTGTTTGTTCAAGAGGGAACCCTGCTCGGTTACCAGGGCAATTACTCAGGAACGCCAGGAAACCCGGTAGGCATCCATCTTCATTTTTCAATAGTAATGGATGATGGCCAGGGAAATTTTCTAAATGAGTTAAAAATTCAAAACACATTGGATCCATCTCCCTATTTTGATCTATCTTTAAATGGAATTCTCAATAAAGACGAAATTCCTCTCTGTAATAAATAACTTATCTACTCTACTTTTTTGAGGAGGGACTACCCATGAATGATACTTTGCTTATCCTCACTGAAACCCAGGGGAAAGTGGGACTGGTAACTTTCAACAGGCCAGAGTTTTACAATGCACTTAATCATCAACTATTATCAGAAATTATGAATGCCTTGGTTTCTTTTGATAATCAGGAAAATATTGGGGCAATGGTTATAACTGGCAATCAAAAGGCTTTTGCCGCTGGAGCAGATATATCTGCAATGGTGGATGCCAGTCCTTCACAAATGGAAGAAAGTCCATTTATTCCGGCTTTTGATCAAATATTGCAAATAAAAAAACCTGTTATTGCTGCAGTATCTGGATACTGCCTGGGTGGAGGAATTGAATTGGCAATGTCCTGTGATCTGATTATCGCTTCCAGTACCGCCAAATTTGGTCAACCTGAAATAAATCTGGGTATTATCCCTGGCGCAGGGGGAACACAGCGATTAACCCGTGCGGTAGGAAAAGGGTTAGCCATGGAAATGATATTAAATAACCGAACCATAACTGCGGAAGAAGCATTAAATCTACAACTGGTAAATTATGTGTATTCTGTAGAAGATTATTTAACCCAATCCATCTCATTGGCCCAAGAAATTGCAGCCAGGGCTCCCCTAGCTATCCAAGCTGCAAAAGAAGCAATCAATCATTCTTATGAAGGAAGTTTATCCACTGGAATGCAAAAAGAAAAGGATTTATTTATCAATCTTTTTTCAACACAAGATCAAAAAGAAGGTATGAAGTCTTTTCTAGAAAAAAGAGCTGCTAATTGGACTGGAAAATGAAATGGGAAGGGATTTTGTTTGTAAGGGTTAACTTATCCCCTATTTGTTAATTAATAGTTATTTAGTAATAGTAGTAGGGCTTGTGGAAAAGTGGATAAAGACCTTTTAGAATAGAAAGGATTTTAATTGAGGGTATATTTGTACTATATGCAGGCAGTACAGATCAGTCAGATCCTTTATACAGGGGATAAGAAATTATTAATTAAAGGAAACCTTTCCACAAAGAGCTGGGGATAATAATGAATAAGTTGAAAGAATGAGGGAAATTTGTAGAAACGGACTTAATTGAGCAAAAACCTGTGGAAAAGAGGGGTACTTTTCCACTAAAAAGGAAACTAAAAGAGGGAAGTTATCCCCAAAAAGAGGGGGTTATCCACACAATACGTGTACTTATCCACAGAAAAAAGAAGAAGATTAGGTAATTATTAATACGCAAACCATTTCCGTAATAAAGAGTGGGAAAGCTAATTATCCGGAGAAATGACTGTCCCGGCAGGGATTACCACGCTTTTAGGGATGACGACAATTCCGTCCCTGATAAACCAATTTTCAGCGTCAATTTCGGTTCCAGGGGGAAAAGATTTAATAATAACATCAGCGCCAATCCGGGCATTTTTATCAATAATAGCTCCTTCTATGGAGCAGTTTTTACCAATTCCAATTGGTATGGAATTCCTTTTGGTGCTGTTTTCTTCATAATAATCTGCACCCATAATAACAGTGTTTTCTATGAACGCCCCATCCTGTATTTGACTTCTTAAACCGATCACGGAACGGGTGATCTCAGCGCATCCAATAGTACATCCATCCGAGAGGGAAACACTTTCTAATTGAGCGCCCCCAATAATAGATCCTGGCAAGAACCGGGCGTGGGTATAGATAGGATTGTTTAAGTCGTAAAAATTAAAAGGGGGTGAAGGGTGAGTCATATCCAGATTGGCATGATAGAAAGAGCGAATAGTTCCAATATCTTCCCAATAACCCTCAAAATCATAACCCACGACTTTATGGGTGTGGACGGCATGAGGAATAATCTCTTTGCCAAAATCATCCACATCCAGCTCTTGGAGCAAAGCATCTAAAACGGAGGTTTTAAAAAGATAAATACCCATAGATCCCAGTAAGGGTTTTAATGGATCATCACGACTGATAAATGATTGTTGGACATCAGGATCTTTTGGTTTTTCAACAAAATCTGTGATTACATGGTTTTCTCCACGTTTGAGAATACCCAATTGTGGAGCAGCCTCTAAAGAAACAGGCTGCAGGGCGATAGATATATCACCTTCGTTTTCCCACATATGGCGTGCCATTTGTTCGTAATCCATCCTGTATAAATGATCTCCTGCCAGGATTAGCGTATAGTCCGCTCCGGAACTGTGTATTTCAAACATTTGTTGGCGGACAGCATCAGCAGTTCCCTGGTACCAACTGTCATTAAGAATGGTTTGTTCTGCTGCCCATATCTGAACCCAGCCCCGATGAAAGGGATCAAAATTATACGTTCTGGTGATATGGCGATGAAGAGAAACAGAGTTGTATTGGGTTAATAATGCAATCCGGTCTATATTGGAATTAATACAATTGCTGATAGGGATGTCAATTAACCTGTATTTGCCACCAATAGGCACAGCTGGTTTTGCACGGACTTTGGTTAATGGAAATAAACGGGTTCCCTGTCCTCCGCCCATAATCACGGCCAGGATGTCTTTGGTTGAGGGCATTCGATCTCCTTCGAAATATGAAAATCCAGTTAAATTATAACGCCTCTTGATGGAAGGGAACGGTACAGATAAATTGATCCTCGGTATAAAAGGAGAAATGAATAAAAAGAAAGAATAGCACAACAGAAAAATAACAAGAGAAAAAACAAGAGAAGGAACAACACCGCATTAATCTGGAGCTCCCAGCTTTTTTCCCAACAAGTAAGACTGTTCCATCAATTCAGAATTGTTTTCTGCATCACCGATATTCATGGCTGATCCATGAACTATGCCATCAAAGTCCATGCCTACATAGCGGCAAATTCCTTCCAAAGTATAAATTAAATTAATTCCGCCGGAGGAATACAAATCTCTGTCTCCATAAACCATTAACAGAGAGAGCCTTTTCCCTTTTAGCGCAAAGTCGTCAGGAGTTTCCAGGGCATACCAACGATCAATACATAGCTTTGTTTGTGCTGTCATGTTGTACCAATAAACCGGGCTGGCAATCACAAGGGTATCGGAAGCAAGCATTTTGGGATAAAGGTCTTGCATGTCATCGCTAATGACGCAGCCTTTGCCGCCTTTCTGGCAAGAATCGCAGGCATCACAGGGGCGGATATCCAGACCGTGCAGAAACACCTGTTCAACTTCTGCCCCAACTTCATTTGCCCCGGCAGCAAGTTGATCGGCAAGAACAGCCGTGTTTCCGTTATTACGCGGACTGCCATTCAAAACAAGAATATTTTTTTTCAACGATTTCCTCCTCTCCAAAGATAACCAAAATAGAGCAAATGTAGTATATTCCATTTTTTTCCAACTGCCCAATTAAACAAAACCCGAACCAGAGCACTCTGGTTCGGGTTTTGTATCGTTGGTGCCGAAGGTGGGAATCGAACCCACAATCCTCAAGGGAACGCGAGTTTGAGTCGCGCGCGTCTGCCAGTTCCGCCACTCCGGCCAATAGAGGACTAGTATACCTAATAGAGGAACTGAGGTCAAGTAAGCCTAATTTCTTTCAAGGATAAGTCATGAAACGCCAGTTAAAAAAATCGTCCGGGCCGGGTATTGGGATGTAATAAACCTTGCCATAATTCTGCTACGTGATACAATGATACAATATTACTTGTGATCAATTGGGAGATCCAATGGATATCGAGATTGAATTTCAGAGCGGAATACCATTATGTGACCAAATTGCCAACCAGGTCCTCGCTCTAATTGAAAAAGAGAAACTAGGGCCAGGGGACCAACTTCCAACAACCAGGGAGCTGGCAGTCCAACTGGGCATTAATTTTAATACCGTTGCCAGAGCGTATCGAATTCTGGATCAGGCAGCAATTATTTCAACCCAGCAAGGCAGAGGCACGTTTATTCTGAAGCCAAACAAAACAAACCAAAGACAGGACTTAAAAATTGAGAGTATTGAAGGATTAACCAGGTTTTATCTCCGCAAGGCCACTTGCCTGGGATTTAAACCAGACGAGATTAAAACATATTTTGAAAAGATCGCCCAGGAGGAAAATTGAGTTTAAAATTCCTCCTCAGAAGGAGAAGAATCAACCAACAAACCAAGGATAAACAGAGGGGAATCCCTCCAGAAGAGGGAAAATTTTACTAAGAACAGGAGGATGTTTCACGTGAAACAGTAGCAAATATGACAACAATTAATCTAGTTCTCAGAATCGCAAATACCGCTCTAATGATAGGTATTCCCATTTTGGCGGCGCTATGGATATTCCGCCGGGGGAAAGAAGGTTTTCGGCCAATATGGATTGGGGCGGCGGCTTTTGTTCTTTCTCAAGTGGGGCATATCCCTTTTAATCAATATTTGATGATGCCGGTATTGGAGTCCTGGGGAATCCAGGCTTCCGCTCAGTCTGGAGTTTCTTTGTTGGTTCTGGGGGTGGCAGCGGGTTTGTCCGCAGGTCTCTTTGAGGAAATTACAAGGTATTTGATATTTCGTACCTGGTTGAAGGGTAGCCCTGGCGAGCTTCTGCCGGTAAAGTATGGGATTGGCCACGGCGGCGTTGAGGCATTTTTGTTGGGGTTGGTGACGCTGGTTGCGCTGACTCAGGTCCTGGTGCTGGGTGGAGAAAACGCTTTGTTGTCTTTTAGCTCTGAGGAAGTAGCGCTTGTTAAATCTCAGCTTGAAGTATATTGGTCTGTGCCCTGGCAGTATTCGTTATTGGGCGCCTGGGAGCGTGTCTCTGCGATGGCTTTTCACCTGGGTGCGTCTTTAATGGTATATAAAAGCGTGAGGCAGAAAAACATCCTTTGGTTGGTTGTTGCTATTTTAGGGCATACTGTATTGAATGCATTTGCTGTTGTTGGAATTCAAAAGTTGAATGTGGTTCTTCTTGAAGGCGTGCTTTTCTTGTTTGGTTTTGGGTTCTTGTTTTGGGGTTGGAGGATTCGGGAGAAAGATCCTCTGGAAAAAGATCAGGAACCGCCGCTTCCGCCGCCTGTGCAGCTTTCTGCTTCTCAAATTACATCAGAACACCTGGAAGAGAGCCGATATGATTGAAAATAATCCTGTAATAGTAACTGAAAACCTGACCCGGTCATTTGGTGAACTCACGGCGGTAAATCAATTATCTTTGTCTATTCAAAAAGGGGAAGTATTTGGTTTGTTGGGTCCTAATGGGGCAGGAAAGACCACTACGGTTCGCATGTTGGCGGCTTTGTTGGCTCCAACCGGCGGGAAAGCAACAGTGGCGGGTTTCCGGGTGGGCGAGCAAGACCAGGAGATTCGTAGAAAAATAGGATTGCTGCCGGAAGCGCCAGGGCTGTATGACGCTTTGTCAGCAGAACAGAACCTGGCTTTTTTTGGCGCCATGCACGATATGGAAAATGTCTCTAGCCAGATTCGGCGCTACCTGGATCTGCTGGGTTTGTGGAAAAGAAGGTTTGAGCCTGTGGGTACTTTTTCTAAAGGTATGCGGCAGAAATTGGCAATCGCCCGGGCGTTGCTTCATGAACCGGAGGTGTTGTTTCTGGATGAGCCCACTAGTGGATTGGATCCTCAAGCTTCGCGATTGGTGAGGGAGTTTATCATAGAGTTAAAAGAAGAGGGGCGAACGATCATAATATGCACTCATAATCTGGAAGAAGCGGACCGTTTGTGCGACCGGGTTGCTGTGGTTTCTGGACATTTATTGGCGCTAGATGAGCCAGGAGAGCTGCGAAGGAAAATATTTGGCAGAAAAGTTGTTTTTCATTTAACAGAGGCGAAACTGGAGCTGGTAAATATACTGGAAAAATTCAAAGGGGTATCGGAAATAGAGATAGTGGATAATAAAATCCTGGCCGCGGTGGAAAACCCAGAAACTCAAAACCCGATCTTGATCCGTGAGTTGGTGGAGAATGGAGCGGAGGTTCAGTTTGTGGGTGAGCTCAAAAGGCGATTAGAAGATGTTTATCTTGAATTGATGGGAGCAGTTGAGGGAAATGACCATGGATAAAATAAAGGCAATAATTATAAAGGAATGGCGGGAAGTTTTTAAAAATAAACTTGTGTTGTTTTCTGTGTCTTTTCTTCCGCTGATGATCACGGCGATTCCCTTGGTTACGCTGTACTATACAGGGAGATCTGATGATTTTGCGGCCATTTCTATAGCAGATATACCGCCGCAATTTGTCCCTCTTTGTGGGGGATTAAATGGCGGGGATTGTATGTTGTATTACATTGTCACCCAGTTTATCTTGTTGTTTATGATGGTGCCGGTCATTGTGCCAATGACCATTGCCTCGTATAGCATTGTGGGAGAAAAAACAACCCGAACCTTGGAGCCGTTATTGGCAACGCCGGTGACCACGTTGCAAATCCTGATAGGGAAAGGATTGGCTGCTGTGATTCCAGCGGTATTAACTACCTGGGGTGGATATCTCATCTATGCAGCAGGAGCCCACTTAATGGTGTCTAATCCGGAAGTGGTTGGAAAACTTTTTGATCCTCTTTGGATGATTGCAATCTTTCTGGTTGGCCCCCTGCTTTCGTTGATGGGAGTGAGTATCTCGGTTATGATTTCCTCCAGGGTGAATGATCCCCGGGTGGCGGAACAAATTTCGGCAGTATTTGTGCTTCCTGTGGTAGGCTTATTTATTGGACAGATGTCCGGTTTAATCTTGATTAATGAGGAGTTTATTCTTTGGATGGCAGCTGTCCTGTTTGTGCTTGACAGTATTTTGTTTTATTTTGCAATCCAGATTTTCCAACGGGAAACTATCCTTTCGAGGTGGAAATAATTGTATGAAAAAATCAAATTGGTTGGTGTGTTTAGTAACGGCAGTGGCTGTCTTTATCCCGGTTGTTGTGTTTGCGAGCCAGGAAAGCAGCTCTCTTCAACTCCGGCTCATAAGAAATTTTGGTTATGGTGGACTGGGAAAAATTCAGGGAAATTTTACGCTTAAAATTGACAACCCTCCGGAAGAATTAGAAAAGGTTGAATTTTTTATGGACGAAGAAATGATAGCCACGGTTGACTCGGAGCCATTTCAATTTATGTTTCATACCAGTACTTATGCTGATGGTGAACATAAATTGACCGCGGTGGGAACGCTGTTGAATGATACTCGGATTGAGTCCAATCGTATCACTAAATCATTCCTCTCGTCCGATCAAGCCTTCGGTGAAACCCAACAACTCCTGGGGCCAATCTTAATTGGTGTAGCAATATTGACCTTGTTGGGTGTTGGGGTGCCCCTTGTTCTAAATCGAAATAAAGAGTTTGTGCCCGGAAAATATGGTCGAGCTGGAGGGGCGGTTTGTCCTCGTTGTGAATTGCCTTTATCAAGGTCGGTGCTGTCTCCAAACTTATTGGTAGGAAAATTGGTAATTTGTCCTCATTGTAAAAAAACAAGCATCCTTGCCAGGGCTTCAAACACAAAATTGAAAGATGCTGAAATCAGGTATGCCAACAAAGACAAACAGGATATTGTTCAGTCTGGAAAACACGACCTGAGAAAACAACTTGAAGATTCAAGGTTTGAGGAGTGAGCCATTCCAACTTTCGAAAATAAAAGGTAAAAAAGAGCTTCATTGGACTATAATAAACCAGTCAATAAAATTCAAACACCTGGTCTTCTTATGTTTAAATCTCTGACAACATCTATTACGGAACCTGAAATCCGTAAAAAAACACAGAAAATAGCACAGCTTGTGGAAATCAGCGCTATCTTGAATTCCACATTAAAACCAGAATTGTTGCTGCAGAATATTCTAGAATCTGCAGCGGATTTATTGGAGTGCTGTGTGATCTCTATCCTGCTTTATGACGAGAGAGAAAAAGAACTTCGATTTACAGCAACC
>CAXMRF010000047.1:0-13726 GCA_964195965.1 uncultured Nitrosomonadaceae bacterium
GCCCAGGATGCCGCCCAGCAGGGCGGCAAAAGCTAATCTAATAATCAAATCCGATGTAAAGTTTATAGTCATCTAAATCTCCTTCTGCAAAACAGACAAACTCTGATAATTGATTATAGTCCTTAATAGCAGGTTGTCGTCCAGGGAAGAAAACTGCCCCAAGGTCAATCTCCCAAAACTGGATTCATTTAAGGTTATCAATCTTTGCTGCACGAATCACAGTACGCAATATTGCAGAGCCACCAATAGTCTTGTTAGACAGGGTTTAAAAAAAAAGAGACACCGCAAAACACGGTGCCTCTTTTTTCTGTTGATTGGGAAATTATTCGGTTTCGTCTACAAGAAGAGCTTTGGTGGCAGGAATTAGCAGCAAAGCTACCAGGATGATTCCTTGCGCGCCAGCCATCCAATAAGTGGATGTGAAAACTGAAGCTGCCAGGGTGCCTTTCGGAACCAGGGAGGCAACTAACGGGCGAGCATAGTGGGCGGGGAATGAACCGATAATCATCATCGCACCAGTAAGCAGGGCCATATACCAGCCTGATACTTCACGCTGGGAAAGTTTCCAAACGGCGAGGACTGCAAAAATGACCACTAAGAACATAATGGGGCCAGTGCGGAGCAGAACAGCGTTGGCTGGATTCAGAAGCGCATCAGCGGGGCTTTTTAGAATTACACGCAGGGCATGGGGGAAAAGCATAAAACCCTGGGCACCAAGCATACCTAAAAGTGTGTAGACCCAGAACATCATGTTTTTAACTTTCTTGTCGTTTTCTTTCAAGAAGAGCATTGCCCAGAAGGCAACTAAACTAAGGAAGAAGGTGATATACGCCGGGGGAAACATCTTCAGGTTTTCCAACCACCCCAAACCGATATAACCATTTACCATCGCGGGGATGGCAAGCAGCATCATCGCTGTTGGCCAGGCCCATTTTTTCCCTGCGTATAAAGCCGCAGAGATCGCAACCAAAGCCAGGCCGACCAGCATTTCAATACCGCTGTAAATTGATCCGACGTACAATCGGCTCAAGTGCCCGGCATTAATGGCTGTTGCCTGTTTTGTTTGTTTCAAAATCAATGTATCCATTGTTTTGTCAAACATACCTGGGGCAACAAAAACAATAAACAAGCCCACAATCAGGGCTATTGCTGCCATAATTTTCCAGTTGGTTTTTTTGTTTTCCATTTTATTCCTTTCCTTTATAAATAGGTCTTAATGAACAAACAGTGTAACATATTTTGTGCACTACTATTGTATTTCTTTTTATCCTGCTGATCTTGATTAATGTCAAGTACATAATTCCGATAAAAAAGGCAGAAGTCGTTATGAGCTTCTACCTTTTTTATTTTTTTTCTTATCTAGTTTTCAGGCAAGCCCTGAAGGATTTACTCATAAACCTTCACACTGAAAAATCCATCCATATCTTGTTTTTCAAATACAAACATTGCCCGAGCGTTCCAGTATTCTTGATAGTCAGCAGCCTCTTCGGGGGTAGCTTCGCCTGCAGCCATAGTCTTCCCCATGGAAACACGTCCGGGGGTTGGAATAGGAGTAATCACAACGAGATTAAATTTTACGCCTACTTTCACGCCAGTGTCCAGGCGGGTGAAGATCCATTCCCGGAATGGAGGAAGCTGTTTGGTTGGTTCTTCCGAGTAGACCATTTTGTTTTGGCGCAAGAAGACTTGATCAGTTTGAGCAAATTCTGCACCAATAAAACCGGTGTGGGGAGCAGCGCCAGTAATAAAGGTGATAATTTCACCAAAGACACCGACAAACCATTCATCTTCTGCTCCGGGGGCTTCTACGGCAATTTGCCCACGAACAGGAATTTCTCCATCAGGATAGAGTACATCAAGAGCTTTTTTGGCGATTGTCCATGCTCCTGTTGTGGCACCGCAAGAGTGACCAGCCAGTTTGACAGCTTCCTCATAATAATAAGGAACTGGTTCCTGTGACTGCCCAAAGATCGAGAAGTACGGATCTAACATCATAATCGGGGGAACTTCAGTAATATAGTCTTGATCCCAGGTAAAACCTTCAGCATATTCAGCTGCGTCTACTTCTGCAATCGCTTCTCCAGTTGTTATCGGGGCTTCTTGATAAACAGTGACCGGGAAGAATCCATCCAGGGTATCTGCATATTCAAATACAAATTTCGCTCGATCATTCCAATACACATAATAATCAGCGGCCTCTTCAGGAGTAGCCTCACCTGCAGCCAATTTCTTACCCATTGCCTGTCGTTCAGGAGTCACAATGGGGGTAATCACTACTAGATTAAATTTCACGCCTACTTTTGCACCAGTGTCAAGACGGGTAAAAATCCATTCTCTCTGCGGGGGCATTTGTCCGGTGGGTTCCTCTGCATAAACCATCTTGTTCTGTCGCACAAATTTATTATCAGTTTGTCCAAACTCTGCGCCAATAAAACCGGTTTTGGGGGAAGCGCCTGTGATATAAGTGATCACTTCGCCAAACACACCCACAAACCATTCATCTTCAGCGCCGGGGGCTTCTACAGCAATTTGACCGCGAACGGGAACTTCTCCGTCAGGATAGAGCACTTCAAGTGCCTTTTTGGCAATTGTCCATGCACCCGAGGTCGCTCCACAGGAGTGGCCGGCCAATTTAACTGCTGTCTCATAATAATAAGGAACCGGTACCTGTGATTGTCCAAAAATCTCAAAATACGGATCCATCATCATGATCGGTGGGACTTCAGTAATATAGTCCTGGTCCCAGGAAAAACCTTCAACCACTACTTCTACTTCAGTTTCGGCTTCATCTGCTGCCTCATCTGCTGTATCTTCTGCCGGGGCAGCATCGGGCACCACCTCGTCCACTGCCACATCAGCCGGGGCAGCGGCAGGGGTGCAAGCTGCCAGGGAGAGAGCAACAAGCATCATTAACGCAACAATTTTGTACAGGTTCTTCATTTTCATCTCCTTAAAAATATGCTCTTGTTATTTGAATTACACTCAGCATAACAATTAAGTGACAAATTGTCCTCAACTTAAGTATATTTAGTACGGATTTGGGGTTTAAATAGGGGTTCAGGAAGGAATCGGTTCAGAAAAAAAAGTAAGGGATCGTGGCTTTTCTCTACACAACAGAGGATTCCATGACTCCTTACTTCTTTTTTGCTATCAATTTCCGGTAGTGTACCCGGATAACTATTTATATAATAAACTCTCTTATTCAGTTAATGTGGCTATTTTTTGTAGTTCTGGATTATTCAAGATCATAATTTGGTTTCTTTCCAGCTCGATGATCTCGTCTTCAACAAATGAGCAGAAAGCCCGGTTGATTACAGCTGGAACAGTTCCAATTTGAGCAGCGATGAAAGCCTGGGTTGTCCATTTTTTCCTGCTGATGATATTGTCTTTTGCTTCTGTCAATAAAAAACGCGCCAGTCGGCTTTCAACCGAGTGCAATGAAAGACCAACAACCATATTCATCGCATAGAGAACGCGTTTTGCCAGATTTTCTATTAACATTATTGCCAAAGTTGAGTGCTGCTCCACCAAATCTAATATGATTTCTCGTTGAATGATAAGCAGCTTTACTGGTTCCAGTGCTTCAACGGTTACCAGATTCACTCCTCCTGCCATTACGCCAACCTCATTAAAAACATCCCCCGGTCCAACAAATCGGATTGTCTGCTCTCTTCCCTCGGCTGATATTTTTACCGCCCGGATCCAACCATATTCGACGATATATAGCCCGATGCATGGCTCACCTTCCGCAAATATCATTTGTCCTTCTTGATATGTTTGCTGAAGCGCAGCCCCGCTGATCAGTTGTAAGGCAGTTGAATCTAATTTAGAAAAATAATCAATCTTGGAAAGTATATCGATAACCCGTTCATTATTCATACAAATTCTTTCTCTCTGAGAGTGTTTGATTATCCTGCTAAAACCAACAATCCAGTCCTGCGAAGGGGTCCTTCCTATTAATACCTATATCATAATCCTTACTGCCGTTACCATCCAGTACAATCGCTCCTTAATTTGAGAAAAATCTGGTTAAAATCCATCCCGGAAGGGTTATAAATAATCGAACTTTTCAAGATGGCAAAGCTGATCACTACAGGACTGTATCCCAAAATATTCCCAGATTACCGGTCTTCAAAGCAAGTCGGGGTGCTTGACAAATGTTTATTTTCAGGTACTATCAGCCCCGGTTAACTACTTACTCGGCAGTCGGTCCCGTTTTTGATATAACGTTGCTTGATTCCCCTGGTAATTTTTGAAATATTGAAATAGAAGGATTTTTTATGAGCTTCAATCAGTTCAATCTCGATCCACGCATAAATACTGCCATTAAACGAGCAGGGTTCCAGCAGCCCACGCCGATCCAGGCCTCAGCCATTCCATTAGCCCTGGCCGGGAAAGATTTGATCGGGACTGCCCAAACAGGCACGGGCAAAACAGCGGCTTTTGTACTGCCAATTCTGCAAAAACTACTTACTGTCCCGGGCAAACAAACCCGGGTTTTAATCATTACTCCTACTCGTGAATTGGCCGAACAGATCCATGAGGCCATTAAAACATTAAGCTATGGGACTAAAATCCGAAGTGTGTCTATTTATGGCGGGGTTGGCGCTGCACCTCAAATAGAGGCTTTAAAACAAGGTGCGGAAATAGTGGTGGCTTGCCCGGGCCGACTGCTGGATCATATGCAACACAAGCATGCCAAATTAGGAAAAATTGAGATCCTGGTGCTTGACGAAGCGGACAGGATGCTGGATATGGGATTTTTACCAGACATCAAACGCATACTCCGCCAAGTACCGAAACAGCGGCAAACCATGTTGTTTTCCGCAACTTTCCCCAAGGAAATTGTTCAACTAGCATCTCAAACCACGAATAATCCTAAACGAGTATCGATCGGGCTTGTCCGTCCAGCTCATACCGTAGACCATACATTATTCCCCGTGGAACATCATCTTAAAAATCGCTTATTGATCAAACTGCTTGACCAGACTGATGCAAAATCAATTTTAATTTTCACCCGAACAAAACATCGCGCCCAGAATTTGCTCAAAAAAATCAAGCGCACCGATTACAAAGCAACAAGCTTACACGGCGACCGCACCCAGGGCCAACGCCGGGCAGCATTGAATGGATTCAAACAAGGCAGGTACCAGATTATGGTGGCGACAGATATCGCGGCTCGAGGATTGGATATTGACGGTATTTCCCACGTGATTAATTTTGATATGCCAGGTACTGCCGATGCTTATATTCACAGGATCGGTCGCACCGGGAGAGCCCAGCGAACCGGGGAAGCTTTTACCTTCGTGACACCCGATGACCAGGCTTTAGTTTTAAAAATCGAAAAAATCATGAAACAAAAATTGCCCAGAAGAACACTGGAGGATTTTGATTACGAGATCCCAAAACCAGAAAATCAGCAGGGTAAACGAAGACCTAAACCCAAACACTACAAACCCAGAAGGTAAATAGCAAACCAGGAATTGTTATAAGGGGAAATCAAAGACCGGGAACCGACGACTGGAAAGGGGGGGGAAATACTTTCAAAAGCAATTTAGTGAACGGCACATCACCCGGGAGACTGCACTTCCGGTGGTAGAAACCGGTATCCAAATCCTCGTTCGTTATGAATATATCTGGGGGTTTCCGGATCAGGTTCAATCTTTTTGCGCAAATGCCATACATAACGTCTTACATAGCCGATTTCGTCTTTATATTTTTCTCCCCAGGCTTCCTTCACCAATTCTTCCAAAGTTACTATTTCCCCGGTTTTACGAACTAATGCTACCAATAATTTATATTCGGTTGGTGTTAGGTGAATTAACTTATTATCACGCCAAACGCGTTTCGACGGAATATCTATCTTTATATCACCTTGAATAAGCTGTGTTTCTAGATTTGCTAAACTCGAATCGGCCCGATTAAGTACTGCGCCTATGCGAGCAGCCAACTGGGCAAACGAAAAAGGTTTTACTACATAATCATCCGCTCCCAAATCGAAGCCCCGAAGGATATTTTCTTCTTCTCCCCTCGCGGTTAACATAATAACGGGAACTTCTGACATTTCTCGAATTCGTTCCAACACTCCCCATCCATCTCGCTGGGGCATTGTCACATCAAGCAGTACCAGGGCAGGATTATGTTCAAAAAAGAATCTGACACCTTCCTTTCCATCATTCGCCGCAAGCACACGATAGCCCTGATTACTTAGGAAATTTCCCAATAATTCAGTTAATCCTTCATCATCATCGATTAATAACAATTCAAACGTCATCGGTTTCCTTTTCTGCCAGAGGCATAGAAATGGTAAATCGGGTACCCGGGAACTGAGATGATTCGTGAACAGGAGACATGAGCGCCAGTTGACCCGATTGAGCTTCGGTTAAAGCGCGGGCAAAAAACAAACCCAGTCCCCAACCCCTGCTTGAAATTTTGTCGCCATTTTCCTGGCGATAAAACTGGTTAAAAACTTTTTCTTGCAAATCAAGCGGAATACCCGGACCATAATCTGTGATAGAGATTTCCATAACCTCTGCATTAATTGAAACTGCCAGATTAAGTGCACTTCGAGGGGGGGTGTACTTATCAGCATTTGTCAACAGATTCCGGATTACTTCTTCAAGATATATCTCATCAGCCCATGCTGGAGGCAGATCTGAAGGAGTCTCCCATTTTATTGGCCTGGTGGTGTTGGACAATACTGTTTCCACTGCGCGGGTTAGAAGCGGGAGCACAGCTACAGGTCCAACATTGAGGGTCAATTTACCCGCTTCTAACTGTGACATATCTAGTAAATTTCGCACAAACAGAGTCAATCGGCTGCTCTCTTGAGACATCAATGTCAAAATACGTTGTGTTTGCTCCGGAATTTGATCCAGGTTTTGCAAAGCCAATTCCAATGCTCCATTTAAATTAGTCAATGGTGCACGCAGTTCATGGCTAACCAACGACACAAAATCGGATTTCATTTTATCAAGTTGATGTAATTCTGTAATTGCCTTGGCCAATTCCAGGTTCTTTGTTTCAAGCGCAGTAGTGCGTTCTTCTACCAGAAATTCGAGGTTGTGATTTAGATTTTCAGCTTCTTGCCTGGCAGTCTCCAGAGTTTTTAACAAGTCAAGGACATAGCTGAAGGCAACAAATACAGCCAAAGGTCCCAGGATTCCAAAAAAAATAATTTCTGAAACTAACTCGAATCCGAAGCGCCCTGTTTTAATCCAATGTTCCTGGGTTTCATAAACAACTACAACAGTGAACAGTAAAACGGGTAATACAAAACGGATCGAATTAACACGCCTGAGGTAATTTGTTGGGACCGAATCCCTTTTTAGATTTGAAATACCATTCATAAAACCGCCTAATGGGCATTGTGCTTAATTAATATTATTTATAGCATCAATTTAATGTATTGGGTTCGAGGCATATTGAATTTTGACACAATTCAGACAATTTCTGACAAAATCCTGACCCACCACAATATCCAACCATGCTAAACTCGATGCAATCCGTGGGCGAAATGCTCAAACCATATTGAAAGGAATATAAATGTCAGAGAATAATCCTCCCCCACTTGATCCATCAATTGGAAAATGGGACAAAAAAGGACTGAGCCGGCGAAAATTTTTAGAAACGAGCTTTTGGGGTTTATCCGGTATTGTCACTCTTTCTGTTGGTGCCACCGGAGTGCGATTTTTATCTGGCAAAGCACTAGAAACACCTACTGAACAATGGGTAGAAATTGGCCAGTTAAGTGACTTGGATCCCAGCAAGGTAAATCGAGTAAATTATAGTCTAAGCGCCAAGGATGCCTGGCGAGACATTCAAACGAGCGGAGCACTATTTGCATTTAGTAATAATGGGGGAGACTCATATACCGTTTTAGATGCTACCTGCACTCATTTGGGTTGTGTTGTGCAATGGAATGAAACCGACAATCGTTTTGTATGCCCCTGTCATTCTGGTTTTTTCACCCGGGAAGGAGAAGTAATAAGCGGCCCTCCCCCTAAACCTTTACGAGGTTTACAAACCAAGATTGAAAATGATACTCTCTGGGCAAAAATTTAGGAGAAAGAGGTATGGCAAAAGTGTCTAAATTTACGAAATGGCTAGATGAGCGCACCGGTATTCACAGCTCGATTAAGGAATTTATACAATACCCGGTCCCTCTATATGTAGCAAAAAACTGGCTGTACGCATTGGGAGGGTTAACTATAATTGCCGGTCTACTGCAAGGGATAACCGGTTTATTGCTCACCTTTTATTATGACCCAAGCTCTGAAGGGGCCTACAACAGTGTGGATTACATCTCCTATCAACTGCCGCTAGGCTGGCTGGTCCGTGGTATTCACCATTATGGGGCCAGCGCAATCATAATATTAGTTGTGCTCCACATGTTAAGGACCTATTTTTTCTCTACTTACAAACGTCCCCGAGAAATAAACTGGCTTACTGGCGTTTTAATGCTTTTTATCACCTTGTTCTTTGGATTTACAGGCTATCTTCTTCCTTGGGATCAAAAAGGGTACTGGGCTACCAAAGTTGGTACCGAGATTGCCGGATCAGTACCGCTGATTGGAGATTGGGTCATGCGTTTTATGCGCGGTGGTGAAATATTAGGACAGGCCACACTGACCCGATTCTACTCTACTCACATACTGATCTTGCCAGCCGTAATCGGTGTTTTGGTCGCCATTCATATCTATCAATTACGTTTTCATGGAATGGCATCACCCATTACCCAAAAAGCAAAGAGTATGTCCAAAAGATATGTTCCCTTTTTTCCGAATTGGGTCATTAAAGATGTCGTTCTTGGACTGGGTTTGTTGGCGTTATTGACTTATCTCAGCTGGGCTTATCGCGCCCCCCTTGAATTTCCTGCTGACCCTACCAGTAGCAATTATGTGCCCCGGCCAGATTGGTACTTTCTTTTCTATTTTCAAATTTTAAAATATTTTCCTGGCACCTGGGAAGCTGTTGCTACTGCTCTCATCCCTTTGTTTATCTTTGGGAGCTTAATTTTACTCCCGTTTGTGGACAAGAGCGATGAAAGGCGCCCCTGGCGCAAACCCGTTACTTCCGGGGTTGCCATTTTTTACATTATCATCGTCATCACTTTTACTCTTCTGGCTTTATCAGAATAACTAATTTAATATCACAATAAGGAGAAATAGCATGAAAAAGCGTTTGATTGCCAGTATCATTTTTGTAACATTGTTTTTCCTGCTCGCCGCATGCAGCAGCACCACACCCCCCAAAGCCGAACCAAACACCCTGACCGTTGTTAACGTGGATGACGCTGCTTTGAATGCTTCCGCGGATTTTTGGACTAATGCACCAAAACTGGAAGTTTCATCTCAGGCCGCAAAAGAGGGAAATTCAGCTGGGCCTATTATTACCCTTCAAGCGGTTCATGACGGAAATAATATTGTTTTCAGAGCTGAGTGGGCAGATGCTACCAAAAGCGTCTTGAAAAATTCCTGGACCTGGGATGGATCTGAATTTTCCAAATCCGGGAACGAAGACCGAATTATGTTCCTATGGCCTATTGGCAACAATGTAGAATTTTCCAGCCAAGGATGTGGTGCAGCCTGCCACAATACCAGCGAAAATTCCGACGAATGGTGGATGGGCTCCAGCAGCGAAGATGTTCGTTACGACGCCTGGCAGTGGAAAGCAGCCAGAACCAACTCCGCTGGCTACGTTGATGATAAATGGTGGGGAACACAGGAAGACCCAACTGATGTGGAAAGTGCACATCACGGCGATGCCAAAGACAGCGGCGGTTACGCAGACAACCGAAACGAAGACAAAACGGGTCCGCTCTTTTTGAGCAGCAAAGGAACTGATGCACTGTTCATCTACAGCGGGGAAGAAGTGGAATTAGACACAGCCGCACTTGATATAGGCGCTATAATTCCTGGTTATGTGTTGTCAAAACCCGTTGGTTCTCGTGGTGATATTGAAACAGTGGGAACTTGGTCCGATGGCAAATGGGTTGTGGTAATTCGCCGCCCCCTCAACACAGGACATGATGACGACGTTGTTTATATACCATCAAAACCCATTCCGTTTGGCGTTTCTGTTGTTGATAATGGTGGTGGTGTAGATCACACAATCTCCAGTGAAGTTTTAACGCTGGACTGGAAATAATCACGATCAATACAAATTAATCAACAAAATCGAGGAGGATCACATTCAAAGTGCTATCCTCCTCTTTCTTGTTAATGGCTTGGTAATTATAATCAGGCAATTGCTGGATTTAGAATAAACTCAACTGGGAATAATGCAAATTATAATTATCGCTGCCTTCCTCAGTGATCCAGCTGAGAATATCCTGGCAGGTATCTTCCCGTGACCTTCCCTCTGTATAAATCACTTTTTTTGCCAACACCCTGTTCGAAGGATGGCGAACAAAAAGTTCGTTTAGATCCAACAACTCCGGGTCAATTTTCCCCACTTCGCTGACGAGCAGCTCCGAAAACCTCTGATTGACAATTTCAACAGACCTGTCAAGATCTGGCGACGGCAATATCAAGATGACATGTTTATAAGGTTCGAGCGCTTTTTCCACCCTGGTAAATAACTCCTGGTCCTCATAAACTGAGTGACCCGCCCCAAAGTCTAGTACACATTGGTCATATTCTTCAAGGGAGCGTTCCACTGCATGAGCTTCAAAAGGTTTCCAATACTTAATCAACTCCGCCATACCTTCTTGACCAACAATATCTGAGGCATATTTTTCGTTATAACCAATTTCTTTATAAAATTTCTGCCTGACATTATCCAGCTCTATACGAGGCACATTTAATCGCTCAGCCAGTAACTTAGCAATTGTGCTTTTTCCCGTACTCATTGGACCAATCAATATCACAATAGATTTCATATATTAAACAAGCTTACCATGGGTTTTACTCACTGAAAATATTTTCTTCCTGCCCCATAATATCTGTCTGAATCTGGAACAAATCACCGGCCAAAGGCTGCTCCCGACGGTCGGTATCATTTAACCCAGTCCAGGCCGAGGTAATATAGAGACAGTCCAGGCCAGGGCCGCCAAAAGAGCAGCTGGTTGGGCGTTGAATCGGCATTCTTATCACTCGTTCAATTTTCCCCTCCGGGTCGTAGCGGGTGATTCTCCAGCCATCCCAGTGGGCGCTCCAGACAAAACCTTCGCTGTCCACCGTTAATCCATCCGGATATCCATCCAGAGCAGGCACATTGACAAATTCCCGCCGGTTGGAAATTGAGCCGGTATTGAGGTCGAAGTCATAGGCATAAATCACCCCCAAGGGAGAATCGGTGTAGTACATAATTTTGTCATCGGGGCTCCAGCCGATTCCATTGGATATACTAATACCTGTTGCCATTGTATGGACCGTCCTGTCCGGATCCAATCGGTACAAAGCGCTCTGATCATCCTCTCCCAGGGTACCAGCCCAGAAACGCCCTTTCCGATCAACTTTCCCGTCATTAAATCGGGCCCCCACTCGATCCGCTTCAGGATTGGTAATAATCTCAACTTTATTTGTGTCCCAGCTCCATGAACCAAACCCATCCCGCAAGGCCATCAGAAGGCCACCATGATCGCGAAAAGCCAGGCAGCCAATCGGCTGTCCAATCTCAAATGTCTCAATTTTTTTAGTTTCTGGATAATAACGGTGAAAACATTCTTCCTCAATATCCACCCAATAGAGAATCTTCTCTTCAGGATGCCAAAGAGGCCCTTCGCCAAGTTTGTTACCAATTGTCAAAACATGTTCCACTTGAGTCATTCTTTCTCCTCTCAAATGAATAGTAACATAATTCAAAAATGGAGAAGATTCCGGTCATTAGAAAAAAATATACAGACAAAACCATTTATTCTGGATTGAGACCAGGAAAACTTCCTTCTATTCTTCTTGACGCAGTGAATAAATCTCAAAGCTGATTTGCCGGTTTAACTCATATATCTGGTTAAAATCTGCTTCAGTCCATTCCCCGGCATCCATCAACGTCCAGCCCCGCTGAAAATAAAACTCAATTTCCCCCAAAAGAGTGCTCAAGTTCCTGCTCTTAACCGGCAGAGAGAGAGCTTGAATTCTTTGGCCTTCAAATATGCGAAAATAATCAGTCGAAGTATCCAGATCAAAGAGCAAATCAGCTCTATTAACAGTGCCAATAAAGTCCCCAAAAATGAGTACTCTGCTCAGCAAGTAACCTTCAATCCAATCAAGAACTTTTTTATTTAGCATTAGAACGTTAAGTAGCAATTACCATACCACGGTAATTGCTACTTCCTTAAATACTTATCCAGTAATGAAAAAATTAAATTCAAGTTCAAATTATACTCTAAACTGTTTTAAGATATTGGCGAATTAAGAGTGCAGCTGTGGCGCCTTCCCCAGCCGCCGAAGCCACCTGTTTTGTACTGGCTGCCCTGACATCACCCGCGCTGAAAATTCCGGGTAGGCTAGTTTCCAGAGCTGCAGGGTCTCGCTTTTCAAACCCTTCCGGGCGTTCCCGATCATGCACCAGGTCATGGCCAGTAACCACAAAATTCCAACTGTCCCGCTCAACCCCAGATTCTTCCAGGTAAGCGGTATTGGGCATCTGTCCAATAAAGATAAAAACACCCGCGGGAAATATTTCTTCTTGTTCTCCAGTCAGGCTGTTTTTAATTAAAACCGACTCAAGTTTACCCCCGGATCCCCGGAATTCTTCCACGTCAACATTAAACAGCACCTTGATTTTTGGATGAGACAACACTTTGTCCTGCAGGATCTGGCTGGCCATCAATTCTTCTTCGCGAACCAGCAGGGTGATTTCATCCACAAACCTGGTGAGGAACAAACTTTCTTCAGTGGCGCTGTTTCCGCCTCCCACAACAGCCACGGATTTCCCTTTATAAAAAACACCATCACAGGTGGCACAAAAATGAATGCCGGCCCCGATAAAATCATCTTCACCTGGAACGCCAAGCAAACGATAGCGGCTGCCCGTAGTAATTAACAAAGCCCGGGCGCTGTATTCGCTGCCATCAGCAGTAGTGACGCAGTGGTAGTTGCTGTGACTGTGGACACTAACAATATCCTGGGCCTGAAGCAGCTCCGCCCCAAATCGTTCTGCCTGGAAACGCAGCTGGCCTGAAAAGTCGGCCCCCGAAATTCCCTCGCCAAAACCGGGAACATTATCCAGCCACTGTGTTGTAGCTGCCTGTCCACCCAATGCAGCCCGTTCAACAACCAGGGTATCGATCCCCTCCCTGGCAGTATAAAGCGCGGCGGTCAGGCCGGCAGGCCCACCCCCTAAAATTATCAAATCATAATGGCTTCGTTCTGCCAATGTTTTTAGATTTAACTTTTGAGCTAATTCAGCATTAGAAGGCTCAACCAAAATAGAACCATCCTCAAATTCTATTGTGGGGATAATTCGTTTTCCATCATTCTTTTGAATGACATACTTCTCTCCGTCTGGATCCTCTTCAATATCCACCCAGTTGTATGGGATTTGATGTTCTCCCAGAAATTGTTTGCTGCGAGTGCAATCTGGACACCAATAGGCTCCATAAACTGTGATCTTAGATGTTGTGCTCATAAACTCCTCCAAAATAATTACTCTGCTGCTCTATCTGACGACGTAAACTCCATTCAGCTTACTAAAATTATTTTTCTTTCCCGGATTGATGTCCAGTCCATTGGAGATAAACGAGATCCAAGTAAGCTTTATACCACCAACTGCATCAATGGAT
>CAXMRF010000048.1:0-13547 GCA_964195965.1 uncultured Nitrosomonadaceae bacterium
CAACGTGATTTCCGATTATGCGACCAGCGCAATACAACGGGCTGAATTGCATGAACGCCTGGAGGAGAATTTCCTGCAAACAATTGTTGCCCTGGCTACCGCTATGGATGCCAGAGACAGTTATACAGGAGATCACAGCCACCGAATGTCAGAGATCATCGCTCAGATTGGTCATGCAATGAACTTACCCGAAGAGGAAATCGTGGATCTCCGGTGGGCTGCAATTCTCCATGACATTGGAAAAATCGGTGTCCCGGATGAGATCTTAAATAAGACAGGAGCACTTACCAAGAAAGAATGGGTGATCATGAAAGAACACCCTGTCATTGGAGCCCAGATAGTCGCTCCTGTGAAATACCTGGCCTCGGTGTCACCGCTTATTCGGTCTCATCACGAAAAATATGACGGCACTGGTTACCCGTACGGTCTGGAAGGCAAGGATATTCCAAAGGGAGCACGAATTTTAAGTGTGGTTGATGCCTATGTAGCCATCAGGGACGAAAGAGTTTACAGTAAAAGCCACACGCATGAAGAAGCCATTGCAGAGCTGCGCAGATCCAGCGGAAGTCATTTTGATCCCAAAATGGTAGACGTTTTCTGCAAGACCATCACTGAATAAAAATCTCTCGAAATCAACATTCTTTGTCAAACCAATCCAGTCTAACCAAATCTGTAAAATTCTATAGGTTACAATCTGGTCTATGACAGATTCTAATTCCCTGAACCCTTTTTTTAATCCCGGGGGCGTGGTTGTGATCGGCGCCTCCCAAGACCCAACCAAGTTGGGTTACGGATTGGCAACCAACCTTTTCAGAAGTCGCTACAAAGGCGCTATTCATTTTGTAAACCTGAAAGGCGGCTCATTATTGGGAAAACCTATCTATAAATCCGTATTGGAGGTGCCTGATCCTGTCGATTTGGCTGCCGTCTTGATCCCTGCGCAATATGTAATTCCAGCCTTGCGAGAATGCGGAAAACGTGGGATTCGGGCTGCAATTATTGGCTCAGGCGGATTCCGTGAAATTGGGGCTGATGGCCTTCAGCTGGAAGAGGAGATGATTCAGGTTGCCCGCGAGGAAGGTATCCGATTAATTGGCCCAAACTGTATCGGTCTGCTGGACACCCACCTGCCATTGAATATTACATTTTTGCCCCCTCCTGGGCCTTCACCAGGTGATGTTGCTTTTCTTTCCCATTCCGGTGCTATCTGCGCAGCTGCGATTGACTGGGCTCGCGGGCAGGGATATGGTATATCCAAATTGATCAGCCTGGGCAATCAAGCCGATATAACCGAAACTGATTTATTGGCACCAATTGCCACTGACGGACAAACCAATGTGATTGCCCTCTACCTGGAGGGAATTAAATCCGGGCGCCATTTTATCGATGAAGCCCAACTAATTACACCCTCAAAACCAATTATTGCCCTTAAAGTCGGAAGATTTGAATCCGGGCGAAAAGCTGCTGCATCCCACACGGGCGCCCTGGCAGGTGAAGAAAGCGCTTACAATGCCGTCTTCAGGCGGGCCGGTGTACTGCGGGCAGAGACCAGTGAAGAATTATTTGACCAGGCCAGAGCATTGGCCTGGTGCCCCCTGCCAAAGGGTAACAGGGTAGCCGTGTTGACCAATGCCGGTGGACCCGGTGTAACCGCTGCAGATGCCCTGGAAATCAGGGGATTAAAGATGGCCAGTTTCAGTCCCGAAACTATAACCGGATTACAAAATATCCTGCCACCAGCGGCAAGTTTACAAAATCCTGTGGATATGCTGGCCACCGCAACCCCTACTCAATTCGCTGATTGTCTAAAAGTGTTGTTAAGTGATCCGGGAACAGACAGTATTATGGTCATCTACCCAACACCGCCCATGCACACGGCTGGAGCCGTGGCTAAAAAGCTAATTCCGGTAATCCACCAGGCTGAAAAGCCGGTAGTGATCTCTGTAATGGGAGACAGGTTGATCCAGGAAGCAGTTGAACACCTTCGGGCAGCCAGGATTCCAGAGTACCGTTTCCCGGAACGTGCGGCTGCCTCCTTAGCTGCTCTGGTTAAACGAGTAGATTTGTTAAAATATGCGGCCGCTGAACCTGTTTTCAGGAAGGACGTTCAGAAAGAATTGGTCAATGAATTAATCAATGAACACGGAGCAAACAACCACCTTGCAGCAACTGTAGTAGTCCAAATTTTAGAAGCTTATGGCATTCCTACCGCCAAAATGACCCTGGCACGGGATGAAGAAGAAGCGGCTGCCCTGGCGGTCGAGATCGGGCTGCCGGTTGTATTAAAAATCGCTTCACCGGATATCAGCCATAAATCGGATGTCGGTGGAGTATTATTAAATTTGGCCGATGAAAAATCAGTCCGCGGGGGATATCAAATCATTATTAACCAGGCTAAAACAGCATTACCCAATGCTCAAATATCCGGGGTTTATGTTCAGGAGATGGTTCCAGGCGGACAGGAAGTGATCGTTGGCGCAGTGCGTGACCCTCAATTTGGCCCGGTGATGATGTTTGGTTCGGGCGGTACAGAAGTGGAAGGCTTAAAAGACCTCTCATTTGGCCTGGCGCCATTAACCAATCTGGAAGTCGATTACATGCTTAACAAAACCTGGGCGGGACGAAAACTACATGGCTACAGAAATATTGTACCGGCGGATATTCAGGGAGTAAGGGAAGTTTTAATTCGCCTGGCCCAGCTAGCTGATGATTTTCCCTGTTTAGCTGAAATTGAAATTAATCCTCTGCGTGTATTCCCTAAAGGAAAAGGAACCTCAGGGGTAGATGTTCGTATCCGGATGGATAATAGCTCAATATAACTCCGATTTTACGACGTTTCAGGAGGGATGATGAAACAGATTTCCCGATGGTTATTTCTATTGATTATCACCGTTGCCCTGAGCGCTTGTTTATCCAACGAACCACCTCAGGCTGAATCTACACCCATTCCGTCACGCTCCAGCCGCATCTCTGCTGATGCCCAAAAAATGAGCCCCGAAACAGATCTATTACCTCCCATCCTGCACAGTCCAGACTGGGAAATTCCAGTACCCATGCCTGGTCCGATCAATACTGCCGGAGGAGAAGACGCACCTTTCATCACTGGAGACGGGAATATTTTTTTCTTCTTTTTTACCCCAGATGTATCCATTCCTGTTGAAAACCAAGTCAATGACGGAGTTACCGGGATTTATCAATCCAGACTGGATGATGGGGTCTGGAAAGAACCCGAACGTGTTATTCTGAGTGATGATTTAGCTTTAGATGGCTGTCCAATGGTTGTTGGTAATCAGCTCTGGTTTTGCACCGCCAGAGCGGGATTAACTGGACTGCACTGGTTTAAAGCTACCTATACCTTTGGCATGTGGGGAGATTGGGAAATTACTGATTTTGAACCAGCTTACCAGGTAGGGGAACTGCATATAACTGATGATGGTCAGGAATTATATTTCCATAGTTCACGCTCAGGCTCATTGGGAAATAATGACATCTGGGTAAGCCAGATGCGCGATGGCGCCTGGGGTGAACCAGAAAATATCACCGCCATTAATAGCCCGGAGGATGACAGCCGCCCATTTCTCACCCCAGATGGACAGCAGCTCTGGTTTACACGAACCTATCAGGGATCTCCGGCAGTCTTTGTTTCAACGCGAGCAGATGGGATTTGGCAACCGCCAACCTTGATTGTCTCTCAATTTGCGGGAGAGCCAACCATAGATCAAGACGGAAATCTATACTTTGTTCACCACTATTTCCGGGATGGAACAATGCTGGAGGCAGATATTTATCTAGCCAGGAAAAAGTAACTCATATAAGAATGGGGGAAAAACTAAGGAAGCGGAGAACTTAAAAGATACCGCTTCCTGTTTATTAAGAATGATTCTCTTTAATATACGATTTTAAATATTCGCCGGTGTAAGATTGAGGTGTATTGCAAATCTCACTGGGGAGGCCGGCGGCAATAACTTCTCCACCCTCATCACCACCC
The DNA here is from genome assembly GCA_964195965.1 of uncultured Nitrosomonadaceae bacterium. GTDB lineage: Bacteria > Chloroflexota > Anaerolineae > Anaerolineales > UBA11858 > B10-G9. The sequence continues at coordinate 3,989 of CAXMRF010000048.1, forward strand.
TCCGGTCCCAGATCGATGATATAATCCGCAACTTTAATAATGTCCATGTTATGTTCAATGATCAACACAGTGTTTCCCTCATCGACCAGGCGCTGAAGAACTTCGATTAACTTATGTACATCAGCGGCATGCAGACCAACAGAAGGCTCATCCAGCACATATAAAGTGGATCCCGTGGACCTTTTGGACAACTCCCGGGACAGTTTTATGCGCTGGGCTTCTCCTCCAGACAATGTTGTTGATGGCTGACCGATTCGAATATAACCTAACCCAACATCCTGAAGAGTTTTCAAGCGGCTCATCATGGCCGGGAAGGCTTCAAATACCTCCATTGCTTTATCTATGGTCATATCCAGAACATCAGCGATATTGTATTCCCCTTTAAATCTGACCTGAAGAGTCTCTCGATTGTAGCGGGCACCATGGCAGATATCACATGGAACAAAAACATCTGGCAGAAACTGCATCTCGATCTCAAGCTGCCCATGGCCGCGGCAGGCCTCACAACGGCCCCCTTTAACATTAAATGAGAACCTCCCCTTTTCATATCCGCGGATTTTACTTTCAGGCAAATCGGAAAAGAGATCCCGAATATGGTCAAATAACTTGGTATATGTTCCTGGATTCGAACGAGGTGTCCGGCCGATGGGGGACTGATCAATATTTACAACTTTATCAATATACTCCATCCCCTTAATGGCATCATGATCGCCTGGCTTGGTTTTGGCTCGATTTAATTCTCTCGCCAGTGCTTTATATAAAATTTCTACCATTAAGGTGGATTTACCAGATCCAGACACACCGGTAATACAAACCAGTTTCTCCAATGGGATAGAGACATCAATATTCTTGAGATTATGTTCCCTGGCCCCAAGAATTTGGATTGCCTTGCCTGAGCCATCTCGCCGTTTTTCCGGTACAGGAATTTTAAGCCTTCCAGAAAGATATGCCCCGGTTAAAGAATCCGGGTGCGCAAGGATCTCCTTTATTGTTCCAGCAGCAACTACTTCACCACCTTGTTCGCCAGCTCCCGGACCAAGATCAAGGATCCAATCCGCTCTTTCTATGGTCTCCGCATCATGCTCCACGACCATGACCGTATTACCCAAATCACGCAATCCTTCAAGGGTTCTTAACAAACGGCCATTATCCCGGGGATGGAGACCAATGGATGGTTCATCCAGAACATACAACACACCCATCAAATGGGAACCAATTTGGGTTGCCAACCGGATCCGTTGTGCTTCACCACCAGATAGTGTTCCAGCCGAACGGTTCAAAGTCAAATAGTCCAAACCAACGTTAACAAGGAAACCCAAACGTTCGGCTAATTCCCGGAGCACCCGATCCGCAATAATTTGCTGCCGTTCATTAAGCGGCGATTCTGATTCGTCCAACCGCTTGATCCACTCAAGCGCTTTTTTAATCGGCCAGGTAGAGATTTCGACAATGTTAATATCATCAATGGTGACCGCCAATGCTTCTGGCCGGAGCCTGGCTCCCTGGCAAGCTGGACAGGGATTATCATTCATATATCCCATGATCCGATTGCGCATATAATCCGATTGTGTTTCTTTAAAGCGGCGTTCAAGATTGTTGATCACTCCCTCAAACGCACGGAAAAATTCATACTCCCGGCCTTCTTTATCTACATAACTTAACGGGACTTCCTCTCCCTGGGTGCCAAAAAGAACAATTTTTTCATGATCTTTAGATAATTTTTTATACGGTTTATCCAAGTCAATTTTAAATAGCTTGGCTGCGCCTTCAAGGGCTTGCCAGTAATATCCACCCTGCGCTTTTGGTCCTCCCCATTCCTGTGCATCGATCGCCCCATTATTTATTGATAGGGTTTTATCAGGAACCAACAAATTGACATCCACTTCAAGTATTGTGCCAATTCCTTCACATGTTGGGCAGGCCCCATGAGGGGTGTTAAATGAAAAAGTCCTGGGTTCAATTTCCGGGAAGCTTAGTTCACAGACCGGGCAAGCCAAATGTTCCGAATAATTTATATCGATTGGATTATCCGGATCGGTCACATCATAGATAGTCAGATAGCCATCCCCATATTTCAGGGCTGTTTCTACAGAATCCGTCAATCGGGAGCGAAAATTATTCTGTTCTTCTTCCCCTTCAATTTCTTGGATTACCAGCCGGTCAACCACTGCTTCGATGGTATGTTGTTGATATCGTCCCAGAGATATGTCTTCTTCTAACCGCCGGATTTCACCATTGATTCTTGCCCGGACAAAACCGGATTTTTGGATTTCTTCAAGAATACCCTGGTGCTCACCTTTCCTGCCGCGAATCACCGGGGCAAGAATATTAAAACGGGTACCCACTGGCAGATTTTCAATATTTTCCACAATCTCTTGAGCAGATTGGGTTTCCACTTCTCTTCCACAATCGGGACAATGAGGAATTCCTGCCCGGGCATACAATAAACGAAGATAATCATAAATCTCTGTAACCGTACCTACAGTAGATCGGGGATTTTGAGATGTTCCTCGCTGGTCAATTGAAACCGCAGGAGACAAACCCTCAATATATTCCACGTCCGGCTTATCCATCTGTCCAAGAAATTGGCGTGCATAAGAGGAAAGGGATTCAACATAACGACGCTGGCCTTCAGCAAAAATCGTATCAAACGCCAGGGAGGATTTTCCAGAGCCTGACAAACCGGTGATCACCACAAATTTATCCCTGGGTATCTCCACCGTAATATTTTTCAGGTTATGTACTTTGGCCCCCACAACTTTGATTTTCTTATCCATATCTATCTTTTGAATTTAGTTTAATAGTTTCCAAGAATTGCCAGCGCTTTTACAGGTTTCTGACTTTTGACATTATACCAATTCTAGGAATTTAGTCATTTTTGAACTCAATTTACTAACGAAATTCATACAAATCTCCCCCAAAGGGGGAATTAAACACCAATCAATCCGAATCTCAAAGAGGTCTTCTGATAATCTGAACCAGGCCGCCTGGAACATTGGAAGCTATGAGATTTTTACAGATTGAAGTATAATCACATTCTGAATTTGAAGCTAAAACAGTAAGCCGGCAGGAGGCTTAATGAATATTACTTGGCATGGGCATTCATGTTTTCGTTTGACTGAAAGGGGAATGGCAACGGTTGTCACTGATCCCTATAACTATAAAAAAATCGGCTACAATGAACTAAATTTGTCAGCTGATATTATTACAGTCAGTCACGATGCGCCCGGACACAATCACACAAAAATTATCAAGAAAAGAAAATCTAACCAACATATACTCACAGGTCCGGGAGAATACGAGATTGGCGAAGTATTTATTACCGCTATCCGGACAAACCAGCGCGGCAAGACGGATGATCTGCGTAACATAATGTATATATTTGACTATAATGGCATTCTGGTAGCTCACCTCGGGAATCTAAACCGGGTCCCCAGCCAATCCGATGTCAAATCCATCGCAGGGGATGTCCATGTTGCCCTTGTACCTGTAGGCGGAGGCAATAGTTTGACCGCATCCAAAGCAGTGGAAGCAATCCGGATTCTGGAACCCAGTTATGCGATACCCATGTATTATCAGGCCGAAGATTGCAAACTTGAACTTGATCCACTGGAAAAATTCATTAAAGAAATGGGGCTCGAAAAGGTTGAACCCCGCCCGGACCTGAATATCACCAGCAGCCGGTCCAGCAATGAAACCAATGTAGTTGTTCTAGAATATGCCCAGGAATCCGAATAAAGGAGTCCTGCATGACTGTAAAACTACTTATGACCTGGGATATCCTGCCCAATTCAGAACAGGAATATTTCGAATTTGTGATCAGCAATTTTCTCCCGGAAATTAAGCAGTTAGGCATCCAGCCAGTGAATGTCTGGTATACCTTGTACGGAGACCAACCACAAATTATGGTCACCGCAAAAATACAGAGTCACGCGGCATTGACTGGAGCTATGGATTCCAAGGAATGGCAGCGGTTACAGGAAAGCCTAATGGAATTTGTCGAAAATTATTCTTATAGAATAATTCCAGCTCAAACAGGTTTTCAATTATAATCCTTATCCCAATTATGAATACAAGTATGAATTCCAATCACAAAACCAGTAAACTTCGCGTAAATGCAGGCATTAGCATTAGCATCGCTGGATTCCTGATCTTTCTCCTGGGCGCCGATCCTTCTCTAATAAATTTGGATCGCAGTCCATTTATAGGTTTTGTGCAAACTGCTACTTTTTCAATTGGCCTGGCTATGATATGTCTGGGCGGCTTTTTATGCTTAAAAGCTAGCCAGCGGAAAGAGAGCATCCAATCGTTAGCCCAGGACATTGGTATCCGTCTGGTTGCCACCGGCTACCTGATTTCACTGGTTTCTGGAATGGCTGATGTGTTTGGATTTGGTACACAATCCTGGCCTTCTCTGCCATTCTTTGGCCCCACACAGGCAGCAGGGGTGATTGCCGGGGAACTCATTATCGCAATCGGTTTCCTGCTATATATGCCCTTCTTATCCTCAAGGGCCTAAAGCTTGACAAGGCTATACCGAACGAGTAAAATTGGCGATGCATTACCAAGGAAAGTTTATCAGGCCGAGATAGCTCAGTCGGTAGAGCATTTGACTGAAAATCAAAGGGTCGCCAGTTCGAGTCTGGCTCTCGGCACTGCAATGCGGGCGTAGTTCAGCGGTAGAACGTCTCCTTGCCAAGGAGAAGGTCACGAGTTCGAATCTCGTCGCCCGCTCTTATCAGAACCCGGCTGGTGGCAGATGGCTGACAAAAAACAGCCGGAAACCATCAGCTTCTTTATATCAAGGCGACGTAGCCAAGTGGTAAGGCAGAGGTCTGCAAAACCTTTAGCATGGGTTCGATTCCCATCGTCGCCTCTTTCTTTTTAAATAAAAAGGCAATCACCTCACCGGCTGCCCACGGTGAGGTGATTGCTTATCTAAGGAGGAGAAGAAATGGGAGGTTTCCTAAAAAGGAAATCCTATAATCTTCGATAAATTCATCATAGCTTAAATAGTGTCACAAATAGTTTGCAAAATCGTTAGGAAGCCTTGTTTAAGCAAGTAAATTACTTCTTCCTGCTAATTAAACGACTAAAAAGGGGCTTTTTTTAGCTATTCAGGAAAATATTCATTTATCCAGGAAAGGGAATTAACATCCAGGTAAGTATTGAGCAGGGAGAAAAAATCTTCGGATTCAGCAATTTTATTCTTATTATTGGCAGCATATTCCCTGAGAAAATCGTACATCAACTCATCTCCCAAAGCATCTTTCAACCCGTCCAGGAACTTTGCACCCTGTAAATAGGTAGCGTTTCGATAGGCAAGATACTGATCCACATACTCTCTATAATCGTAAATGGAACGATCGATTCGCCCAGAAGGTTCGTAGTAATTAATCCGCGTTGCCCACCACCACTCACTGGAATTTGGATAAAGCTGCTCATAATAAATCAGCTCGCTGAAGGTGCAAAGCGCCTCATCAAGCCAGGGATCCAGAGCCTGATCATTGGCTACCTGGCCGTACCACCATTGGTGAGCCGTTTCATGAACGGCGATGGCAACCAGGTAACTCTCCACAGATCCGGCATACGTATCAAAAAATCCCCGGCTTTGAAAATATAAACCCTCATATTCCATCCCGTGGTTAAAATCTGCCTGCACCATGGATAAACTGGATTGCTCATACAACCCAAATAAATCCGAATACAAATCCAATGCTTCAAGCGTGGCATTAAAGGCAGCTTCTCCAGGAATTCTATACCCTGGAAATATGTAACCATAAACTTTGATGCCATTAACCTCGGCTTCTAACACAGTGTAATCCGGGCTGATCGAAAACACAAAATTTCTGGCTTCTTTTAAGGAGTAGCGGAGCAAATCACCATCTTCTGAAGCTGCTGAACTTGCCGCTACAACCAATCCTGGATTATTGAGTTTCAGACTGACTTCAAAATCTGCCGCAGGATATACCAGTGACTCTCCAAATATCCAGGGATCATGAATGATCCATCCGATATCATCCTGATACGGCGGAACCATGGGGTACCAATCAACAAGATTGGTTTGCCTGGTTGTGTAACCAAACGGGGAAGGTCCGTATCCTTGCCTTGCATTCTGCAAGGGTATGTCCAGAGAATAACGAATGGTAAGTGCCAGGTTTTCTCCAGTTTCCCAATTTTGTTCCAGCGGGATAGTGAGCCGAATACCATCCAAAACATAATTCTCGACCAGCGTATTGTCTCCCCATACCAGCTCCTGGATAGAAAATACCTGCGGCCAGGCCTGCGGAGGGACAACAAGAACCAATTCAGTTAAAGGGTTTGATGAAGGATGCGGGATTAAAAGTTTTTCCTCAACCAATACCCATCGGTTTGGATAATCAATCTCTGCCCAGAGATTATATTGAATCCTTTCCAAAGGAATGGTTGTCGGTCGAGGGGTCGGCTCAGTGGTTGGCACCGTTGAAGCTTGGGATTCTTCAGCAGGAGTTAAACCAGGCTGAGCTGCTGGGGGTGATTTTATAACTTCGGTTGAAATTTGAGGGATTTCATCTTGTTTACACCCAGTCATCATGAAAATGCAGATCAAAATCAATCCAAGAAGTTTTGTTTGATTGGGAATTTTCATCAAGTTAGATTTCATTTAATCCTGGATTTAACCCTCGATGCCTTACTCGTCTTCAAGATATTGGATGACGATACTTGCTTCGTGAATGAGATCAACATCTAAAGGGAGATTATGATCCAGGTTAACGCGCTGAACCAGAGATTTGACAGCTTGCTGGACCCGCTCCGGCAGAAGTACCAATTCTTTCAAGGTCAGAAGGGATTCAATCGCATTTTCACCGCGAGCGCTCAGTTCTTTTCTATCCAGATAAACCTGAACTGCGGCGCCAGCTGCTCGCCGGGCACAAACTCTCGCCCGTCCTTCATTACCTTCAAGGCGGGATTGTTTTGCTAATAATAACTCTTCCTGAACTTGCATCCGGGGCGCTTCCATAAGCAGGATTATACCGTAGAGAAGAAGCCTGAAGTCCCCGAGGATTTCAGACCGGATTACTGTTTCTTCATTGCCATCACGGCCAGGCGATCGACCCTTTCATTCTCAGAATGACCAGCATGTCCCTTAATCCAATGCCAGTTTATCAGGTGGTCTGTGATCGCTTGATCCAACTCTTTCCACAGATCATCATTAGCCAGTGGTTTTGTTTTTCCAGGGGATCCCCGACGCCAACCTAACTTCTTCCAATTGTGAATCCAATCAGTGATGCCTTTCTTTAAATATTCCGAATCGGTATATATCTCCACCCGACAAGGTTCCCTTAAAGCCCTTAAGGCCATCACTGCAGCGGTAATCTCCATTCGATTATTGGTGGTTTGCTCTTCAGCTCCAGAAAGTTCTTTTTCATGTTTTCCAAATCGCAGCAAAGCACCCCATCCGCCTGGACCGGGATTCCCGGAACAGGCTCCATCTGTATAAATGATTACTTGTGGTTTTTCAGTCATAATAAATTATTCCAGCAGTCCGGATCTGATCAATGCAGGAGATCAATTTTCATTCCGGGTGTACTCCCGCAATTCTAATGCTATTTGGTCCAGAACAGCCAAATGCTCCTCTAAATCCGGGACTATTCCTAACAGTATATCCTCAAATGCGTCTCCTACTGCCAACTGGACGATATTCCAGGAGGGATCCAGGGGCATGGTTTGGGCATACTTTAATAAATTTAAACCCTGGGACCAGTGGGGGTTCTCAGCTCTATATTCGCGTAATAATCGCAAACTATCTTTTCGAGTAGGATAGTATGTGCTGTATTGAACCCATTCTGCCTGCACTTCAGGAGAAATTAAGTATTTCAGGAACATCCAGGCCGCTAGTTCTTCCTCTGGAGAGGTTTTAAAAACTACCACTGATTGGACCTCGGCAGAAACTGATTTTTTACCTTCAGGTCCAACAAATGGAACCATTAACCAATCATCTGGCCTGCCTGTGGCATTGGCACCCGTCTGGATATGACCCATCATCTGGGACGAGCCCATCATCATCAGAGCGCCCCGTTGATTAAATCGTTCAACCTCCAGCTCCCCGGCCATCGGATCAGGATATTGGGAAATTATCAACCCACAATCCTCAAGGGAGAGATCCCGCCAATCCCGAGCCATCAGCTGCATTTCTGGCGTTGAGAATTGATACCCATCTGTTTCTGGATTCCACAGAGATCCATCATAAGCGTGAATCAAGGAAATGATATTGGGTGCATCTGGAGATAAAAGAATCCCTGTTGTTTTATCCTTGGAATTCTCTAAGAAAACCCGGTTAGCAGCAGCGCAACTCTGATCAAACAACTGCTCAGATGTCACAGGAGGGGCAGGTAAGTCCATTTCATGAGCCCAGCTTTGGTTATAAAATATCACCTGAATTGTCTGGGTAAAGGGAAGTCCCGGCCGAATAGATCCATCCAGTATGAAAGACTCAAAAATCCCGGGGTAATAATCATCCTGTTCTTTACGAGATAAACCTGCTGCTGGATCATCAATATACACACTGAGATCCACTGTTAAACCCGCTTGATACCACTCGGCAATCTCAGACGAGTCAATAATCATAACGTCGGGAACAAGACCTTCTTCAAAGGCAGCGTTAATAGATTCCAAGGGGTCCAAAACCAAACCCTGGTCAACTGCTTTGACAGTGATACCCCATTCATTCTCCAGATTAAATTGATCCACAATCGCGTTCATCCCTTCCCCGGGTTCGTCAAAATCCCAGATGTACCAGAAATCCAGCTCAACCTGATTCACTGAAGACCAGGGAATCCCCATAGGATCGGGTGCTGGTGTCTGGCTGGGTTCCCGCGCTGCACTGATCGCAGTCAAAGTTGCCGGGTGTATAGTCTGGATTAACCCGGTTGTCGATTGAATCTCTGAATCCCCGGCTGGGATTTGATCACAAGAGACAGCCGCCAAGATCAGGATCAGCAGCAGGAACAAGATGGAAGAAAAACGAATTGGTTTCATATAATTTTCTGAATGGACATAAAAACAACAACCCTATTGTAACAAAAAGCAAGGTACAGAACTTGTACCTTGCTTATATAGCTTATCATGCCAGTAAATTACTGAAGGAAATTCCAGGGGTTCACTTTTGTGCCAACATAAATCATTTCAAAGTGAAGGTGGGCGCCGGATGAATTACCGGTATTGCCTAAGCCGCCAATCCTTTGACCCTGGTTTACACTTTGACCACAACCAACATTGATTGAGTTTAAGTGGGCATATAAAGTTTGCCAACCAGTGCCGTGATCAACCACAATCAAATTACCATATCCATAGTTGCTCCATCCGGCATAAACAACTACGCCATTATCAGAGGACCAAACAGGATTTTCAACACTGCCAGCGATATCTATGGCCGGGTGATTTGCACCTGGATTGTAATCATAACCCGATATCCACCTTTCCGTTGTAGGCCAGAGGAAGACTCCCACACCAACACTGCCAGTATAAATCGTGCCGCAGTGTCCGGGCCCATAGGTAGCTGCAATAGCCGGGTTGTCTC
>CAXMRF010000049.1:0-13056 GCA_964195965.1 uncultured Nitrosomonadaceae bacterium
TGTAATCCATCGTTTTATGGATTACTCGTTGTACTCGGAATGACAAACAAAAAGGGGGTAAAGTTAAACAGCGGGATTTTGATTTGTAGCCAGAGACCGTTTAAACTTATCCAGGCCAGCCGATAAATAGACCAATTGCAACCAGGACAGGGGTGACCAGGTTGATAAGCACATTTTGTCCCAGTACCGGGATTAACTTTTCGGTATTCTCCGCATGGGAAACAACACCTTTAAAGATAGGGATCACCAGGATTAATCCCAGGAATCCAATCAAACTGGAAAGAGGGAATAGGTTAAAAACAACACCAACTGCAATAGCCAGGAACGGTAATAATAAAAAGGCCAGATAAATACGGCTGCTTTTTACTTTGCCAATTTGGACCGGGTAATGCTTTCTGCCAACAGCTTGATCAGCTTCCACATCAGGGAATTGATTAAGCAATAACAGATTACTCACCAGGAAAAAAGGCACCAGGGAGGCAATTAAGGCGGTCCAGCTGTACTGCCCTGTAAGCACAAAATCTGTGCCCATTACCATTAAGGGACCAAAACCCAATCCAGGGGCGATCAAACAAAAGAAAGGATAACGGGTGATCCATTCAGTGTAAAAATAGATAATAACCAATCCAAATACACCCAGGGGGATTAACCCAGTGCCTACTTTGAAGACAAAATAGATACCCACCGAAGCGGTCAGGGTCAGAAATACCCAGGCCATAATCAGCGCTGGTTTTTCCAGTTCAGGGGACTGCTGCAGCCTTCCGCTGCCTCCACTAAACGGGGTTCGCTGGGTTTTTGCATCGAGGCCGCTCTTAAAATCAAAGTATTCATTAAATGCATTCACGCTGATATGGGCAGATACCGCTCCAATCAATACCAGCACAAAATGAAACCAGTTAACCTGGCCGGTGGTCCAGATAGCAGTTGACAACCCCAATACTACACAGGCCGGGGTTAAGATTAAAAATGGTAAACGCATGGGTTCTAATAGAAATTTAAAGTCTTTCATGCTTCTCCTCAACAAATAAATATCCCAAACATTAAAAAAGAGCTTGTGATAGTTTTTTTCATCGAGAATAAGTATACCAAATTAAATATTCTGATTAAGGAGCTATCAGGAAGGATCCGGGGAGTTGTTTGCCAGCAGAAATTTGAGGACCAGTTGTACAGCAGGGCTGCCAGATCTCAAAACATCGTTATGGGATGCCCCTGGAATGATGGCCAAAGCAGCGTTGGGAATCATTTTCGCCATCTCCCGGGCTTCATCCAACGGAATCATTTCATCCATTTCCCCCATTAAAATTAAGGTAGGCGCTGTTATTTTCAGGAATTCATCTTTCCCGTAATCCAATGGTGTCCACCATAATCGTGACAGGTTCCGAAGCAGCACCCTGGGATAATTTGGATCTGGATTGGGATGGGCCAGGCGCATTCGGTTTTCCCAATCAGGAGGGGCTTGTGATTCAAATACCTCATAATCTATCTCTCCCGGACCCATAAAGCCCGCAGATTGGATAGACCGCTGGTATTCTTTAGGAAACTTGAACCAGGCGCCGCCAATTACCAAGGTTCCGGCTAAATCCGGGTAGCGCATGCCAAAATCCAGAACTGCCTGGCCGCCGTCACTATAACCAAAAATAAAGGGTTTCTTCAGCTTAAGCGCCAGGATAAAAGCTGCCAGATCATCTGCCAGGTCCTGATAGCTGAACCCCAAAGAGGGATTCATTGTTCGGCCATGACCGCGGCTATCAGGAGTGAATACCCGGAAAGATTCCGAAAATTCAGTTATAAACGGCTCCCAAAGAGAGTGGGTATCTGTTGCGCCGTGCAATAAGATCAACGGCCTACCACTGCCAAATACTCGATAATAAACCGCCAAACCGTTTGCAGAAACCGTTAGGCCTTCCTCACTGGAAAAATTCATGACATCGTTCCTGTTGCAATATTTACCAAATCCCCGGTATAAGCCGGAATTTTACTTTCCTGGCATACTCCGCATACCCGGGCAGTTCTTCCTGTAAGGTCCGATCTTCAAGCGCTGTCCGTATGATTGATGCGATCAAGACCAATATTGTAGGCACGAGTACCCAAAAGGAGCTGAAAAAAACAGGCGCAGCTATCCAGGAAACCACGGCACCTGCATAACCGGGATGACGGACTACCCGATAAGGACCTTTCTGAACGACCGTATGTCCACGGTCGGTCTGGATTCGGACATGAGAAGAAAAAAATTGATTAATGATCATGGCCCAGGTTCCCAGCATACCGCCGGCAAATATTACCCCCAGGGCAATGATTTGAATCCAATTTGGTAAATCCTGAGACCATCCAAAACGAACATCCAGCCCAGCAATAATCCAGGAAACAACAGGACCTACCAGCGCCGTGATGGGCATTAAAATCCTGTCCCAATCTTTGGTATCTTCTTTACTCCCGGCGTTTACCCTTTCCTCTGCCAGGGCGGGGTTTTTAATGATTAGCACGATCCGGCTGCTGAATAAAACCACCAGGCTCATCACCGAATAAGCCCAGGCTTCCCACCAGATCAGCTCGCCAGCTGCAATCAATAAAATCCCCAGCATCGCTATGGGCAAAATTAATAATCTCAGACCGTCTTTCCAGGATATTGAATGTAATCCAGGTCTATCTGTCATAAATCCCTCCTACCACAGGCCAGGAATCAAGCCAATTCCAACGTCCTGCAGAGAGTATTAACACTGCAGCTGCGTAAGGTTTATCTAAAACACCCTCAATTGCCCAGCTAATGACACCTTTTTTTAGCTCCGGGTTGAATTTAGTCATGTTTTTCTTCACCAAGATATCGAATTCTAATTAGACTAATAAAAATAAAAAAAAGAGTTTGTGAAGTTGAAGATTTAATTGGGAAAATTTATAAAAATCGGTTGTTAACCTTCTAATTTTCAACCTGTTACTTTTTTTGCGTCTCCCATATGCTCCGATTCATGTTCCCCGATGATCTCAATTAACTCTGCGACTGTACGTTCTGATCCCCAGGGGAGCACCATTTCAACAGTTAAGTCGGTTTCTTTTAGTTTTTGAATGGTTTTTATAACGGCGGCCCTAACCTCTTTCCACTCCTGAAGTACTTTCTCAAGAGTCCAGTTCCCCCGGTGATTTACCGCTTCCTTATTAAAAACATCAAAATCCTGCTCATGCAAAAAGTAAGGAGGATCTCCTTTTTGATAAGCAATTAATGCCTTGTCTATGACAATTTCCCAGGCAGTGATATGGCCAATCATTTCCTTGATAGTCCATCCGGGGTAAATTATCAAACTTTTGTCAACCATTTTAACTACTTCGCCCATTTCAGTCCTGATATGATCAAGATCAGTTAATAATAAGCCAAGAGTCTTTTCCATAATATGTTCCTTTACTTAAGTTAACCAGGATCAATAATAAGGCAGCTGCAACTTAGGGTCCTCGCTCCGCCAATCTAATCACAGCACCGCTAAACAACATCAAGGATGCCTGCTAATTTTTGAGCGGGCTTACTTCGTCTCAACCGGAGGTGCTGATTTGGATGCTGAAATTATCAAACAGGAAATAAACAAGATCAGTGTAATAGGTCCAAAAAGCCATCTTTCCCCTGCGCTTTGAGAGTTGAAATTGCCCAGCATATTTAAACCCAGGTAGCCGGAAATTAACCAGGACATGACTTTAATCATCAGGGAAGAAGGTGTAATCCCCAGGATACCGGTCCGGCGGGCAATCACATAGGCAAAAGCTCCCAAAATAAGGACTGCTATCAGGCTTGACCCACGTAAAGCAGGAGTTAACTCGGTTTCCCTTCCACCCCAGGCCATGGAGACCGGCAGGACGCCAGCTGCCAGCAAAAGCTGCAAAACCATAACAAGACCAAGCAAAACCAGCGTCAGGTACCCCAAATATTTAATCAAATTTGATTTTGATTCTTCAACCATAAGGTTTTCTCCTTTAATAAACTTCAGGCAAGATCAAATTTAATAAGCGAAATGAACCCCTTTCAGGAACTATTGAGAAAATAAACCATCCACACTTAAATAACGTTCACCTGTATCTGCAAAAACACAAACGATCATTTTATCTTTATAGGCCGGATCAGATGATAATGCTGCAGCTGCATAGGCTGATGCCCCCGAGGTAATCCCCACTAATAAGCCTTCTTGATTGGCAATTTGACGGCAAGTTTCAAAAGCCTGCGCCTCGTTGACCAGGAAGAAATCATCAATAACTTCCAGGTCTAAAGTTTCCGGTACAAAACCAGGCGCAGTACCCATCATGCGGTGCGGATGAAAAATACCTTGAGAGATTGTTGGAGATTCTTCAGGCTCTACAGCAATAATTTTTATGTCTGGATTTTGTTCCTTTAAGAACCTGCCGCTCCCGCAAAGTGTACCTCCGGTTCCTAAACCGGCTACCAGTATATCAATCTTTCCTGCAGTGCTTTTCCACAGCTCTGGTCCAGTGCCCTGGTAATGGGCGCGCGGATTGGCTTGATTCACGTGCTGTCCTACATAAAAATAATCCGGGTGTTCTTTAAGGACCTCTTTTAGTTTTTCCCTTGCTCCCGCCGTTCCCAGGTCCGCCGGTGTAAGAATCAAATCAGCGCCAAAGGCTTTTAAAATACTACGTCTTTCTTGACTTTGAATTTCCGACATCACCAGGATTGCCCGGTAGCCCCGGATTGCCGAAATCCAGGCAACAGCCATCCCGGTATTCCCACTTGTGACTTCAATAAGAGTAGATCCAGGAGTTAACAGGCCATTTTTTTCAGCTTCCAGGATTATCTCCAGAATGGGGCGGTCTTTTAAGCTGACAGGATTTAAAAACTCGCATTTAGCATACACCTGCCCTTCCGGACAAAATCTTTCCAGTCTTAAGAGAGGCGTGTTTCCAATCAGATCAATAGCTGATTTTTTATAATCCAAAGGTTTTCTCCTCAAAATATCTAAAATGAAGCTGGTATTCTACTATTGTAATTCATTGGAACAAATCAGATGTGCAATTTCTCTTCTGCACAAAAAAGCCCCCAGGATGAACTGAGGGCTCCTTCTTTGGAAATTTTAGTATTAATATTACTTGATGAACGATCTTTTCACACTCAAATTGGCCAACTATTAAAGGGCTGGTTATTATCGTCTCTCCAGGAAAAAATATCCAGGAGAGTTCATCCATTCTACTCGTTCAGGGACACTGACAGGTTTGGTTTTGGGTAAAATAAGTGCCTCCCGATGCTTCACAATCCTCTTTTTCTAAATTTACATTACAGATCAGGGGAACCGGGGTAGGTGTTGGTGGAGGATAGGCGATAAGTAAATCAGGAACTTCTGTCCATAATTTCACACCATCTTTGATCATCCAACAAGTTTGGTAGGGTTGTAATGGGGTGAACTTATCCTCACCGGGTATGACTACTTCATAATAAGTGGAAAATGGATTCTGGGCAATTACCCAAACTGGATCTCCTTCATAAAAAATATGCTTGGCGTACGGCCAATATTCCTGGTAAGTCCCACCCCGGCAAAATATATTAGATTTTGCAGTCCCGGGTGTTGGGGCTGATGGGCAGGTGCCCGAAACATCAGTATAAAACCAACCTGTATCCGTTTCAGGACCAAATTCAGCTGTTTCAATAGCCATTACTTTCCAAAAATACAACGTACAGTCGGTTAAAGTCGGCGTAACTCTATAAAAAGATGGGAATGTGCTGTCGCCCATTAAGTTGGGTCCGCCAAAGAAAGGATCAACCTGCAAGTTGATGGACCATCCTTCGGGGATGCAAGCAGAGCCAGGGAGAAAATGGAGTGTGGGATCCAATATGTCTACAATCTCTCCATCTGAAGGGAAGATTCTCTCAGGAGCCGCAACCTCTGCCAGAGAAATGCATTCCGGACCGGTGAAAAAAAATACGGTTCTAAAATAATCCCCCACGGTTGATCCTGTTTTTCCTGCGACCTCCCACCAGTACTGGGTTGCAGGTTCCAAATCTACTGGAGGAGCGTAAGCAGTGATTCCGGGCATGCTCACTTCCCCGTTTAGATCGCTGTTAGAAAAATAAGGATCATTCGAAAGATTGATCAGATAACTATCCGGCGTACAATTTCCAGGATTATGCCAATCCAGGCTTGGCCGCAGGCCGGGAACAACTGCACCCAGGGTCGGGTCAGCAAATTCAGGGATTGGAATATCTCCCGGATCACAACCACAACTTCCAGAGATATTTACCGAAAACTCGCCAATTTTACTCAGTGGACCGCTGGTAAGGTCAGACTCCATCGCGGTTTGCCAATAATAGGTCCTGCAATCATCCAGGGTGGTTTCTAGTTGAAAACTTGTTAAGGCATGTCCAGAAACCGCATCCTCAATCAGAAATGGCCGCATACTATATTCAGTTGAAACCCCAAAACCATAGCCTGTTGGAGCACAAGCATCTGCATAAGACCAATCAAATAAAGGTGTGTTTATTGTAACGACCTCTCCATCTTTGGGGCTGAGCAATATTGGTGCAACCAGGTCCCCAACGGCATCACAAGCTGGATCGGTGTAAAAGGTGGATACAGTAGAATACGGGCCGAGCACACCCTCAGTATAGGCCGCAATCCGCCACCAGAACTGGGTTGCTCCTGGAGGCATGGAACCAAAACCCCAGCGGGTGCCGGGTGTGCCTATACTACCGAAATAGGTTGTATCCCCTAAATCCGGATCCTTAGATACTTCAACTTTGTAGCTTTCCGGGATACAGGTTGTCAGGGGCCATTCCCATTCCAAAAAATCAGTACCTCTATTAAATATTCTTCCTTCGGTTGGAAGGACGAGGGTTGGAGCAACCATATCTTCTGGATCACAAATTGGACCAGTTATGAAGGAACGGTGTTCTGAGGACCAGGGACCGACAGTCGATCCTACTCTGGCCGCCACCTGCCACCAAAATTCTTCAGCATCATCCAGCGGTGTTGATGGGTTCCAGATGTGTTTCGATCCATCCACGTGCTGGGTAAGAATATGTTCATTTTGATCTCTATCACTGAAAAGACGGATTCTGTACTCTTCGGGTTGACATCTGGAATCCGGATAACTCCATTCCAATGCTACTGCCGCGCCATCAACCACTTCCCGCCAATCCGGGGATCTCAATTCTGGCGCAACCAACGATCCCGGGTCGCAGATTGAATCACATCCTGATAAGAATGCTCCAGTCAGAAACATTAACAAAAAGATCCAGAGTGATTTTTTAGACAAATATTTCTCCTTCTCAGGCGCGTATTCAATTGGTTTTGTATTTCTGGAAAATGATAAACAGAGTTCTCAAATGGCAAGCGCTATGAGAATGATTATTTCATCATAAGTTATTTGTTTTTATTATGTAATCGATTTCTGTTTTCCAGCAAATCTTTGATTTAGTTTATGACCTTCAACTCTCTACCTACCCGGGAAAAAATTTCCAAGGCCTGGTTAAGATCTTCTTTGCTGTGGGAAGCAGAATTCATCACTCGAATGCGGGCTTTCCCGCGCGGTACCGTTGGAAAACCAATCGACATGGCAAAAACACCTTCATCAAAGAGTTTTTTGCTGAATTCCTGGGCCAGGGGCGCTTCACCCAGCATCACTGGAGTAATCGGTGTGGTACTTACCCCGGTATCAAATCCCAGGTTTTTCATCTCGGCCTTAAAATAAGCCGCATTCTCCCACAAACGATCCACAAGTTCCGTAGAGTTTTCCAGGATTTCCACCGCTGCAATACAGGCTGCCACATCGGGAATTGTCATAGCAGAAGAGAACAGGAAAGGCCGTCCCCTCTGGTATAACCATTCAACCACCAGGGGATTTCCAGCGACCACACCACCCACCACGCCAAACGCCTTGGAGAGCGTGCCCACTTCTACATCCACTTTGCCGTGGAGATTAAAATGGTCCACAATACCCCTACCGCCTTCCCCCAATACACCTTCACCATGGGCATCGTCTACCATCAGGATCACTTCATAATCCCGTGTGACCTCATAGATTTCATCCAGAGGCGCAACATCCCCATCCATACTAAAAACACCATCTGTCACCACTAAAGCCCGGCGGAAATCTCCCCGGTATTGATCCAGGACAGCTTTAAGCGAAGGGGGAGAACAATGATCATAGGGAATAATCTTGGATTTAGCCAGCCGACATCCATCAATAATACTGGCATGATTCAATCGATCTGAAAAAATCACATCCTCCTTGCCCACCAGGGCAGGAATGGTTGCCAGATTAGCCGCAAAACCGGACTGGAAGGTAATTGCTTTTTCAACCCGTTTAAAAGCTGCCAAACGTTTTTCAAGTTCCAGGTGCAAACTCATTGTGCCTGCGATAGTGCGAACCGCACCCGGCCCTATTCCAAATTGGTCTGCAGCATCCTTGGCGGCTTTCACCAGACGGGGATGATTGGCCAGGCCCAGGTAGTTATTGGCACAAAAGTTCAGGACCTTTTTTCCATCCACCACCAGCCATGCGCCCTGGGGAGACTCCAGCGTCCGGATCTGGTTGTATAAACCAGCATCTTTTAACGATTGCAGCTCTGTTTTAATCCATTCCAATGATTTCACCATCAGGTTTCCTTTTGATTAAAATATCTACACCCTAACTCTGTTTTTGATAATCCTGGACCAATTGAAGTTTTTTGTCCCTGGTAAGTTGTTTTATAGCATATTCTCTGCGCTGGGCCGCGGAACGGTCCGCAGTTTCCTCCACGTATTTTAGTTCCACTGGCCGCCGCCAGCGTGTATACAGCGCTCCCCTGCCTGCGTTGTGTTCCTTAATGCGTCTTTCCGGATCAGTGGTCCATCCTGTGTATAATGATCCATCAGCACATTCCACCATATAACAAAAATATCCCATTTGACCTTCGTTCACTATCCCTCGGTTGGTGGTTTTAATCCGCGGAAGCCCAGCATCTGGTTAAGGAAACCTCTCTGGTTAGCCTCAATCTTTGGCGTTTCGATCCAGCGGCTTTCCCGGCGATCACTCATCCATAGGTCCCTGCCTTTCTGCAATTTCAAGAAGGAATACTCCAATTCGTCTTGATCTTGGGCCTCTGTTAAATCTCGAATTTCAATCAGTTTTTGGATCAAGTCATTGATCAAGCGAGTGGTGTTTTCCTGGTTAACACAAAGGGAAGCTGCCAGTGCTTCTGGCATATCATCATGTGAAAAAGAATTGGTCATGTGGGAATAAGCCTTACCCGCAACTTTTTGAGCTTCACGCCAACCGGTAGCATCACCGGTGAGTTTCAGCATGGCAGCAGCCGTAATCTGAGGCAGTAGATGGGTCATTGACATGATCCCATCCATTTCCGCAGCATCAATAAAATAAGGTGATGCACCCAGCAATTGGGCTAAATTAGAAGCCATATTAACCGCTTTTTCACTTGACTTCTTACCGCCGATGATACCCATCAAATTGTCCTTAAAAAGATCAGCGTGGGCAACTTCGGGACCATGTTCACATTCATCCAAATATGCCGCATCAATTACCGGTGAAAATCCGGCATAATGACAACCTTCCGGGATTAATTCCTCGGCCCAGGCCAAAACAGGAACCTTAAGCGGCGAGGTATCAATCACCAAGGTATCCGGTTTTAAATCCTGAGAAATATGTTTCAGGACCGGATAAATTTCCTGGAAGGGCAAAGCTAGCAGAACGATATCTGCGTTTTTTACAGACCCGGACAAAGTCAGAGCCAATTTATCTACACTATCTCTTTTCTTGGCCAGATTGATAGCATCCCGGGATTTGTCATGACCAACCCTGAATATTTTGTCCTTATAATTCGCCAAGGCCATCCCTACAGATGATCCGATTTGTCCTAAACCGATAATTGTTAGTTGTATTTTCATAGTTTTTCCTAGTTCCTGTTATCTACTTCTTGCAGCTTCTTAAGTAAAAGTATAGCTTGATCTTGTTTTGTCTCTAAGGGTTTATCTTGTTCATGATAACGGATCAACCAAATAACCAGATCACTGCTGCCCGCCTGCCCTGCCAGTTCAGCACCCCAGACAGGATGCTGTTTTACGATTACCAGAGGCCGTTTTAAACCAGCAGGTTCCCCGGTTCCCCAGGAATCTGCCAGTCGGGGAAAAAAGGCAAACATCAAAACTGCAAATACCCGGTCCAACCGTTTTAGAGGGTAGACTGTTTTTCCCACATCATGCAGCAAGGCAGCTTTTAATAAATCCGGATTAACCTCTTCCATTTCTTTCAGAGAATTTAAAACTCTCAGAGAGTGATTTTTATCTGGAGTTGGCAGCTGTTGGAACAAATCCATTTCCGCGGGAGAAAGAATTTCTTTTACCTGGCTAAATTCTTTTTCTCCAGGAAAATCAAAGCAGGATTTCCAGAACTGCCAGACTCGATAGCTAATTTTGGATTTCATCAACCGATTAATATATCAACCAAAAATAGTACTGGTTTTCTAATTATCCAACCCACCAAATCAACACCCATATAAGGTCCCACCATAAATAATACAATCAGAATCACCGGTCCATAGGGTCGGATTCTGGACATTACATTTCGCCAGCTGTCCGGCATAAAAAAGTCTGCGATTTTTTCCCCATCCAGAGGTGGAAGCGGTATGAGATTGAATAACCCCAAAACCAGGTTGATAGTAATGAAATCAAAGAGAAAACCAGCCGGCGTAGGCAAAATAGACCCTTGAACGGCAAAGGAAGCATAAAGATCATCCCTGGTCAGCAAGCTCAGTTGGAAAGGAACAGCAGCCAGAAATGCCATTAGAAAATTTGAAAGCGGTCCTGCCAGAGACACCCACATCATGGCGGACGGGGATCGTTGGCGCAGGGTATAGGGATTGACCGGGACTGGTTTTGCCCAGCCGAATCCAACCATGAGCAGCATTAAAGATCCAATCGGATCAAGATGAGAAAGGGGATTTAAGGTTAGACGACCATTGATTTTCGGGGTGCTGTCTCCAAAATAGTTGGCGGTCCAGGCATGGGAAAATTCATGCACTGTAAAGGCGGTAATTAAGACAATAACCCGCGAGATAATCGTCGCGAGATTTAAATTTAGCATAGTCACACTCCTGACAAGGATTATACCATTGAGTATTTCTGCAAAAAAACAACAAGCTTTGATCACTTAGATAGCTCTACACGCTATCTGGACAAAAAACAGATTTGTTATTTTATCTTAGATTTTATAAAATGCAATAGAATTAGGGCTGGTATAAAAAGCTCAGCATAAAAAATCCCCCTTATGAAATAACACTGGACTTAAAATTGACAAAATCTATTCTTTATGCCAATTTTAAGTCCAGTATATTGCTTAATCTTAAATCTTAAACTCTCCGGATTCGTAAAACAATTCACCATCCACTAAAATTTGCCCACCATCACGCATGTCACAGATCATATCCCAATGAATAGCGCTATTATTCTCACTGCCGGTGATGGAATAACCCTGGCCAAGAGCCATGTGAATCGTCCCCCCGATCTTCTCGTCAAAAAGGATCTTCTTAATAAACCGGTTGATTTTACGGTTTGTTCCAATAGCAAACTCTCCCAGGTAGCGGGCGCCCTCATCCATATCCAGCATAGACATTAAGAAATCTTCATTTTTAGTTGCCGAGGCTTTCACAACCTTTCCTTTTTCAAAAGTCAGTTCCACGCCTTCAACTTCCCGGCCTGAAAGAACTGCTGGATGGGTAAAACGAACCCATCCTTCACAGGAATCTTCTACTGGCCCGGTGAAAATTTCACCACTGGGCATATTTTGTTTACCATCAGAATTGATAAAGACTCGCCCATCTATCGAAAGCGAAAGATCAATATGAGGTCCAGTTACCTGGATATTTTTTTTGCCTTTTAACCAATCAACCAAAATTTGTTGTTCTTGATGCATTTTTTGCCATTCCCCTACAGGATCCTCACAATCACTGAATGTTGTGCTGTAAACATAATCTTCAAAATCCTCCAAACTCAGGCCTGCGTCCTCCGCGTAAGACTGAGTAGGAAAAAGAGTGCTTACCCGCCTCAGGTCACCAGAAGCCATCCGTTTAAAATATGTCTTATTGATATCCTGGTGAGCCTGGCGCCGGATCTTCAGCCTTTCTGGATCAATATTCTCGATACTCCGGGAATCAAACTGGCTCTGAATGAAAATCCGAACATCAAAATCTTCATTAAGGATTTTCCAGTAACGATCTTGATGCTGGAGTTGGTCATCGCTGGCCTCCTCGTAAAAAATTTTATCCAAACCTTCAAACCCCAAAGTTGGTAAGGGCAATGTTAAGGGCAGTAGATAGGGATAACCCCCTCGACGCAGGACTTCTCGAAGGATCTCTTGAACAAGCGGGGTTGCCAGGGGTTGGGCGACAATACCTACCCGGTCTTTTTCCTGGACATTTACTGAATAGTTTACTAACGTTTGGGCTAATTTAACAACACGGGGGTCGGTCATGTCATACTCCTTCTTTGTATTGGACAAGAGAATTGAGATAGATTTACAACCAGTATAATCCGCCCGGGGCAGCAATTCAATAAGATGTAAATCACATATATATTCCAATCAAGGGAAGATATTGGCCCGGTCTCAAATGATATAATGCCCTCATGCTGCCAGATTTGGAAATGAACGATATTTTAAAACTGCGTAAAACGCACCCCTGTGGCGAAGATCGCTGGAAGGTTGTCCGCTTGGGTGCAGATATCAAAATCGAATGCCTGGGCTGCAGCAGGCGGGTGATGCTGCCCAGACGGAAACTGGCCCGCAGCCTGAAAACCAATCTTTCCCGGGAGGAAAAGGCGGATGAGTAAGCTTTATCTGGTCGCCACACCTATTGGTAACCTGGAGGATATCTCTTTTCGGGCTGTGCGAATATTAAAAGAGATTCCCCTGATAGCAGCAGAAGATACTCGCACAACCACCAAACTGTTGAAACATTATCAGATTCAAACTCCCCTGACCTCTTACCACGATCATAATAAATCCAACAAGACCGAGGTGTTGTTAAAACACCTGGACGAACAGGACCTGGCCCTGGTATCAGACGCGGGTACCCCGGCG
>CAXMRF010000050.1:0-12896 GCA_964195965.1 uncultured Nitrosomonadaceae bacterium
TTGTAACTTAATGAATGAAATAATTTGTGAATTAGGAGAACGCTTATGGCTGAAGGATTAAGAGGTAATCTGGCTCAACTTTCACTGCTGGAAATTTTAAGAATGCTCAGTGCAGGCAATCAATCTGGTCGTCTGGATATTTTCCAGGCAGGAAAATCAGGAGAAATTTATCTAGAGAATGGCAGTATTGTTCATGCAGTAACAGGCACTCAACTGGGAGAAAGAGGGGTTTACACTTTATTGGGTTGGCTGGAAGGAAATTTTAGCTTTACGCCGAATATTGAAGCCCCAGAAAAATCAATAGATACAACAACGGAACAAATTTTACTGGAAGCTGCCAGGCAGACAAAACAATGGGAAGATATTAAGGACGTTATATCTTCTACAGATGCAGTATTTAATATTTCACCTGCGGGTTCGACCAATACCGTCAGTTTAAAACCCATTGAGTGGCAGATTTTAGCCCAGATAAATGGGGAACGTTCAGTGATTGAGATTGGCGAAATTCTTAACCTGCATGAATTTGAAGTGGCGAGAATAATTTACAGCCTGACTACTGCAGGGTTACTGCATGAGGTTGCTGGTGGGAAAACAGCGTTCCGGGAGATAGTAAGCGAGGTATTTTTTGAGAAGTTGTCAATGATATTTACAGAAATTATGGGACCTATGGGACCAATAATTATCGATGATGAAATCAAACTACTGGGTGAAGAACGTACCGCGTTCCCTCAGAATAAAGCGGCTGAGTTGGTTGAACGAATCAGTCTTGAAATCGTTGATGGTGCCAAAAGAGCACAGTTTCAGAAAGAAATGGTCTTGGTATTAAGAGAAATATAGGTATTTTAGGATAAGTGATGGTTCTGGATTTCAGCAAACCTGGTCCTGATCCGTAAGGAGAAAAAAATGGAACTTAAGAAATTGAGATCATTCATGCTTATATTTGGCACCGTAGTGCTCATTTTGGTTATTACTTCCTTCTTCAGTGCTGCAAACCTGAACCGCGCAACCACGCTAACCATTGATCTTCTTAGCTTGCAGGAAGTTTCTCAAGCCTCTAAGAGTATTTCAATTGCATTGGAAGATGAACGCATTGCAATTGGTCAATATCAATTGTCCGGAGACGAGGAATTGTTAACCAGGATCTTGAATGCTCAGGCTGAATACGATCTTAACTGGGATGTAATAACTAATAATCTGGGAATTGAACAAGCTCAATTGATCTCCGAAACTGCGGCTGCCAGATCGACCTATAAAGAACTGTTGGACGAGGTGATTTCGGAATATCAATCCAGCCCCTCAGCCAATCAATCTTCAGACAAGTTGCGTGATGCCATCAATTATTATTTACAATATCTGAACCCTAGATATGATGATCTGATTGAACCAGAACTCCAGAACTTGGCCCGGTTAACAGAAATCGAGAGATCGAATGTTCAAAGGAATTCTTTTATTGCCCAAACCGTATTGGTGCTTAGCATTCTGGTTGGGATTGCTGTCGTTCTGGTTGTTAGCGCCGCTTTGTACTTATCCACAAAACTGATAAAATCAATGACTTCAATTATCGATGCCGCTAATGCAATCAGCCGGGGTGACCTGGACGTTCCTATTGAAATTGGTCAGGCAGGTGAGATTGGAGAACTTGCCAAGGCGATTGACAGGATGCGAACAAGTCTTAAGGCTGCTATTGAGCGGCTCAGGCGCTGAGGTCCCATTTTTAGAAGAATAAACTGCTGATATGGCATAGAGTTCAAATTGACCATCCTTAATAATAAGGTATTGGCAGGAGTAAGAGGAGTAGTTATATGAAACAAGGATTGCATATACCCGAAGAGCTTCTTAATCAAATAGAGTATATTCTGGCGCATCTGGCTGAGAAAGCTCATACGGACAGTATTGTTCTGGCAGATATTAGCGGTCAGGTAATCTCACAGCAGGGCATAATGGATGAAGGCACTCCAGATATTGTGGCTGCCCTGGCTGCAGGAGATGTTGCTGCCATGTCCGAGCTGTCGAAACGAATTGGAGAAAATGATCCTCATGGATCGTTCTTCCATGAAGGAGAATCAAAAAGTATATACCTCCATAATATTGCGGGAAGTTTTATCTTGATCGTTATCTTCCGGGCTGAAACTCCAATCGGGTTAGTGCGGCTGTTCGCCAAGAGAGCTGTGGAACAACTATTAACTATTACAGAAGAATTTGAGGAAGCGATGGGTCCAAAAACAACATTTATTCCTGATGATTTTAGTACGGGAGTTACCCAGGCTTTGGAAGATATTTTTCCTGATGATTAATCGGTTTGTGAATAATTATGTTTATTAATTGGAAATTACGAGAAATCAATTTAAAGATTGTTTATTACGGTCCTTCGTTAAGTGGAAAAACCTCTTCTTTGGAATATATCCATTCCAGAACCCATCCCGAGCACAGAGGTGAGTTAATCTCTCTAAAAACAAGGGAAGATCGCACACTTTATTTTGATTATATGCAGTTCCAGATGGGCGAAATTAGCGGATTAAAACCCCGTTTCAACATCTACACGGTTCCCGGCCAGGTTTATTATCGGGGAACGAGGAAATTAGTATTAAAGGGTGTGGACGGGATTGTATTTGTGGCAGATTCTCAGCTCAGCCGCCTGGAAGAAAATGTAGATGCCATCAAAGACCTTTATGATGATCTGGAAGAATTGGGTTATGTGCCCAGGGAAGTTCCACTGGTCTTGCAGTGTAATAAAAGGGACTTGCCAGATATTGTGCCCATTCCGACGCTTAAGGAACAATTAGGCTTAAATGGTGCACCTACATTTGAAAGCATTGCTGTTGATGGTGAGGGCGTTCTGGATGGTTTAAAAACAATTGTGAACAGTGTAGTAACCAAGGCTAGAGGGAAGATTAATCCAAGTCCTGTCAGTTTAGGAGAACAAAGTGACTGACATTATGCCCGGTAATAGAAGAGAAGTTTCACTTTCGTTTGTTGAAATACTAAAAGAAATGAACGCTGAAGGGGGTTTTACCCGTTCGGTACTGTCCACTTCTGAAGGGCTGCCAATTGCCTCGGCACCAATGAGTTCCGATAATGAACTGGCCAGCGCGATGGTGGCCATGCTGCAGCAGGTGAGTGCGGAAACTCAGGACCACCTGGGTCTGGCGCCGGTTGACGAGGTGACTATTCGGACACAAGAACAAAGCTATCTGGTTTGTCGGACAATACCATCTGGAAAAGATTGGGTTTCCTTATGCGCTCTGGTCCCTCCCGGTAAGTCCTACCGCCGGGCAACCAATCGAGCTGTTAGAAAAATTCAGTATAAAATTGAGTCTTAATTTCAGACATAGACTGGAAAACTCGAATAGATGAATTGAAAAAGCGGTTGAGCAATATTTGCCCAACCGCTTTTCTAGTTGCTTAAGATTCTTCAATCGTTATCAGGGCAAGTAACCGTCCATCAGATCGAAGGTATCCATGATGCGCTCCAGTGCGTCAAAGTCGAAATCTGAGGTTATCTGGACTTGAACCAGCACCAGGTAGGCTGTAGGGTCAGCACTCGGGCGGGCTCCAATTACCACGACATCTGAGTCTCGACCGCAATCCCAGTAGTCATAAGCGCCTTCGTATACCGGATCTTCATAATCCTCCCGCCATTCCCAGGTGCAATTATCTTCAAACCAGAATTTTGTTCCATCCAATAATTGGATATAACCACCTATTGCGCCCCAATCTTCTGAGGCGGAGAATCTCACACCGCTGTAATCATAGTAGGACAGGAATCCATCTAAATCTGGAGCTGCCGCAACATCGGCAGCCTCAAAATATAAGTCACCCCAATAATCGGTCCAGAGGGTGCCGTCGATTTGATTCCAACCGCTGGGAACTTCAACATACAGTGCTCCAAAATCATCAGTGATGGACATATACCCATCGCCAAAATCTTCTATGATGTAGTCGGAAGCATAATATCCAGGATCTTCAACAATGGTATCAGTTTCAGTATTGGCATTATTTGCATTATTGGCATTATCGAATGTGCCCAGGGCGCCTGTAACGGACAGGGCCCGGCCATTAAACTGGCCTTCCAATGTTTGATCGGTTTGGAAACGGATGACTTCCATGCCCAGAGTGTTTTCATCACCCTGGGTGCGAATGATGTCACAGTAAGAGGCCATGCTGCCGTCTGTTGCGAGGGGTAATCCTTCCAGGAAGGTAATTAGATCCCCAGGTACAATACCAGCAGAATCTGCAGCTGATCCGGATTTTACAGAAGAAACCCAGATGCCAGAGAGTGTTCCGTCGTCTGACATGACTGCAATGGCGTTAATCCCCAGAGAATCGACATCATCTCCGGTTTTAAACTTTTCAATGATGGGCACTGCAGTATCTCTGCCGATAGCAAAAAATTGTCCGGCTTCTGCATAAGAAGCATAATTTACACCTACGATTTGACCATCGCTGGATACCAGTGGTCCTCCGGAGTTGCCGGGATTGATGGTAGCATCGTGTTCAATGACCTGGTTAACTGACGCCCAATTGGACTCGCCATCGGCCTGTTCTTTGGAAACGATGCCTTTGGTGAGGGTAAATTCCGGATCTCCTAATGGGAATCCGGCTGCATACACTTCCAGGCCAACGGTGATGTCGTCTGGGTACCATTCCATGTAAGGGAAATTATCTCCATCTATATCAATTAAAGCCAGATCAGAACATTCTGAAACTGCGAGAATTTGGGCATTATAGGATCTTGAAACGTCGCCACCCACCCAAACTTCTACCAGAGCAGCACCAGAGACAACATGATTATTTGTGATGGCCAAACCTGAGGGGGAGATAATAAAACCAGACCCCCGCCCAGCGCCGCTGTATTCACCGAATTCGGGATCCACAAATGTGCCCTGGGCTTCAATTTGAATGACAGCACTTTTTACATCTGCCAAAGATGTAACCAGGGTGGTTTGAACGGGATCAGCTGCTGGTTCTTCATCAACAACAACTGGTTCTGCAACGTCAGTAGCTGGTGCTTCAGGCGCATTACTGAATATGGAACATGAGATTAAGACAATGGCAGTTATCAGAACAAAGATTGTACGTTGGAATTTTTGAAATTTCATACGATTTTCCTTTGGTCAATTAGGGTGAAAATCCATCCGAATTTTGATTGACCAGGTAGTTTGGAACGGTTAATAATAGATACAAGATAATGAGGTAATCAAATGAAATATAACGTAGATCAAGGTTGTATACAAGGGAAAATATGTGTTTTTCCTTATCAGTTTTGTTATTGTGATCCGGTGTAAAAAAAATGTTATGAAACTGGCTTTGGATTGAAGAAATTTACCTAAATTTCAATGTTTATTCTCAACAAAAATCCGAGTATGATATAAATAAACTGATTAAGAGAAGTTGATATTAATGGCCTTAGAATTAACCCGGAATAATGGGTTGAAAAACCATTGCTAGAAAATCAAAGAATAATATTTTGTTTTGTAGGAGGAAGTCATGGTAGAAGAGAGATACGAACAAATAAAAACCTTGCTAAATAGCTCTGATTCGGGGCAGATTCATCAGGGTTTGGTGATGGTCCGGGAAGCTTTGCCAAAAATTACAGAGGATGCTGCCCATTCATTATTTGAGATGGTTTCAGCTTTGTTTTATATTGATCTGTTGGACCATCCTGAACATGCTTATGTGCTGGACGAAGCAGTTAGCCTGATGGCTGATTTTGGTGATTTTGTAATCCCAATTTTATTAAATAATTTGGATGCCGGGGATATGAAAGCTCAACTTACGATTGGCCATGCTTTTGGTCGGGTGGGTGATGTGGCTATTGAGCCGCTGCTGGAGTCTTACAAATGTGAAGAAAGCGAAGAGTGCCGCATTTTTCTGGTTTATGCCTTGGGAAAAATTCGTTCACCAAAGATAATTGCGGCCTTTGAACATGTATTGGGGGCTGCCAAATCTAAAAACCTTGAGTTACGTGACACAGCAGTGCGAGCTTTGGGCAATTTCGTCCAGGATATCTCCCCGGAAGACCTGCCTGTTGAATATAAAGGGATTATGCTGGAAGCTATTCAGGGTAACCTGAGTGATTCCAGTGCCGGGGTGCGATCTAAAGCCATCCGCAGTTATGGCAAACTGGCTCGTTTTGGACATTTAAATAATGAAGAAAAAATAAAATGTAAAGAAACTTGTGAGCTCCTGCTGGGTGTAGATGGAAAATATGACTGGGACCGGGCTTATATTGTTCGCAAGGAAGCTCAGGAGGCCCTGGATTGCCTGGAAGGTTGTGATGGATAAGGGGAGTTTCTAGTTAAGATGGAAGGGCGACTCATCGAGTCGCCCTTTTTTTGTCATTCAGAATGTTCGCCCTGCCATTCTCCTCGTTTCCTTCGGAGTGCTCCGCAATGACAGGGCTATCAACAGCGCCCCTTCGGGGCTTACTTCCTTGTCCTTTGCCCGCTCGTCGACCCGTCCCCGGGGAGACATAAATCCGGAATGCCTTAACTGCCAGCTGGCGCCGAACGTCGAACGACGTTTGGGATTTCCTTTTTAAAAAGAGATTGCCGCGTCGGCCCTTGGCCTCCTCGCAATGACTGTATCCTTTGTTTGTCATTCAGAGCGCAGCGAAGAATCCATTAGACGGTGGATCAGGTTCCGTTCCCCCCATGAGGGTAAGAATTCCTTCCCATGGGTTGTTCTTTCCGTGTTCACGGTTTAATTTTTCGTTAAAAGAAAAGGGCGACCTGTCAGGTCGCCACTACAAATGCACCTCGGTCAAAAACAGTTAAACCAGCCAGACCACCTGATAAGGCTTAAGCGCAATCCTATCAGGAGCATAGGATTGATTGGTTAACAAATCAATCCAGATGGGGGAGTTTTTAATTCCCGGGTCAACCGACAGCTCTAATTCTTTGTCAGAGATATTAATAATACAAAGCACCTGTTCGTTTTGGTCTTCCGAAGAGCGCAGGAGGGCAAAAACCCGTGGATCCATATTCAATATTTGTTGTGGTGCCAGGGGATTAAATGCTGGATGATTATTACGGATTCCCAAATAGTGGGTGTAGGCATTAAATACTTTGGAAGTTCGCGAGGCCGGGTTGGATAATTCTTTTTCCAGGTCCCGGACCAAATATTTTTCTCTATTGATGGAACGCGCCCGTCCAGTTTTAGCCACTTCGCTGTGGCTGTTTGGCGCCCCAAATAAACTGTGAATATAAATTCCAGGCAAGCCAGCCAGGGAGAGCATAATGGCCTGGGAGGCCATAAAGCGCTGCACACCCGTATCAAGCGAGGTGTTGCCAGGATCATTTAACATATCATAGAGGGTGATGTTAAGTTCATAAACACTTTGAGATCCATCAGGATTGGTTTTGTAGGAGACCTGTCCGTTGTGGTCCAAAGTCTGGTCGACTAATCCCTGGATTTCATCAGGGGTTAGTAATCCCTCAGCAGGGCGAACTCCAATCCCGTCATGCGAAGCGATGAAATTTAGAAAAGCTGCAGAACTGAATGGTATTTCTATTGAGGATGCCCAGTTGGTTAATAGGGATGCGTTCCCGGTGCGAAAAGTGTGTAAAACCAGCGGTGCGAGAGGGAATTGATAAACCATTTGGGCTTCATCGCCCGCCTGCTTACCAAAATAGCTGATATTTTCCTCATGAGGAACATTGGTCTCCGTAATAATGATCACATCTGGGGCGACTGCATCCAGTACAGCACGGATTAATTTTATTAGCTGATGAGTCTGGGGGAGGTGAATGCAGGAGGTGCCGATCTCCTTCCAGAGATAGGCGATTGCATCCAGGCGGATGATTTTTGCACCTTGTTGAACATAAAATAACAATACATCAAGAATATCCAGTAAAAGATCCGGGCTGCTGTAATTGAGGTCGATTTGATCTGGACTGAATGTTGTCCAAACATGAGCCGGGCCCGACGAGGTTTCAACTTCTGTCAGCAGAGGTCGGGTGCGGGGCCGGGTCACCAGCGAAAGATCAATATCTGGATCCACAGTGAGGAAATAGTCTGTGTAGGGCTTCTGGTTTTGAAGGTATTTCTGAAACCAATCGCTTTCCCGGGAGATGTGATTAATAACCGCATCAAACATTAAGTTACAGCAATCTTGAATTGGTCGAAGATCTTCCCAAGCTCCCAGTTCAGGATTTACTTTTTTATAGTTGATAACAGAAAAACCATCATCGGAGGAATAGGGGAAAAAAGGAAGCAGGTGTACCCCAGTTACATGGTACCTGAGGTGTTTCTTGATAAACGCTGCCAGTGTGATGAGATGCGGCTGGTCTGGGATCTGAAATTGATCTGCATAAGTGATCAGCAGCGCATCGAGGTTATTCAGGGTGTCCAGGGGAGTTGATCCTCTTACCGCGCCATTTTTTTCCCGGAAAGAATCCAGGCGACTGGATAACTGATTCCAGGTCTCCAGAGCCTGTACATCTCCGTACAGCGAAGCAAGATGGTTCAAAATCCGATCTTGATGAATTTCTTTCTTCATTAATCCTTTATCCTGAAGTCCAGTTCTAGCCAGTGAATAATGATTCCAGGTATCCTTTTAAAGCTTCCATGGAATAATGTTTTAACCCGACCGAGAAATTGTGTTCAACAACCTCTTTTCGTTGATCAGCCCTCGTCAATAATTCCAAAGCCTGATCGGCGGCATTTTCAATAACCTCTTGCTCGACCCTGGCCAGGCCGTCCTCGTTATAATCGCGAATTTGATCTCCAAGAGATATAACCTGAAAACCTTTATCCTTGATATCTTGTTTGTAAACGGGATATTCAAAAATCATCAAAGGGAGTTTGGCTTTAACGGCTTCCAGGAATTGGTTTCCCCAACCTTCCCAAAGGCTTGGATAAGTTACCATGTCAGCCATGGTGTAGGTATCCCAGAGGGAGTAAATCTTCTGTCCATCCCTGGTAGTGCGGTCTGCATCCACCCGGTCCTCAATATATAACAGCTCAATATTGCCGCGTTCTGCTTTTTCGGTCAACAGTACTTTATAGCTGCCCATAACATCATCCCGGGCATATCCAGCCAAAACGAGCACAATCCGGTTATCTTCTGAAAAAGTACGACCATCGTAGAGACCATTTTCCTGGAGGGTTTTCCTTCGTTCCGGTGTGTTCAAAGCCTTGGCAAAATCAATAGCCAGTTCAATGCCTTTTCGGGAGACTATCCGGGTTGCTTGCAGCAGCACCAGATCGTTTTCCGCTAACCCGATTTCAGCACGTAAATCATTGTTGTACTCATCTTTTTCCCAGGCTGGTGTGGCAAAGTCAAAAACATTGGGGACCACAACCGCTGGAATCCCTTTTCGTTCCTGGAGTTCAACTTGCGCCAGGCTGTTGATGACAGAATGTTTAATCGCTGGATCATGTGGAGGTAGATATTTATCAGCCAATTCCACAGCGCCAGCGCAGGTGAGTGAAAATCCTTCCCGACGTTCCCAGTAAAAATCGTGATTATGGGCAACTGCGGGGATGCCTAATTCCTGGCGAACCCGTTCCAGGGCCGGTGCAACTGCGGGGTTGGCGGCCACACACCAAACATTTTCTGCCAGAATAAGGTTGATTTCATTTTCTTCGATAACCTCTCTAAACCGCTCAGTAATGATTTCTGTCATTCTGTCCAATTCAGCCTGGTAACCTGCAGGATCAAAATCTGAGAGCCGGTAAAAAGTGTTTTGATTTAGACGTTTAGATTCCGGGAGATGGTGGAACATTTCTTTAACCAGAAATCCCTGGACAGTCCCTAAATCACCTCCGATGAGGTGAACAGTATGTCCCAGCTCTTCCAGGATCAACTTCCATTTCTCAATTTCCAGGGAAACTCCATCTGTTCCCCCGACCTGATAATGAAAAATACCAATAGTCTTTTTGTCTGTCATCTGCTTATGCTCCAAACGAGTTGATTAAATCCATTGAGCAAGCGGCCACACCGATTGCCTGGTCCGCACCGCCGTAATACACGTAAAGCTGGTCATTCCAAATTACCTGCCCGCAGCTAAAGACCACGTTAGGGACGTATCCGTTGATCTCCCAATCCAATTCTGGCTCCAGGATGGGTTCGGATTGCCTGGCAATCACCCTGGTAGGATCGTCCCGGTCCAGCAGGGCAATGCCCTGGCTGTATTTACGGGGGCTGCCGCCTACGCCATGATAGATCATCACCCAACCCTGATCAGTTTTGATTGGAGGGCCGGACAGTCCGATTTTGGTCCCTTCCCAGCCTGAGTCCGGGATAGGGCTCATAATGCTTTGATGATCCTCCCAGTCTTTGAGGTTATCAGAAAAGGCAACCCAGATATCAGGCGCCCGCCGGTGAAACATCATATAGCGTCCATTTACTTTTTCTGGCAGCAGCGCGGCATCTTTGTTGGGTTCATCCAGAATCACTCCCTGACGTTCCCAGCTGATTAAATTTGTTGAGGTTGCCAGGCTAATCCTGTAATCACCATCAAATCGGCCGCCATAGCCGGTATAGAGCATGTAAAATTTATCTTCCATTCTGATGATCCGGGGATCTTCCGGCCCGCGCAGTTCCTGGGGAACGTCATTGATTAAGATGGGATTTTCCAATCGGTTAAAGTGGATGCCGTCTTTGCTGACAGCATATCCCAGGCTGTTGATGTATATGCCCTGCTGGCCATTGGAGGTTATATCTGTGGCCCGGTAAATCAAGTGCACCAGATCATTGTGGATTATGGCTGCAGTGTTAAATACTGCAGCAGCTTCCCAGGGGTGCTGAGGTTTAGGTTCCAGGATAGGCGTATCACTGAGGCGCTTGAGCTTGATCAAGATTTCAACCTCCAGGATTTTATTAAACGCCATGTCAGGGTATCCCACCAGCTGCCTTCCCAGTCTTCCGAGAAGATTTCCATAAAGTGGAAAGTTTCAGCCAGAAATGGTCCTTTTAGGTCAGGTCCTGCATCCATCCAGGCAAAGATATCATCATAAAGTTCATTGGGGATGTCCCGGAAGGAAAGTGTGATATGGGGATGAAAGGGGCGGCCCAGGTCGTGGTCTATAAAATCACAATCATCCGCAATGTATGGCCGTGTAATATCCACCAGGTTTTCCCGGAAATCCAGGAAGGGGGTGTTGGGTATGCTCTCCCTATTCATTAGACTGAGTCCAAATCCAATGGGGTCAATCCTGTTTTTATCCACTGATACAGGGAGCGCGGTTTTGTTTTCAAAAAACAAATTCAGATCTTTTTCCAGTTGACTGGCTGTTTTTTCATTCTTCTTAAAAAACCCTTTTATGGTGCAGTGGACTGGAAAACGATCCGCTGCGGCAAAGCCAAACTGTTTTCGAAGCAGGTAATGGACTTCTGCAACCCCTTTGGAGAGTTGGTAAGGTGGAATCAAGTATACAGCAAAGCGTGAATTGGCCATAAGTTCAGTCTTTTATTTCCGGAATAATCCGGAGGGTGATAATTTGGTAAGGTCGATAGGATCCGGATACAGAATGTTCTTCAGTTTCCAATAATGTTTTATTTTCTTCCAGAATATTGGTCTGCCAGGCCTGGTTTATTATAAATCCTGTTCGGAGAGTAAAATCTCCCCTTGATCGTCGGGTTTCATACAGGCGAATGATCAATCCCTCTCCATCTTCAGCTATTTTAACAGTTTCGATGATTAGATGGGGTTGATCCACTGAAACGAGGGAGAAACTATTGAGATCTGCGGCTTCCTGTTTGCTTTCTCCGTTCCAAACCAGTAAGGGATTATTAATAACATAAGCCTGCTTAATGGTCTTTTCATCCCAGGATCCCCGGTGAGGGAAAAGGCTGTATTTAAAATGATGAATGCCTAAATCTGCATCCGGGTCTGGCGCGGTTGTGCCTCGTAAAAGGGTCAGGCGGATGGTGTTTTCGCGAATGTCATGCCCGTATTTGCAGTCATTAATCAGGCTGACACCATAATCACCTTCACTGAGATCTACCCATTTTTGGGCAGCGGTCTCAAAACGAGCCCAATCCCAGCTGGTGTTTTGATGGGTTGGACGTTCTACATTGCCCCATTGAATTTCGTAGGTAGCGGTGGGAGATAAAATATCCACCGGGAAAGCTGCTTTGAGTAAAATTTTCCGTTCCTGCCAATCAATCTCAGTATCAAAATCCAGTCTAGCGCTGTTGTGGTCCAAAGAAATTCGCTGGGTATAAATACTGGAAAGAATCTGGCGCTTGATTTCAAGCGTCGCTCTCAGCGGTCCAGTTTTCAGCACCTTGATGGATACTGCCGGTTCGGCTAGCCAACTTTTATCATCGTAAAAAATATCAATATCCCAGGCATCCCAATTCAACGGCCGATCTTCAAAGGCAATCCACTGATTGGCCAGGGCTCCCTCTGGGAGCACTTCCCTGGCAGTTTGTTTATCATAAATCCGACTTATATCCCCCTCTGAATTTATCTCGATTCTTAAGAAATCGTTTTCGATAAGATCCTTTCGACAGATTAACTTCCCGGGAGATATTTTATTGGGTTCGGATAAGGGGGAGATACTGTAGGGTTCCAGTGCGCCCACACTTATTGTTTTTCCATCCAGGCAAACGGGTTCATCACGCTCAAATGAGGTTGGATTGATAATCATTCGGGAACCAAAGTGACCGGAGAGAGCTTCCAGTGCCTGATTATTAATTTGTTCCGCCAGTTCTTCCACTTCCTGATACTGCTCCAGGGAGTCCTTATAGACGGGTGCTATGGAGCTGCCGGGAAGGATGTCGTGGAACTGGTTTAAACAAACCAGCTTCCAGGCGTTGGTGAGAATCTCATGCGGGTACTGGTACTCAGAATTAAAAAGAGAGGCAGTTGCTGCCAGGAATTCGGCATCATGCAGGGCAAATTCCATTTTGCGGTTTGCCCGTTTATTTCTAGCCTGGGTAGTGT
>CAXMRF010000051.1:0-12831 GCA_964195965.1 uncultured Nitrosomonadaceae bacterium
TCAGTTTTAACGCAGACCCTTTTTTCTTAGCTTATTACTCCAGTCTAACTCTTGCCAATCTTCTGCGTATGGTTTCCCTGATTTGCAGGTCAAGCAAACTGATTTGTTCCGGCAGGCAGCAGGAACGAACAACTGGATCTTTTGAAGTTAAATAAAAAGATGCGGGATTTTTTGGGATCCCGCATCCAATTCTTTCCATCTTGATTTTTTCAAATCATTTCTTATTTCTTTATAGTCTGGCTCCCGGCAGTGGCAGAAGCGATTTGTCCACCCATGACACTATCCATCGGGTAGACAATCACCATGGCACTTTCTTCCTTGGAAATATCCAACAGGGCCTGGATCTGGCGCAGTTCCATGGATCCTTCAACACCGGATAAAACTTTCGAGGCTTCTGCCAGGGAGTTGGCCACTGCCACTTCAGCAGTTGCCTGGATCTGCTTGGCCTTGGCAGAACGTTCCGCCCGGGCAATCACTGCCAGCTCTTCAATCAGGGAGGGAGGTGTGCCCACATCCGTGATGCGCACTGCCCGCACATTGATCCCGTAGTCTGAAGCAGCGGCATCGATAATTTTCTTCAGATCTGCCGCAATTCTTTCAGTTTCACTCAGCAGCGGGCGCAGGTCATTACCGCCGATGGTGCTTTTCAGGGCTTCCATGGAGGCCCATTCAGTGGTTTTCCAATAATCCTGGACGCCGATGGCTGCTTTCTCGGGATTTTCCACTTCCAGCTCAACAGCTGCGGTAACGTCTATGGGTATATTATCCTTGGTCAATGTCTTGGTGGCTTTAACTTCATAGGTTTGAATGCGGATATCCAAGATTCTGGCCACCGAGTAAATAAAGGGCGGGATGATAAACAGCCCGGGGCCCTTGGTGCCCACAGATTTACCCAGACGCAGCAGGACCAAACGCTCCCATTGGGGCAGGATAAAGAACATGCCTGCCAGGATATTAGCAATCCAAAGGATCACCAATGATTTAGTTCCGCCGATCAAAATCTGTGAAAGATCTGCTCCACCAAACGCGCGCGAGAAATTCCCCAGGGCGAAAATCAGCCACAATGGCACAAATACCACAACGCGGATGAAGTTGCGTATAAACGTCTGAACTGGATTCTTTAAAATTGACATATGTTTCTCCTTTTTGGTTGGACGGATCACAATTTGTCGGTGTGAGGTCATTAGAAACACCTGTTGTTTGAATTGAGTCCTGTAGAGATATTGTAATGGGTATTAATGGGTTCAGGATGCCCAATTATGAGATCCCGGTGAGGGGAGCCAAGGTTATCTGTGTACATATATGTGAAATGTCCATCCGATAAGTTGACCATATTACTATACGGAATTTTTTGGAAAAAGTTGCAGGATTGAAATCCATTCTGCTGGCAAAACCGATCGTCGATCCTGCGCTTGCGCTCAGGACAGGCCGGGGAAAACAAAACTGACGCCTTGAGAATTCAGGCGTCAGTTTATATTCGTATTGAGAGCTCAACTTATTTCAGGAACTTAATACTGAGTGGATAATGGGTGGGTTCATCCGCCAGTACCCGAATGGTGTTTTTTACTCCCTGGATGGTGATAAAGATTCCGATCAAAATCATCGGCAGCACACTGATCAAAGCCAGGGTGCTCATCAGGATAACATTTCCACCGCCCTGCTCCAGGTAAATAGCGCCTGCAGGCAATCCTACCATCAGGCAAAACGCGCCGGTAAACAGAGCCAGGGAAACGGTGATTTGAAAATTCAATACCTGGCGGCCGTGTTTATCAATCTTATAGCTCCTGTTTTTCATCCAGGACCAGATCAGCAGCGGGATCAACACGATACAAAACATGCTGCTGAGGTGTAAAGCGCTAATCCAGAAACGTTCATTCTCCAGATCGCTTTTCCCCAGATCAAATTCCAGCACATTGCTCAAGCTGTTGCGGGTAAAAGCCCGTGGTTCCACTTCCCCACTTTCAATCCGCTGAATGGTGCGGGGCGTTACCTCGCAATCCTCAGCCAATTGTTCCTGGGTAAAACCTTTTTCTTTACGCAGTTCAGATACTTTTAGTCCCAAATCAGGTTGTTTCATGACAAACTCCTTATCACTAGATTTTCCCCCATTGTAGGAAATTTGTCCAGAATGACCATGTCGTGTTAACGACATTTAGGCGACATTACATAATCTCAGGTTTATTTTCTCTCAGAAGAATTGAATCAAGTCCTCGTCATCACCGGCAATTGGGAGGATATTCCGGGTTATTCATATATTTAGCCCGGGCCGTGACAATTTCATCCCGCCCAGTTTCAAATAACTGCAGCAATTCGGTATCCGTATCAGAAAGACCATATAGATATAATCCGCGCACTGGGTTTTGGGAATCCACCAGTACAACCTACCTCTTTGTTCGCCCATCCACAAACAGTAACAGTCCATGTACCCAGTAAAACTCCATCCTCAGAAACTATTCCCTCGTAAACCCATGTGTCTGTTAGCGTTTGTGTTTCATCTCTAATATATGTAAAAGCTGCTTCACCGAAGTAAGTGCCGGTATCAAAATTAACAACCACAGGGATCTAGCGCTCTGACTGCCTGCTTAGCCATTCTCTCCATGATAAAATTGCTCTATGGATTTATTCGATCATGCTATGGAAGAAGAACTCAATAAAAAAGCCCCCCTGGCTGCCAGACTGCGGCCCCGCACCCTGGATGAATTTGTGGGCCAGGAGGAAATCGTTGGCCAGGGAAAATTACTTTACCGGGCCATCATGGCTGATCGGTTATTCTCTTCGTTAATCTTCTGGGGACCTCCCGGCACAGGCAAAACCACACTGGCGATGGTGATTGCCAACCACACCGAAGCTCATTTCACCAGCCTGTCTGCAGTCATGGCCGGCAAGGCGGATTTACGCCAGGTAATTGCCAAGGCAAAAGAACTCCGGAGAATGTACCAGAAACCCACCATCCTTTTTGTGGATGAGGTTCACCGCTGGAATAAAGCCCAGCAGGACGGATTGCTGCCTTTTGTGGAAAACGGCACCATCACCCTGATTGGCGCCACTACTGAAAACCCCTACTTTGAGGTCAACCGGGCGCTGGTTTCCCGATCAAGAATCTTCCAGATGAAATCGCTGACGGATGATGACATTCAAACCTTGCTGAATCGCGCCCTGGCAGATCCAGAACGGGGCTACGGCAATCTTGAAGTCAAACTCGACGATAACGCCCGGGCGCATTTGATCCGGGTCGCAGGCGGAGATGGACGAAACGCTCTCAATGCTCTTGAACTGGCTGTGGAGTCAACACAGCCCAACAAAAAAGGAATCATCCAAATCACACTGGACATTGCCCAGGATTCCATTCAGCGCCGGGCAGTGTTATATGACAAGGATGGAGACGCGCATTATGATACTGTTTCAGCGTTTATCAAATCCATCCGTGGTTCTGATCCGGATGCCGCTTTATACTGGCTGGCAAAAATGCTTTACGCGGGAGAGGATCCTCGTTTTATCCTCCGGCGCTTAATTATTTCAGCCAGCGAAGATATAGGATTGGCAGATCCCATGGGGTTGGTGGTTGTTAATGCTGCCGCACAGGCTTTTGAATATATTGGTCTGCCAGAAGGTGTCTATCCTATCGTGGAAGCCGTGCTTTACCTTGCCACTGCCCCAAAATCAAACTCCGCGGGGGCCTATTTTAAAGCTTACGATTGGATTGAAAAATCAGGACGCACAGGCGTACCCGACCATCTCAAAGACGCCAGCCGAGACGGCAAAGCCCTTGGCCATGGTAAAGGATACAAATACCCTCACGCCCATCCGGACCATTTCCTGCCCCAGCAGTATTTACCAGAAGAATTGCTGGGCACTTATTTTTATAATCCCTCTACCCAGGGTTATGAACCGGAAATAAAAGATCGTTTATCACGCTGGAGGGTAGCCCAACAAAAAGCCCTGGGCATACAATCTACAGCTGAGATTCCTGATTTGACTGAAAACGAAATTCAGACCATTAAAACCCGCCACAAAAAAGGCTGAGGCTCCACTATGTCCCCAACCCCTCCCCCACACCCTGAATTCAAAATTGCCCTGTTAGGATTTGGCAATGTAGGCCAGGCTCTGGTTGAATTATTGCTGGAAAAGAAAGCGGATTTGATCCGGAACCCGGGGATCAGTTTTCGGGTGGTTGGGATCGCATCAGGTTCACATGGGCAGGCAATCAACCCCCACGGGTTATCCCTCCAGGAAGTATTAAACGCCTACAGGGAAGGTTCAACCCTGGATAAATTTTCGACCCTGCAGAAATCTGGCAGTGAAGAGTTTATCGAAGCTTGCGGCGCGGATGCACTGATCGAAATCACACCTATCAATTACCATACCGGCGAACCTGCTATTGATTATCTTCGCCAGGCCCTAAATAAAGGGATGCATGCTATCACCGCCAATAAGGGACCGGTTGTCCACGGTTATCGAGAGCTCACCAGCCTGGCCAGAAGAAATCAGGTTTCATTTTTGTTTGAGTCAGCTGTTATGGATGGCGCGCCGGTTTTTTCAATCGCGCGCAGCGGTTTGCCCGGGGCAACAGTTCTTGGGTTCTCAGGAATATTAAACTCCACTACCAACTTAATCCTCACCCGGATGGAAAATGGTGAAACGCAAGAAGAAGCCATTTCCTATACCCAATCTATTGGCATTGCTGAATCCGACCCCAGCGGAGACGTAGACGGTTGGGATGCGGCAGTTAAAATTGCCGCCCTGGTGACAGTTTTAATGGATATCCCCTTTACTCCGGACCAGGTTCAACGCACAGGAATCCGGGAGATCTCGCCAGAACTAATCCGGGAAGCCACTTCGAATGGCCAGCGCTGGAAATTGGTCTGCAAGGCAACCAGGGATCCCAATCATCCCCAAGAAGTCTCTGCTTCAGTTCAACCCCAATTGACTGGTCCGGAATCTCATCTTTATAATGTTGAGGGAACATCGGCTATCCTGGAGATATCCAGCGATGTACTGGGAAAGCTTACCTTGATTGAGGAAAATCCATCACCCAGAACCACCGCCTATGGTTTGCTGGCTGATCTGCTTAATGCGCTGAAAACTTAATTCCCCCTACACATTGATCTTATTCTTCTTTTTTTGGATCTGTTAATTTCTTTTCTTGATAATCATCAAGCACCTGAATCAATATCCCCGCACCTCGTTCTACAAGGACTGAACAGGGTTCTGCGCCGCCAGAGCCATACCGGGTTTCTCTTAATTGACCACAAATCGCAGTATCAAAATATTTAGTAAAACGCTCGAGGTATAAAGCAGCCAAATCCTGGCAAACCTGATCGTCTTGATCTGCTGTCGTTCTGCCAGACAGGGCACCAATAATCATCATGCCCGCGGATAAAACACCACAGCTCTCCTGATAAGTGCAGCCAAGACCACCGGCAAAAGCGGTGGACATGCGAATTTCACGCTCTGTTAGATTTCCAAGGTAATGCTTGCCCACGGCAAGCAAGATAGCTTCTGCTCAATGAAATCCTTCTTCAACAAGTTTGCCGGCTTCGGCTGCCGGATCGATTAATAAATTCAATTTGATCTCCTGATACCCTAAATTATAAGTTTATTTACCTGTGGTTTTTATCAAAGTTCGATATCAATTACAGCGCCAACGCCAACCGGGATGAAGTCCTCTCCAAAGGCATTCTTAATCTGGTTAATGGCTTGATCGCCAGTGCAGTGGCAGGGTGCAATTTGCTTTACCCCAACCTGTTTTAATGCCTGGATAATTTCATTCACCTGGGATGTAGTGGCACTGCCCAGATGAAATCCGCCTAATACCAGATAAATATCCTCTTTATATTGACGTTTCGCTTCCAGGACCATTTTGTCTACTCCGGGATGAGCACAACCTGTAATCACAATCAATCCCCGGGTTGTATCAATCACCAATGCTTGCTCGGGGACCGAGCCACCCATTTCCCCGATAGTATGAACCCGTTCAATAATTTGCATGTTCGGGGTTACCTCAATCACTTCCGCCTGGCTATTATATTGGCCCTTAAATCCAGACGAAAACGAGGGTGGTATAAAGATTTTTGGATTTGCGCCTGCAGAAAGCAAAGCTTGCACCCCGCCCGTGTGATCGTTATGTTCATGGGACAAAACAATATTTTGTACCTGGGCGGGTTTGATATCCAATGCTGCCATATTGCTTAACA
This sequence comes from uncultured Nitrosomonadaceae bacterium, assembly GCA_964195965.1. Lineage (GTDB taxonomy): Bacteria > Chloroflexota > Anaerolineae > Anaerolineales > UBA11858 > B10-G9. The sequence goes on from CAXMRF010000051.1 coordinate 6,195, forward strand.
GTAGGCTGCCACCAGCGCCGGTATCAAAAAGCACGTTATCGTTTTTATACGTGATAAAGGCAGAAAACCCCCAGGCAGTCCCCAGTCCTTCTTGATAGGGATAATTATCAAAAACTATAGTAATGGTAATATTCTCCATTTCCTGCTCCTCTTGCACTTCAGCTGTGTTGGTTGGTTCCTGGGTGGGATAAGGCGCTATTTCTGTTGGAGTTTCTGAAGGATGGATAACTGGTGCCGATTTTATCAGAGGATTTCCTGCCCTCAACAAAGAAGATTGGCAAGCTGACAGGATCATGGAGAGCAGCAAACCAGCGCTGATAAACATCCAACCTGCTATCTTCCAATGTTTTAGCATTCTGCATTCCTTCTTAATTACTTTTATTATACAATCCACAAGGAATATTTTCAGAAGATGGTTCCAAAGTTATCTGACAATCCGGGTCAGAAGGTTCTCAAATCCAGACCTTACAGGGTTGTAATATTTATCTGGTTTTTCCTTTTCTGGGATAAAATGAGGATACTTTTCCATCGCTCCTGTCAAATAATTTTATCAATCCGGTAGGATTAATGAGCTTAACTTCCACCCTTAACGAACGCCTGGGAGAAGGATTGGAGTCAACTTCCCCAAGAATACTCGCCATTTTCGGTGTGCCAGTATTAATTGGCCTCAATGTTTTGATTCTGAGTGGATTTATTGTTTATCTCTTCCTCAACCTGCAACCAGGTCCTGATGCAGCAGTAGTTGCTGCTGTACAGCACACTTCCACTGCGCAAGTGACAAAAATTGTAGAAACGCAGGCACCCGTTCCAACCAATACAGCATATCCACTCCCTTCATTAACGCCAACCTCATCCCCAACTTTTTACGCCTCTCCAACGCCGACTCCCACAATCACACCCTCGCTGCCTGACAGCGCAAGCATAAAAGGAATCATTGGACACCCCCAATCCATGCCGCTCAGCTGCGAATCCCGTTCAGCAGTTGATTGGGCTGCCTATTTTGGCGAATCTATCAATGAATATAAGTTTTTTAAGGGCTTACCCGTTCATGATAATCCCGACAAAGGATTTGTCGGGAGTGTTTATGGAAGCTGGGGACAAATCCCTCCCAATCCATATGGAGTACACGCCAAACCGGTTGCTCAACGCCTGAGGGAATTTGGTCTTCAAGCCAAATACATCCGTGATATGACCTGGAAGGAATTAAAAACAGAAATAGCTGCCGGCAGGCCTGTGATCGTCTGGGTGGTTGGTCATGTCGCAGTAGGTACTCCTGTTCCTTACACAGCTCCCGGAGGAGCGATAACAACCGTTGCCAAATTCCAACATACAGTGATCGCATTCGGATATAGCGAGGATAAAATTACGATCCTGGATGGTGCCAAGGTTTATACACGGTACAAGGGGGAGTTTTTAAAATCCTGGGGAGTTCTTGAAAATCAGGCTGTAATCTGGATAGATTGATCTGCCTAATTTTTTAATCCTGCCTTTTCAAAAGCGAGCAATTGCGCTTTGAGATCTGTATTGTCTTTCCCTCCATAACCTGTCAGACTGCCGTCAGAACCAATCACCCGATGACAGGGAACCACCAACGGGACCTCATTTCTTTTTTCTGCCTGGCCTACCGCTCGGGCAGCTTTTGGGCGACCAATAGCTGCAGCTATTTGGCCGTAGGAGCGAGTTTCTGCATAAGGAATCGCCAGGGTCTCTTGTAAAACAGCTTTTTGAAAATCAGTATAACAGGACCAGTCAATCGGCAGGGAAAATTTTTGAATATCCTGATTAAGGTAGGCATTTATTTGCTCGATAACGGCTTTTGTTTCCAGTTCCGAATACTGATAATCTCCCCCCTGGTATTCCCTGTTCAGCGCCAAGAAACTATCTTTGCTATCCTGGAACATACGCAGGCGGAATAAGCCTTTCTGAGAAACAGCAACCCCTATCAAACCCAATAAATCAGTTTTTAGTACGTTTACATAAATGGGATTAGTCACCGTTTTTCTCCTGGTTTAGATCAGTTTTCATTCAGTATACCATTGCCATTATCCGGCGAATCGTATGGCAAGCGTAGGGAAAGCGTCAGATAGTCGTCAAGCAAGGAAAATAGCCGGATGCTACACTCATATCAGAAAGAATATTTTTTTCTCCTCCTTAGAGAGAGTCGGGTATGGCGCACCCGACTCTCCGTGATTTAAGGGAGGATTTTTCTTTATTGATCTTTAGACCTTATTCGTCTACTCGGGCTCGGAACCCCGTCTCGAGGCGACATCACACTGGCAACGCCCGGGGACGGGCGTTTGAGCTGACTCCCTTTTGCTCGTCGACCCGTCCTCGGGGAGACATCACACTGGTATTATCCAATTCACAAGATAGAGACCAACGCCCGGGGACGGGCGTTTGAGCTGGGGCTGTATTGAATGATTATCGCTCAAGATATCACGGGATTGCCGCGCTCACTCTGTTCGCTCGCAATGACTGATTTTCCCCCACTCACGCTATTCGACCCCTATCTCAGGATCCGTTTCCGGTTTAAATTTTTAAGGTTGATTAATCTATTTTCTTCCACCTGCAATCGAAAATGGATTAATCAAGCGTATAATAGGTTTATTAACTTACAGGTCCATTTTATCCCTACAGCCTATGTCTTTTGCACATCTCCACGTACATACTGAATACTCCATCCTGGATGGATTTTCCAATATCGAAGCTCTGGTCAAACGGGCTAAAGAATTGGATATGCCAGCCCTGGCTATCACTGACCACGGCACCATGTTTGGCGCTGTTGAGTTCTATCATGCTGCCAAAGATGTCGGTATAAAACCCATTATTGGCGTTGAAGGTTATATGGCTGCCCGGGGAATGAAAGACCGCGTACCGCAATTTGATAAGCGCTCATCCCATTTGTTACTGCTGGCAGAGAATCAAGTAGGATATCAAAACCTGCTGAAGATCTCTTCCGCAGCTCAGCTGGAAGGTTTCTATTATTTTCCTCGCGTTGATCATGAGTTCCTGGCTGCCCATTCTGAAGGAATTATTGCCACTTCCGGCTGCATGGCTGCAGAAATTCCCAGAGCAATAAACCAGGGGCAGATGGAAGATGCTAAAAAGAAATTGGATTGGTATTATGAAGTATTTGGTCCTGAAAACTTTTTCCTGGAACTTCAGTCCCATGATATTCCGGAGTTAGACGAGATCAACAAAGTGCTGATTGAAATGGGCCCCCGCTATCAGGCCAATTACATCGCGACCAATGATGTTCATTACATCAATCCGGCTGACGCCGTTCTCCAGGATGTGTTGTTAGCCATTCAAACCGGAAAAATCCTCAGCGATCCTAACCGGATGCGAATGACAGATGAAACTTATTACCTGAAAACGCCTCAGGAAATGCGCTCCATTTTCTCAGAAATACCGGGAGCAATTGACAACACACTATTAATAGCAGAACGCTGCCAGGTAGATTTGGGTTTTACTGAATACCATTTGCCTAATTTCCCTGTCCCGGACGGAAAAACTGCGGATGGTTACCTCAGGGAAATCTGTGAAACAGGCTTGCGCAAACGCTATCAAGATCGGGCAAACCACCCGGAAATTCGCGAACGATTAAATTACGAGCTGGACATTATTAAAACGATGGGCTTTGATGCCTACTTCCTGATCGTCTGGGACCTCATTCAATATGCCCAGAAAAACGATATCTGGTACAACGCCCGTGGATCCGCAGCGGGATCGATCGTTTCATACAGCCTGGAGATCACTCCGATTGACCCCCTGGAGCATAATTTGATCTTTGAACGTTTCCTGAATCCGGGGCGAATTTCCATGCCGGATATTGATCTGGATTTTCCAGATGACAGGCGAGCCGAAATGATGCATTATTGCGCTGAAAAGTACGGCCATGATAAAGTTGCCCAGATTATCACATTTGGCACCATGAAGGCCAGGGCCGCCATCAGGGATGTCGGACGAGTGATGGACATTCCCCTTCAGGAAGTGGATCGGGTGGCCAAGGCAATTCCAAACATGCCTCCCATGAGCATTGAAGAAGCACTGGAAAACTCTCCCGATTTTAAAAAGCTCTATAACGATGCCCCGTATCTACAAACCCTGATTGATACTGCCAAGGGAGTAGAAGGGACTGTTCGCAATGCAGGCACCCATGCAGCCGGGGTCGTTGTAACGGATCGGCCGGTCGAAGAATATACCCCACTACACAGACCCACAGGAAATATCGGGGACAGCCCTATTAATACTGTCACCCAATATGAAATGTCAATAGTTGACAAATTGGGGCTGCTGAAAATCGACTTCCTGGGTCTCTCCACATTAACGATTATGGCCCAGGCCAGCGAACTGATCAATAAACGCCATGGGATCAAATTTACCCTCGACAATATCCCCGCGGATGATCCTGAAACATATGAATTGATTGGACGGGGAGAAACAATTGGTTTGTTCCAGGTGGAAAGTTCCGGTATGCGGCGCTATCTAAAAGAAATGAAACCCACTCGCCTGGAACATATGATCGCCATGGTAGCGCTTTACCGTCCCGGACCGATGGATTTTATTCCGGATTATATTGACCGGATGCACAAACGCCAGGAAATCACTTACAAGCACGATGGCTTAATTCCGATTTACGAGGAAACTTACGGCATTCCTGTATACCAGGAACAGATTATGCACAGCGCTGTGGCAATCGCTGGATATACCCCGGCCGAATCGGACAGTTTACGACAAGCTGTTGCGAAAAAGAAAGCGCATGAGCTTAAGAGACATAAAAAGAAATTTATCTCCGGCGCTGTAGCCAATGGTGTGGAACAAAAAATCGCTGAAGAGATTTTCACAGATTGGGAAAAATTTGCCCGGTATGGTTTTAATAAAGCCCATGCCGCCGATTATGGATTGATCTCTGTTCAAACCGCTTATTTAAAAACCCACTACCCCGTGGAATACATGACCGCCCTGCTGTCTGTTTACCAGAATAATACAGATAAAGTTACCATGTATGTCTCTGAGTCCAGGCAAATGGGCATTGAAGTCCTGCCTCCTAATATAAATTTCAGCTGCTGGGGTTTCACTATTGAAGATGGAGAAAAAGGTGAAAACTGTATACGGTTTGGGTTGGGAGCGGTGAAAAATGTCGGAGAAGGTCCTGTTGAACAAATTATCCACGGAAGAGGAGATCAGCCCTTCAAAGATGTTAATAATTTCCTACAGCGCGCAGATTTAAGGAAGGTCGGGAAAAGGGCTCTGGAATCCTTGATCCAGGTAGGCGCGCTGGATGATTTTGGCAACCGACCAGCCTTGTTGGAATCCATGGATCGGATTCTGGCGATTAGCTCGTCAAATTTCCAGGCTGCAGACGCTGGACAGATCTCCATGTTTGGGGATGGCACAGGTCTCATGGAAGCTATCAAATTGCCAGAAGCGAAAACTGTTATTAACCGCCGGGCCCAACTGGATTGGGAGCGCGAATTAATTGGTTTGTATGTTTCTGATCATCCCCTCAGTACAGTCATGGATAGTCTTCAACAGCATGTCACACATTTTGCCCAGGATCTAAGCGAGGCCAAACATCAGGAGCGGGTTAGCGTTGCCGGGATTGTTACTAAAATCCGTCCTCACCAAACAAAAAACGGCAAAGCGATGGCCTTTGCCACTATTGAAGATGTCCAGGGGTTGATTAATCTGGTAATTTTTCCCAACACGTGGAAGAAATATGGTGAACTTGTCCGTTTTGATGAAATTATTTACGTCAAAGGAAAAGCGGACGCATATGGTGGAGAAACCAAAGTCCTTGTTGATCAGGTAAAAACAAGCCTCACTCAAATTGAATCAATTGACGAAACCACTCGTTCCGCACCCCCTCCTCCGCCGGAAAACAAACCCATTGAGGCTGAGCCAGTTCCTGTTGAACAAACTTCAGAACCAACAGAAGATGTACCGCCTGCTTTTGAAGATACTTATATAAACGAACCTATCCTGAAAACCAGTCCCCCCCCCTTACAGGAAGTCCCTTCGCCAGAAAATCAGGAACAAACCATTGCTGTAGAGCCAGAGGTTACGCAGCCGATTGAGTCCTCCAAAATTACCAGCCCCTCCCTTGAACAAGTGGGCGCAATTACACTGGAGGAGGATTCAACCTACCTGGTCACAGTAATCCTGAAAAACAGGGGAGATACAATGCGGGACAAACTCAGACTCAGACAGGTTTACGGAACATTAATCAGCTATCCAGGCAAAGATCGTTTTGCATTCCAGATTATTGAAAATGATCATACCCATTTGCTGGAGTTTCCAAACGCTTCCACAAAAATAACTAAAAACCTGATCAATCAACTCCGGGATATGCTTGGCAGGGAAAATGTGCAGGTAGAGAAGTATTTATTCTGATCCTGTGCGACGGAACGATTAAAATCGTCCCCGCTGGCAGAGCCAAACGTCGACCTTCGTCGACGTCATTATTTCCAACTGGAAAACCAAATTAATATACTATTGAAGCGTCCCTGAAGAGGTACGCCCGGCATCAGCCAGTTCAACGACTTCAGTCGGAAAGTGGAGATTAAATTGAGGCCATTACTTCCATTTTCCAGGACCGGGTTGCGCAAGCAACCGGGCCAGCGGGCGTATATCC
>CAXMRF010000052.1:0-12821 GCA_964195965.1 uncultured Nitrosomonadaceae bacterium
TTATCTTCTGTGGTTCCTTCGCCCTCCAGACCCAGTTGGGAGGTAACCTCTTCAAAAATTCTTGGCGCACCCCGAACATGGCAGGCAGTGCCCCTGCAAACAGAGACAATATTTTCTCCTGTTGGGGTAAATCGGAATTGAGCATAAAAAGTAGCAACACCGTAAATATCGCTTTCCGGCACACGAGTATAGGCAGCTATCTCTTTCATCAAATTTTCCGGTAGATAGGTATAGTGTTCTTGAACTTGCTGCAAAATTGGGATGATATTATCCCGTTTCCTTTCGAATCCCGAGAACAAATTTTCCGTAGAAATTTCCATGCTCATTCTCCTTCAAACAGCACATATTATCAGGTACTATTATTCAATCGAACTTATCAGGTGTAGGCTACTAAGATCCACCAGCATTACTATTAATATTCAGCCGCTCGGGCGCACAATAAACACGCAGCTTGCCGTGTCTTGCATATCCAATCAGCGTGATGTTCCATTTTTCGGCCAGGCTAATGGTCAAAGAAGTTGGCGATGTTCGGGAAGCAATCACCGGACAACCCATCAGGGCTCCTTTTCGAATCATCTCAGACGAAATTCTTCCCGTTGTGAGCAGCGCCCTTCCTGCTGTTGGTATCCCCTCAAGCAGACACGCACCTCTAAGTTTATCAATTGAATTATGTCTACCAATATCTTCAGCTACTTTAATCAATTTGTTTTCTTCCAAATCAAGCAATCCCGCTGCATGGACTCCCCGAGCTTTGGCATACAGACTGTCTTTGGTTTGTAAAAGTTTAAAAGCTTGTAGAATTATTTCTGGTGTTGTCAAAGTAGTTATGGGAAAAGGCTCAAACTCAATCTGATTATCATTAAAAGTTACCCCTTTACCACAGCCAGAAGTGAAAATTATTTTATCAGGAATCTCAACAGATCGGTTCAAGAGCACATCTATACAGCAGCCATCCTTTGTTACCTTGAGATCTTTGATCTCATCAAGGTCTTCTAATATACCTTCATTCATTAAGAAACCAACCGCCAACCAATCCTGGTTCAGCGGCGTTCCCATCATTGATACAAATTCCTCACCGTTCACATATATAGTGAGAGTAAGTTCCTCGATGACATTTCCACTATGCGACTGCCAGTCATGATGATAATCCCACCAGTGGAAAGTTTTTGATCCGCGATTTTTCATCGCATCCTTCATTTCCATTAAATAAATATACCAATAAAATCCCTCAAATTGTTGAGGGTTTAAATTTGGGGCAGTTTTGAAAAAAGGAAACCACCCCAAATCACAGATCTACAGTCAATCAATCCAGGTACTGGACACTAACTCAGGAAAGACCAAGCACTTGCCCTGTCTCAAGATCAATATCAATTTCATAATACGCAGGTCGAGTTGGAAGACCAGGCATCGTGCTCATTGAACCCACCAGGGGGTACAAGAAACCTGCTCCCACAGAAGCGCGAATATCACGGATAGGAACTATAAACCCGGAGGGACGGCCTTTTAACGTGCCGTCATGACTCAGGCTTAAATGTGTTTTGGCCATACACATGGGTAATTCGTCAAATCCCAGCCTGGTATAAAGCTCGACTTTCTTCTCTGCCAGAGGTTCATAGGAAACGCCATCTGCGCCGTAAATTTCCTTGCAGATGATCTCGATTTTTTCCTTGATGGAAGTTCCTTCCAAGGGATACAGGAATTTGAAATCACTGGGTTGTTCACAAGCCTCTACAACAGCTTCAGCAAGATCAACTGCTCCCTTGCCGCCCTCCATCCAATGGCGGGTGACCACTGCATTATAAGCGCCAGCTTTCAAAGCAGCTTCTCTTACCATCTCAACTTCAGCTTCAGTGTCATCCTTAAAGCTGTTTACCGCCACAACCGTTGTAATACCGAACTTAAGGGCGTTTTCAATATGGGCTTCCAAATTGCATAAACCCTTTTCCAATAGTTCAAGGTTTTCGGTGACATAAGCAGGATCAAGCGGTGCACCAGCAGTAACTTTGGGGCCGCCGCCGTGCATCTTCAAAGCTCTAACTGTAGCAACCAGCACAACAAGATCCGGGATTAATCCAGAGTAGCGACATTTGATGTCAAAGAACTTTTCCATACCAATATCTGCGCCAAAACCCGATTCCGTTAACACATAATCGGCCAATTTAAGGGCAATCTTATCAGCAATAATGGAGCTATTGCCATGAGCGATATTGGCAAACGGGCCTGCATGAACGAGGGTCGGCGTACCTTCAATGGTCTGCATCAGGGTGGGCTTGATGGCATCTTTCATCAGCACAGTAACCGCTCCTGCTACACCAAGGTCATCCATAGTAACTGGATCACCAGCCATACTGGTGGCAACCACAGCTCGTCCACAGCGCTCCCGCATATCAGCGAGATCAGAAGTCAAAGCAAGAATGGCCATAATTTCACTGGCCACCGAAATATCAAATCCGGTTCTTCGGGTATGGCCGCATTCTTTTGGACCAAGACCAATTTCAATTTCACGCAGGTGGCGGTCACTAATATCCACTATCCGCCGCCAGGTGATGGTTTCTGGATCGATGTCCAACCGGACAAATTTTCCATATTCTTCTTCGGTTAGGTCATCGGGATTGGTTTTATCTATGCCCAGTTTTTTCAATCGCCTGAACATAATTGAAGCGAATTCCCGCTTTCCATTTTTATCTGGCGGGCAAAGGCGTCGGAATAACGCTTCGTCACTCTGTCTGCTCTCATGGAACATACGAGAATCAATAGCCGCGGCTACCAGGTTATTGGATGCGGTAATGGCATGAATATCCCCGGTTAAGTGCAGGTTAAAATCTTCCATGGGCACAACCTGGCTATAACCTCCGCCAGCAGCGCCGCCTTTGATGCCAAAAGTTGGTCCCTGACTTGGTTGGCGGATGCAGGTAAAGAGGCTCTTGCCAAGATGGGCGCCCAATGCCTGGCTCACACCAATCGTGGTAGTGGTTTTACCTTCTCCCAGGGGAGTCGGTGTAATGGCTGTTACATCAATATATTTTCCGTCCGGCACATCTTTCAAGCGCTCCAAAACATCAAGAGTAACTTTCGCTTTGTACTTACCATGTAACTCTAACTCATCTTCCAATAGGCCAAGTTCTTCTGCCAGCTCTTTGATGGGCTTCATTACTGCAGCATGAGCGATATCGATATCTGAAGGAACGGGATCCAATAGTTCCAACGGGGACGGGGATACGGGTTTTTTCTCAAAAGTCATTATTTCTCTCCTTTTTATCTTGTTTGCAACAGGGCCAAATCAATGTGCCAATTAATGACCATTCGCCAGTTTGGCAGCACGGACGGTATTGCGAAGCAGCATAGCAATTGTCATCGGACCTACGCCCCCTGGCACAGGTGTAAGGTATCCAGCCACTTTCAGTGCTTCCTGATAATCAACATCACCAACCAATCGATATCCACGTTCAACACTTTCATCATCAACCCGGTTAGTGCCTACATCGATCACAGCAGCGCCAGGTTTAATCCAATCACCTTTAACCATTTCTGCTCTACCGACTGCCGCAATCAGCACATCTGCTTCAGCGCATTTTTCTTTCAAATTTTTTGTGCGTGAATGACAAATAGTAACTGTAGCATTTTCTTTCACCAGCAGCAGGGCAGCGGGCATGCCCACAATAAATGACCTGCCTAAAACAACCGCATTTGCCCCTTCCAATTCTACACCAGCATTCTTTAATAAGTACAAAACACCATCCGGTGTTGCTGGTACAAACATCGGATTTCGCCCTTTCTGGGCAAGGCGTCCAATATTTAAGGGATGAAAACCATCAACATCCTTTTCAATACGGATTGTCCTCAAAACACTTTCGTCATCCAATCCATCCGGCAGCGGCAGCTGCACCAGGATGCCGTGCACATTGGGATCATCATTTAGGTCTTTGACCAGCTTTTCAACTTCTTCCTGGGTTGCTGTGTCAGGAAGCACATGGCCAATTGATTTTATCCCGGCTTTTTCACAGGCTTTATGTTTCATGCGCACATAAACCTGAGAGGCTGAGTTTTCTCCCACCAAAACCGTTGCCAATCCCGGAGGGTTTTTTCCTTCCGCCACCATGGCGGCTACATCGGCAGCAACTGCATCACGAACTTCTTGAGCAACAGCGCGGCCATCTATGATTTTTGCAGTCATAAACAACTCCCTTTGTTAATGAGAAATGAATAGCAATTGGATGTGAAAATCAAAGTTGATTTTTTTCAGACACAATACACCATGCTAAAAAACATTATGACTAAAAAGAGGAAACCTAGCAAGTTATCTTTATCACAAAAACAGGATTGAATTAGCATTCCAGGAAAGCAGTTCTCCAAGTTTAATTACCCAAAAATCGCCAGATCAAATTGCACATTGACCTATTTGACAACCATCTCTTTGTTGCTACCCATCTGGAATTGGCGTAAAATAGATGTTGTTTCAATTTGTTTTGTTTGACCAGGAATTATCCATGACACTGGACCAGACAAATATTTCCATCCGAACACTCCCCTTCAGGATCTGTAACTATAGCCTGGAAGAAAAAAACCTGCTTTGGCTTCCGATAATATCTCCACAGAAGAAAAATCCAATTCAACACAATTTAAGTTTTTCCCTTTCTGGCCGTGAGTAAATCCACGACCATAACCCACTCTGGAGGAATTTCTATGTCCGACCGAAAAAAAGTCACCATCCGCACCTTGTTTGACAAAGCCGCTAAAGGCGAACCTATTTCCTGGTTAACTTGCTACGACTATCCAACAGCCTATTTTCAAGAACAGGCAGGGATGGATATGCTGCTGGTTGGTGACAGCCTGGGTATGACCATGCTTGGTTATGATGGTACTCTGCCGGTAACCATGGATGACATGATTCGGCATACACAGGCCGTCCGACGCGGCGCGCCAACCGCTTTTCTGGTTGGGGATATGCCCTATATGTCATACCAGGCCAGTAGTGAATCTGCAGTGTTAAATGCCGGCCGGTTTATGGCTGAAGCCAGCTGCGACGCCATCAAATTGGAAGGCGGTCATGTAGTGGCTGACCAGATGCGAGCAATCACAAATGCCGGGATCCCGGCCATAGGTCATCTGGGCTTAACACCGCAAAGTGTTGCAGCCCTGGGTGGATTCCGGGTCCAGGGACGGGGAGCCACGCAAGCCAAAGAAATTATCGATGATGCCAAGGCCCTGGAAGAAGCTGGGGCTTTCTGTATCCTGTTGGAGATGGTCCCTGACCGGGTAGCAAAAATTATCACTGAACGGGCTAAAGACTGCCTGATCATGAGCCTGGGATCCGGTCCGGATGCCCACGGGCAGCTATTAATTTTCCACGATATGTTTGGCCTTTATCCAAAATTCACTCCAAAAATGGCCAAAGTATACGGCAATGCCGGAGAGGTGCTCCAAAACGGCCTGATCCAATATCATCAGGAAGTTAAAGATAAAACTTTTCCCCAGAAAGAAAACTGGTTCACTATGAGTGACGAGGAGTATGACGATTTACTGGGACTTCTTTAACAATTCAAAGTGAACTATTATAAATATGTGAGTCGTAAGATGTAAATCGATTTGTGTCACAAGATCAACAGCTTGATTGGTGGAATGATCGCTAAAGCTCATCTTTTCTGTGAACAATGACAAAAAATCACAAATCTTTGGATGTTAAAAAAAACAACTTACGGTTTACGCCTTACTATTTATTCTAACTAATGGATTAACGCAGTTCGAATCTGAATACCGATTACAAATTACTCATTACTTCTAACAATAAAGGAAGCATACTCATGACAGATCTCCGAGATCGCCTAAAGATAAATCCCGAAAAACTGGACGCCATCAATAATATCCTCCTTAACCCGGACATGGAGGTAATTAATAATTTTCTTGCTGTGGTGGAAAAATACGGCACACCCGAGGAGATTAATGCCAAAGCCAATCAAGCCCGGGACCTGGACAATTTATTAGGTATGGTGAAGGACACAAAACCGGAATACCTGGCTGATCTGGAATGGCTTAAAGAAAAAAGGGATCAGAAGGCATTTATCAGCGTCCAGGATTATAGAAAAAAGATCCTCGGGGAACAAGCTGAAAATATGGCGTTTGTGGATGATTTTGCGGTCACCCTGGAAATCAGTGCCTGCCAGTATTTTCCCTATCTGCGGATGATTGCTGAAAAAGCGTTAGCAGAAAAATCACTAATGCCCGGACGTTTTATCCGGGTTCGAAACATGAAAGAGCAGGAGGAAGATGGCGATCTGGCTGCTTTCGCGGCTGCCATGCAGATTATCGGCGCAAGTTACGTGGAAACCCTCGATACCAAAGGGACAGACGGATCTAATATTCACCTTGGAGGGCCAGCCACAATTACCGGTTATTTCGGCGGAGTCGGACAACCTAACCAGCACGCGTTAGATTGGCTGGATGAGTTCCTTTACTATTACACCACCTATGGTGTGCAGCAAGTATTAAATGTCAATCCCGGCACTGTGCTGCTTGGATATATGCTTCATCGCCTGGGAGTGGACAACGAATTTAAGATTTCTGTCTTCATGGGGAATGACAATCCTTATGCCGCTCTTTGGACCTTGCTTGGCGCCAAACTCTTCACCCGCGACGACGGCACGTCTCCATTAATCGGGTTCAATTGGAGCAACTCAGTCGATAACCAAACCATGGAATTGACCGCACAATTCCGCAAGGAATTGAACTTTGAAGATATTGTCCGTTTTGAACACCATATCACCGAGACATACAAAAGCATTGTGCTCCAGCCCTATAACAGGAGAGACGAGCTGGTCGAGATAGCGGACCATGTTGCAAATATCTCAGCCAAACACGAGGGTGCTGATCCAGAGATTGATGATAAGAAAGAACACCCATCTGACATCCTGGACTATTTCCGGAGCAAAGAGGAAATCATTGAAACAGGGCATTGGGATTTCCTGGCTGATAATTTCATGGATAAGTTTATCTCACTGAACAAAACTGCTCAGGCACTGACAGAAAACGGGTTGTCTTTCCTGGCAGCGCCTAAGTTACACCAGTAAAACGTTCTTCGTTAACGGAGCAAGTTCATCCTGTGCGGCCGTTCTTTCCAGCACGATGAACAGGCCTATGCTTTTCAGGCCACTCCCAGGACCAGTTAATAGCTAAACCATTTTCCTGATCAAACAGCCGGGAGGTTATTTTATGAAGGTGCTTCAATCTGGCAAGGGTGTCATGCTGCAGCCCCCCGATCTTAATGCGTTTCGGGAACATAATCGATCCAAACCCCGCGGTTTGATCGATAAACGCATGTCTGAAGCAGAGGCTGTTGATCGATTTATTCATGATGGAGATTACATCGGCACCGAGCTGTACGGAACTGTCCGCTGCCCCCAATCTTTGGTAAACGAAATAATCCGCCAGGGGAAGAAAGATCTCCGGGTTGCTGGCCAGGGAGTCTATGAACTGGACCTGCTGCTGGGCGCCAGTTTAATCAAAGCCCTGGACCACACTTATATCGGGATGGAGGTCTATGGCATCTCCAACTGTCTGCGCCGGGAAGTCGAAAGTGGGCGGGTAGAACATTGTGTGGAATGGAGCAACGCTGCTATCGCCTGGCGGTTTAAAGCCACCGCCATGGGTGTACCTTTTATACCCACCCGTTCCATGTTGGGCACCGATACGCTAAAATACAGCGCAGCCAAAGTTGTTGAAGATCCATTTACCGGCGATCCAATTGCGCTGTTGCCGGCTTTAATCCTGGATGTGGGGTTAATCCATGTCCATCGGGCAGATAAATATGGCAATGCCCAAATTGATGGCATCAGCGGCTTTGCATATGAACTTGCCCGGGCATCTAAACGCCTGTTAATCAGCGCTGAAGAAATTGTATCTACCGATCTAATCCGTCAGGAACCGGCCAGGACCATCATTCCTCATTTTTTGGTGGATGCAGTCATAAAAGCGCCCTTTGGATCCCACCCCGGTGAGATGTGTTATGTCTATGAACGGGATGAGCCGCAAATCAAAGCCTGGGTAGAAGCATCCAAAGATCCCGAAACAACTCAGGCATACCTCCAAAAATATATCTATGATCTGAAAGATCATCAGGCCTATCTGGACTTAATCGGCGACGAACGCCTGGATGAATTAGAAGGGATGGTTCCGGAGGTTTCCCCATGACAGAGGCCAACTATAATCCCAACGAATTAATGATTTGCACTGCATCCCGATTGATGGAAGATAACGCCACCGTCTTCATCGGGACAGGACTACCCATGTTGGCTGGCGCACTGGCACAAAAAATGCATGCACCTAATTTAATCAGTATTTTTGAATTTGGAGGGACAGGCGCCGTGCTGGAAGAATTACCTCTGGCTGTCGGAGAAAGGCGAACTTTCCATAAAGCCCTGTCCGCATCCGGAATTCTGGACGTGGTTGAGACTGCCCAACGCGGGTTTGTTGACTATGGTTTCCTGGGGGGTGCACAAATAGACCCTTATGGCAACCTCAACTCAACTGTTATTGGCGACCACGATCATCCAAAAGTTCGTCTGCCGGGAAGCGGGGGCGGCAACGATGTTGGGTCGCATTGTTGGCGAACAATTGCGATCATGAAACATGATAAATTGCGTTTTATAAAAAAAGTTGACTTCATCACGACACCCGGTTATTTGGCTGGCCCAGGTGCCAGAGAAAAAGCAGGTCTGCCCCCGAATACCGGCCCTTACCGAGTAGTTACCACCCTGGGTGTATTAGGATATGATGCTGAAACAAAGCGGATGAAACTGCTTTCGGTTCAACATGGAACAGAAGTTAACCAGGTCCTGGAGAACACAGGGTTTGATCTTCTATTAGCTGATCAAATCACCGTGAACCCCCCTCCCAGTCCTGAAGAACTGCGTATATTACGGGAAGAAGTGGACAAGAATAAATTATATATCTAAGTCTTGGTTTCTTATTCTAAATTTATCGGGTGTATAATCTGCTTAAGTTGATAAATTACCTTTTCCAATAATATACCATGAAAGAAAAACAGGCAATTCAAGAAGCTTTCACTGAACTTTCCAGCCACTATGAAGAGGTTGTAGATGGTGAGTTAAACCTGTTCTGGGGTTGGAGCTATCACAAATTTCTAGAAGAACTGGTAAATCAAACAGAATTCCAGCAGAACCAAAAAATCCTTGATATCGCAACTGGTACACTGGTCATCCCCAGGAAAATTTTAGAACAAAAGATCCCCGGGATTCATATCACCGGTTTGGATATCACCGAATCCATGCTCAGGCAGGGGAAAAAAAAGCTGGAAGCAGAAAACAAAAACGAATCAATAGACCTGACCTGTGCTGATGCCATGGCTCTGCCATACAACGAAGGATCCTTTGATGTCGTAGTTTCCGGATTGGCATCCCATCATATGAAAATCCCTCTCATGCTTTCAGAGATGAAACGGGTGTTAAAACCTGGCGGGGTCTTGTCTATTGTAGACGTTGGTACATCTCCCATCTGGGAAAAGAAAATATTCCAGGTATTTGCCAGGATTATTGCTTTCTTTTACTTCCTGATTAAAGAAAATTCCTCCCGCGCCTGGGCGGAAGCAGCGGCCGTAAGCAACTTGAGGACACCCGAGGGCTGGAAGAACGATTTGACACAAGCCGGGTTTACCACAATAAAGATTAAGAAATTAAAATCCAGGTACCGGTGGACACCGGAACCGTTATCCATCCAATCATCATAATCACTGGAGAAAACATTATGACTGATTTATCTACACTCATTAAGCAGGGTCGCAAAGAAGAAATCTGGACAAAGTACTGTGGATTCCTTGACCTCGACGTAGAGAGTTTCATGGAAATCCAGGAAAGGCTGCTGTTAGAGCAAATTGGTGTGCTCGGAAAGAGTATGATGGGGCGCATGATCATGGGGGATTTAATCCCTACCAGCATAGATGAATTCCGGGAAGTTGTCCCATTAACCACTTACAAAGATTATGTGGGTTACTTGGACACTCAACGGGAGGATGTTCTGCCGCAGAAACCCATAACCTGGTCCCATACTTCAGGAAGAACCGGTGAATATAGATTCAAATGGGTTCCCTATACTCAAAAGATGTATGACCGCCTGGGAGAAGTCGTAATCAGTGCCATGATCCTTGCATCTGCGGATAAAAAAGGCGATATTAAATTTGAAAATAACGACACAATACTATTAACCACCGCGCCACCACCTTATTTTGGAGCAATTGTTAGCAGGGCAACCGATGACCTGGCCGATGTTCGGTTTTTACCCCCTCTGGATCTGGGTGAGAACATGGGATATGCCGAACGGGTTCAGACTGGTTTTAAAGAAGCTATGGTCAAAGGTTTGAATATTTTCTATGGCATATCCAGCGTTCTGGTCAGAATCGGCGAACAATTTGAACAAGGGGGCAGTAAGGTAAAACTGTCCAAAGATATGCTGAACCCCAGTTTTATCTGGCGAATGCTGGGTGGTTTGGTTAAATCCAAATTACAGGGAAGACCCATGCTCCCGAAGGATATCTGGAATATTAAGGGCATTATGACTGGTGGAGCAGACACATCAGTATATAAACACCTGATTAAAAAATACTGGGGACGGTTACCCCTTGAAGGGTATGCCCTCACAGAAGGCGGGATGCTGGCAATCCAGGCCTGGAATTACAAGGGGATGACTTTCTATCCTGAAAATGATTTCCTTGAATTTATATCCGAAACTGAACGGAAGAAAGAAGAGGAAGATCCAGAATACAAGCCAAAAACCGTATTGTTAAACGAGCTTGAACTAGGTGTGTATGAGCTGGTTTTCACTAACTTTCACGGGGGTATATTTACCCGCTACCGCCCTGGAGATATGTTTGATGTAATTGCCATGAAGGACGAAGAGCTGGATATTAATTTACCCCAGGTCAATTATTACGCTCGGAGTTCTGACGTAATCAATCTGGCAAACTTTGCCTTCCTGACAGAAAAAGACATCTGGCATTCACTAGAGGATTCCGGCATTGAATATAACGAGTGGATTGCAAGGAAAATAGTTAAAGATAATAAATCGTATCTCCATCTTTTTGTAGAAGTTGACCCCAAGAACCACCTGGATGAAAGTGAAGTCAGGGATATGGTCAGCGAAAGTTTGTCAAAAATAAACAATGATATCAAAGACATGAAAGAAATGCTGGAGTATGATCCGCTGATCTTAAATTTATTAAATCCTGGCGCTTTCGCAGCCTATATGGAATACCAGCAAAGCCAGGGAGCAGATTTAGGCCACACCAAGCCACCCCATATGAACCCCACCAAAGAACAGCTTGGAATATTGATTAAGGAGAAGAAATTCAAATCCTAACATGATCTGGAATATCAGCGTTATTGTTCCATTTATAACTTTCTTCCTCTACGTCGGGCTGCTGTTTTTGGTCTTCTTATCCCAACCCCAAACAGAATCCCGACGGCGATTCCGATGGTATCTGCTATCCATGGCCATCTGGTCTTTAAGCGCGTTTTTCCTGCTCGTCGATGTGAGTCATTCGCTGCTCTGGATGCGGATTTTCAGCGCCAGCGCAATGACTGTAATGGTCAGCCTGTTCTACTTTACCCAAACAGTTATTGAGCCCAAAACTCAATGGGCAAAATATGTCATCTATGTCGGTTTGGCAAGTATTATCCTGCTCTTAACCTCTGATTTGTTTATCGTTAGTGCTTCCATAGAAAACAGCACAATTCATTATGAGTTTGGGATAGGTTTCTTTTTTGTCTCCGGACCCGCTTACTTGTTGATGATTTACAGCATCTACCTGTTGATTAAGAGTTATTTATCTACAATGGATGTCATCCAAAGAAACCGGTTGTTGTATTTGATCACTGCAATCAGTATGGTTCCCCTGATATCTCTTGTGAATTTCACACCCCTGGGCAAATATCCAGTGGATATTGCGGTTAATGGTGTCTCCGCTGTATTAATCGCTTATGCCATTTTACGTTATCAGCTACTGGATATTCGAATTGTAATTCGCAAGGGTCTTTTATACTCCATCCCGACAATTCTCATCGGTACAACTTATTTCCTGGTTATTACTCTTTCCCTGAATGTTTTTAGTTTTTATACCGGGGCGGAAATCTTCTTAACCTCCCTGGTAGTGGCCGTAATCACAGCAATGATCGCCGAACCTTTACGGGAAAAAGCCCAGACCTTCATAGATCAATTGTTTTTCCGGGAGACATATAACTCCACCTTGATGCTGCAAAATTTATCCGGGAAAGTAGCCACAATTCTTGACATTTATAAAATCACCACCATGATTTTGGAGGAAGTTTGTTCTACCCTCCATGTCCCTTTTGCGGCTTTTTTCCTGCGCGATCAATCGAGCAATCGCTTTCAGCTCACCACCCAGGTTGGGAAGGAATCTGCCCAGAATATAGAATTCCGCCAGGGACATCCGATGGTGTTATGGCTTTCAGCACATGACGGACATATTACCCGCAATGATATTGAAGTTTTGCCCCAATTCCAGTCCTTATGGCGAAGCGAACGGCAGGACCTTAAAGATCTCGGTGCTGAGTTATATGTCCCCATTAAAGTCCACGATGTACTCGTCGGTATTTTTCTTGTCGGATCAAAACGCTCTGAACAAGCCTATACCATGAACGATATCATTATATTGTCCACTGTTGCAAACCAAACGGCTGTCGCGATTGAAAATGCCCGGCTTTACACTTCTGAACAAACCCGACTCCAAGAAATGGACACCTTGTACTCTATGGCAAGGCAATTGGTCACCACTGACAATTTAGAGGATGTGGTAG
>CAXMRF010000053.1:0-12768 GCA_964195965.1 uncultured Nitrosomonadaceae bacterium
CGACAGGGATTGTACATTTTGCAGCAGCCAATCTCCTGTCCGCCAGATTGGATAAGATCCTGAGATGCACCCGTCCGCCGCTAATCTCTTCCAATGCCGGGGCCAGTTTTTCACAAGCGGTATTTACAACATTGGCTCCCATGGCGTCCCGAACATCAAAATACAAGTGAACCACCAGGTATGGGCCGATGGCGGAATTATCGATTACCCGCACTTCAAGATCTCTGGGGCCTCCGCCCAACGCCTTTAGAACCGGATCAAGATCTTCCAGTTCCGCCAGCAGGTGCTGCTTTTTCGCAAGAATTGCCTCCTGCGCCCCGGCCAAATCCTTCACTTCCAATATTTGCAGCTGTCCAATCATCACAGGATCGGTTGAAGTTGCAGAAAATCCTCCCCCGGCGCGAGCCAGTTTAGCCATAAATGAAGCTCCGGCAACAATGGAAGGCTCTTCAACAGCCATTGGCACCAGGACATCCCTGCCGTTAACCTGGAAATTCAGAGCGACGCCCACGGGTAAGCTGTATGTGCCGATCACATTTTCTATCATATTTTCGGCAATTTCAAGCGGCAGTCCCCCATCCTGACTGAAATTAGCTAAATCATCGGAAGTGAGAAATCCACGGTTGATCAATTCCTGGTGTTTACCTTCCCTGGATAACTTATAAAAATCTTTTATTCTTGAACTACGTTCCTGATTAGTCATAGATACCTTTCTCGATCCAATTTGGCCCCAAATTAGGCAGTCGATACATAAGATAAGCCATCTAGACTAGCAAAAACTATCAAAATCAGATTGGATAAGGTAAAATGTCACTGGAAACCTATGACTGGAAAAACTAAAAAAGCACTGGAAGATCAAATTGGATCGCTTTACCAGGCCAGTAAAGATCTGGTTGGCGATTTTTCCCTGGAAACCCTCTTAACGCGCATTGTCAGATTGGCGCAAGTCCAGGTTCAAGCTGAATATGCCGCCCTGGCAATTCGGGATGAAGAGGGGAACGTGTCGAATTTTATTCACTCCGGGCTGTCTGAAGAGGAACTTCACCTCTTGTCCCATCCCCCGGAGGGGAAAGGTTTGCTGGGGGAGCTGCAGCAAAAACACGAGGTTATCCGAATCCCCGATATTAAAAACGATCCCCGTTATGATGGTTTTCCCCGCTACCACCCCATTATGACTTCTATGTTGGGTGTGCCAATCATAACCGGTGAAAAAATCCTTGGACAAATCTACCTAACTAATAAAATCGGAGCTGAGGAATTCACTCTGGACGATGAACGTCTGATGAAAACCCTGGCTGCCTATGCCGCGGTCGCTATCACCAACACCAAGCTATATAGTCATATTGTGGAAAGGGACATAACACTCAATCAGCAATATGAGGATCTGTCATTAATTCATGAACTTGCCCAGGGCATCTCAAGTTCATGGGACACCAAAGAAATCATGAGCCTGACCCTTAAAAAGGTAATCCAATACCTTGAAATAGAAACCGGGGAAATCTTTCTCAAAGATCGTGGGGCTCGAGATGTGCGGCTAGCTCTGCTTCGTGGTGACGATTTTGAAGCTTTCTATACCAAAAGTGTGTTCCGAATTGGTGATGGAGTGATAGGCAAGGTTGCCGGATTAAATAAAGCCCTGGTAGTCACTAATATGGAATCCGATCCCCGTATATTGAGGTCGGCGGTTGTTAAAGCTGGATTTAAAAGCCAGGCTGTAATTCCGCTCCAGGCCAGTCGGGAAGTAGTGGGCGTGATGACCCTCTCCAGTAAAACAGACCGGATCTTCACTATACCGGAGCTGGACATGCTGACAACCATTGGCATGTGGGCTGGAATTGCTATCCAAAACGCTCTGCTCCAGCAGCAATCAAAACACATCGCTGTGCTGGAAGAGCGAGAGCGGATAGGCATGGATCTTCATGACGGAGTGATTCAATCCCTGTATTCCCTGGGATTAACCCTGGACTATGTCAAAGCCATCATGGATGAAGACCCCGAAGAAAGCATGGAAAAGTTAAACTATGCCACTGATGGGATCAACAGCACCATAATCGATATCCGCAACTACATTTCCGATCTGCGTCCCCGACAAATGCAAGAAAACCTAAGTTTTAAAGAAAATCTGGAAGTTTTACTGCAGGAGTTTGAAAATAATTCCAAAATCAATTGCTCGCTCCTGGATGATATGCAAGTTCCTCTTGAACTTAATTACCAGAACACCCTGACCTTATTCCGGATTGCACAGGAATCTCTTTCCAATACCGCCCGACACTCCAAAGCCAAAAAAACTGATTTGCGGCTCTGGGATGAGAATTGCAAAGTGTATCTGGAAATCATTGATAATGGGGAAGGGTTTAATATCGACAAAACCAAAGCCAACCTGGGGCACGGGCTGGCAAATATGCATCGCCGAATCCGTAAGGCAGGCGGCGGGCTCAGCATTGATTCTTCCCCCGGCAAAGGCACAAAGGTGCTCGCCTGGGTTCCCAAAGAATAATCCCGGCTGCAAGAACACCTGGAATAGATAACAAAACCGCCCAATGGGCGGTTTTCATTTAATGTTTTTTTAGTAAACCTATAGGGTATGATCCCCCGCACTTCTTACGGCTTGCTGCTTTTTTCAGTTTCTTCCAAGGCTTCTTTTTCAATCCGGCGGCTACCACCAGCCAGGAAAGAAAGCAGGATGCTCAATCCATACAAAATAAGTAAAGGAACCATAACCAGCATCATGTTGATAGGATCAACGGTGGGTGTAATAACCGCGGCCAGAATTGCGATTACCACTACAGCTATGCGCCAATTTTTTACCAGCATTTTGGGAGTTAAAATGCGCATTGCAGTAAGTAAATAAGCCAGGAGTGGAAATTCAAATAACGCCCCGAACCAGAACATCAAACCCGTTGCAAAACGGATATACGACGATGGTCGGATCTGGGTAGGGACATCCAGGAAATTGAGCAAAACCGGCAACCCGACGGGAAGGATAAGATAAAAAGCAAAGGCCATACCGCCAAAGAAAAATAAAACCACAAGGGGAATGGATAACAAGCCCATTACTCTGGTCCTGCGGGATAAGGCTGGCGCTACAAAAAGAAAAATTTCAAAAATGATATAAGGCAGAGCTGCTGTGAATGCTGCCAGCAGCACAATGCGCATGCCAACACCAATGGGCTCGGTCACATCTACTGCAGTGAGCTGGTCCATTCCATTTATCGGTTGGGAAATGAAATCCAGCATTTGCGGTAAAAATACAAATGCAACTGCAGCACAAATCAATAACACCACAAACGCCCGTAGAATATGGTTACGCAAAGCACCTACATGCACCAGGAAACTGGCCGGTTCTTCAAAAGCCAGCTGCAAACTGTCAGCTATGGGAGCATCTTCAGGTTCTTCCTGGAAAAAAGCACCAATTTTCTTAAAAGGTTTTGCGATGAAATTTCCAATCGCCCGAAATGGGGTTGTGATCCATCGCCAAAATTTCTTCATGCTCTGCACTTGTACCTCGTAATGTTATTCTCTTTATCTCATCTGGACCTGAAATTTCCTGCTTGGTTTGTTTTTAATAAAATGACCGCTGCCATACAGCGGTCAAATGAAATCGACGAAAATAAACCATCAGCTCAGGAACGAATGCTGGTCAATAATTCAATTCTGGCCCTGTTTTTTAGAGCTCTTCCTCTTCAACTTCCTCTTCGTCGTCACCCTGCAGGCCTTCTTTGAAAGCTTTAATGCCGCTGCCCAGTTCTCCACCAATTTTACCTATTCTGCCCACCCCAAAAATTATCACGACGATCACCAGGATGATAATCAGTTCAGTAGGTCCTAGTCCTGCGAACATAGCAATCCTCCGTAATTTATAAACACAGTAAGCTTATTATACCCCGTGAACCTTTAATACATAATGGTGCCTAAAATGACAAACCCAGGAATTCAAAAAGCTCACTTCCTGAAAGCGGGGCAGCTCCTGGAGCGCTCAGATCAATCATTTGAGCAATATTCCAGTGCTGGCTAGCCTCTTTAATCAATGAAGGACGGATAACAACCAACGCAACCTGGAAGGCATTGCTCTCCAACACATCAAACCCATTTATCCAGCCTGAATTTTGGTGAAACTCCAGCGGTCCCAATTCATCCACCATTAACAGATCGGTGGGGATAGCGTCCTGAAGGACCTGATTGCCCCATAAAACAACTTCGGGGTAAAAAGACCAGCGCTTAGTTTCCAATCCGAGGGTCTGGTTTTCCTTTAGCTCAGCCAAACGGTGCCTGGTGCCGCTCTTTATATCCAGCGCATCAATAGCTATTTTTTCTCCTCCCTCAAAAACACCTGGTGATAACAGGCCAGCTACCTGAATTCTTCGTTCCCGGGCGATTTTTAGAACATCAAGGCAATAACCGGTCTTGCCAGATTCAATTTCACCTGTGAGTAAAATAATTTTACCCATCATGAGGAACTCTTATCCATCACAACCATGATAAAACCATTGACCTGTTCTACCCGGATGGGCGTTCGATAGATCAGGGATAGATTTTCCGAAGTGATCACCTCTTGGACCGGTCCGTGGGCAGCAATATTATCCTCGTTCATCAGCACAAAATAATCTGCCGCAAAAATAGCCGCGTTGGGATCGTGTGTTGTTAATACGGCTGTGGCACCCTGGGCAGTCATTTTTTTCAGCAGGGATAAAATTCGATTCTGATTTTCCAAATCAAGGTGAGCGGTAGGCTCATCCAGCAGCAGAATTTGCGTTTGCTGCGCAAAAACCCGGGAGATATGGACCAGCTGCCTTTCGCCGCCGCTGATTTCTGAGACAGGTTTATCTGAAAGGTGCAGGATCCCGGCCAGTTCCAAACACTGTTCCACGATCTGAATATCTTCCTCTCCTGGGAGCTGAAATGGATTCAAATAAGGTGATCGCCCTAAAAGCACATATTCTATTACTGAAAAATTAAATGGGATCGTTTCAAATTGGGGCACCAGTCCAATCATCTGGCTGAGATCTCGTTTTGAATAAGCCCGGTGGGGTTTGCCAGCAATTTGTACTTCGCCCTGTCCGGGTTTTAACAATCCCAGGAGAATATGGAGCAGTGTTGTTTTCCCCGTGCCATTGGGACCCAAAATGGCTGTGATCTTGCCTGCTGGTATCTGCAGAGAGAGGTCGGCCAATACCAGGGGATCATCTGGAGAATACTGGAAGTAAACCTGGTCAAGTGAAAGCATTTTAAATATCCCGCCTGATCTTAAGTCCCATGCTGATCATCAAATAGATAAACATAGTAGCGCCAATCGCTGAGGTTAAGATCCCTAATGGAATTTCACCGGCCAGCAGGGTCCTGGCCAGATTATCTGCAATCACAGTGAAGACGCCTCCCAGCAGCATGGCACCCGGGATCGCTTTTTCAGCGCTGGCGCCAAAAATCCGGCGGGAAATATGAGGCACAATTAATCCCACCCAACTAATTACGCCGCTGATAGCTGTTAGCGCTGCGGTTGCAGAAATGATGGCGATCAATAATATCAACCTTTCGCGGGTCAAGGATGCGCCCAATGAATACGCAGTGTCATCATTCAGAGATAATAGATTCACACGCCAGCGCATCACATAAACAACTACTATGCCAACCAGGGCAAACGGCAGCACAAATAACAGATCCCGCCAGGTAACGCTGTATAAACCACCTAAAAGCCAAAAGGTAAGTTCGGGGAGTTCAGTAAGCGGGTCCGCAATATATTTTAAGACCCCAACACCAGCTGAAAACAAGGCAGATACAGCCACGCCAGACAGAATTAAGCGCAGCACCCAACCGCCATAGCGGATTCGTGTGGAAAGAAAGTAAGTTGCAGCCAAAGCTAATAAGGCAAAAAAAGTAGCGCTGAGTTCAATTACCAAAGGATGATGGGTAAACCACAAAATACTGACTGCCGCGCCAAAAGCTGCTCCCTGTGAAACGCCCAAAAATCCCGGCTCGATCAACGGGTTCCTGAAAATCATTTGCAAAACAGAGCCTGCTGCAGAGAGGACCATCCCCAACAGAAGAGCAACCAGGATCCTAGGCAGCCTTAAATTCAGCACCAGCTGACGGGCAAGATTGTCAGTTAACAACAACTTGGGTGGCATCCAGGGGGGGTTGGGATAACGGCCGATAAAAATCGAAACCAATAAAACCACCAGGACACCAATACCTAAGAAAAGCAGAGTGCGATTAAACTTGTTTTTTTTCATTTAATAAATATCAGGGAAGATCTCCCTTTAAATTGGGCAGTACCTCTGCATCAATCGTATCCTGGTCCAGTCCATACAAGACAGAATAAAATGAATTCACCTCTTCCAGGATATCAATATCTCCAGCCAATTCAGGCTGGATTTTTGTCGCCAGCCATTCTAAACCAAGGATCCAGCGTGTATCTGGTTGGTCCCAGCTGTAAAAATCATAAGCAAAGGCAAACAGCTGGTCATTCTGCACTGCCCTTAAATTACTCCAAACCGGATTGACCATCAGGCCATCTTTGGCCTCGGGGGCCTGTCCGGCATAATTAATCAAGAAAATCTGGTCAGGATCCCAAACTGCGATCTGTTCAATATTCACAACGATCCATCCACCTGCCCCTTCAAGATCTTTCCATACCGGTACTCCACCAGCAATTTCTACCATACTGGTTTGCAGCCAGGAAACTGGCGGAACTTTGAAGGCAATTTCACCACCGGTATCTGAGTACTCCAAAACCAGCACACCAGGTTTTTGATCTTCAGCTGTCAGGGAAGCAATTTCTTCAACCTTTGCAACACGCGACTGGTAATATTCAATGATCTCGGTTACTCGTTCCGGCTGAGCAAAGACCTGGCCCAGAATTGCAATATCCTGGTAAAAAGCCTCAGGAGTCTCTAAATTAAGATAGACTATTGGCAAACTCAACTGCTCCAGCGGCTCGCCTAAACTTCCCGCCATCGAATTTTTCATGATAACTAAATCGGGTTGGGCTGCTGCAATTTGTTCTGGCCCCACGTTTTTTTCAAAAATTACTTTGTTATCCAGGTTCGGATCCACCACTGGTAAAAAACTGTAAGTAGATTGATTTCGGTTTTCGAGGGCAATTACCTTTTCAGCAGCATCGTCAAATAAGTAAACAGTGTCTTGCACCATAATGGTTGCTCTGCCAGCAATTGCGATCCGATTGGGCACACCATCCAGCACTGCTGTATGCCCGGTGGAGTCAGTGATTTCAATAGGTTGATTCAATCCGGGAAGGCCACTGCAGCTTGCCATTAACAACGTGGTAAAAACCAAAACCAATAATGTTTTCTTCATGGGGTTATCTCCTGTACATGAATAACTATTCAGGAATTGTGTCCTGCGTATTTTTTAACCAATCCAGCATGGCCTTAATCTGACCAATGCGGAATAGATAAACCTGCTGGTTGATAAATTCAATTTTTTCCAATTTTTCGTATTGACGTTCCAGATTATCCAACCAGGTTTGGCAGATATTAATTTGTTGAGTAATTAATTCCTCAGCTTGTTTTTTGTCATTTCTGAGAGCGAAGTACAGCTTGGATAAAAAAGCCAATCGTACATATCTACTGCTCATCACAGGGGTGTGCATCCAATTTTCCAAAACTGCGCTGCCCTGGGCGGTAATCTGGAAAACTTTACGATCAGGGTAAGGTCCCTCGCTGGTTATGGTCGAAGTTAGTAAATGGTCCGTTTCCAATTTATCGAGCAAGTAATAGAGTTTACTGCGCTTGGTCTGCCAGATCAGAGACAGTTCGGATGTGCTTCGCAGCCTGTCAAACAGGGCGTAGCCATGAGCGGGCTCTTCCTTAATGAGGCCCAGCAGGATATATTCGAGGGTATGTGCAGATGATTTTTTTGCCATACTATTCAGGTATTGACTATATAGATACTGAATAATTTTATCTTATTTCCGGATCCAGTCAAGGATCCGGTTTTTGGGGGGTTATTTTCCCCCCTTGATTCAATTATCCCGGGGGGAAATTTTTCTCCTATTTCATTTACGATTTTATTTTTTCAACAGCCGGGAAACCTCATCCACTTTCCAATCCACAACCACTTCCCCATTAATATAAAACGTGGGCGTAGTCAGATTACCGCCGGTCCATTCTTTCACCTGGCGTGAGGCAGCAGGGTTGCGGGTAACATCGTATTCTTTATACTCAATTTTGTTATCCTCAAACCAAATCCGTGCCCTGCGGCAGCCTGGGCACCATTTATTACAAAACAACACAATCCCTTCCAAATCTAACTCATCTTCAGTTAGTTTTTCCTCAACAGCTTTAACCGGTTTGTGATCCGGTTGAATCCGGCGAATTTCCTGAAAAAGTACCTTGTTATCGGGCTGTTCGTCGATATCATGGATATCCACATACTGGACAATTCCATCTTTATCAATAATAAAGATGGCCCGTTCAGACCGACCCTCGTGTTCCCGGAATGCTCCGTATTGTTTGGCCACCTCACCATGAGGCCAAAAATCGCTGATCAACGGGTAGGAAATTCCACCCAGGCTTTCTGCCCAGGCCTTTAAGACAGGAACATGATCCACGCTGATGCCCAGAACCTGGACATTTAATTCCGCAAATGCAGCATATTCTGCTTCATAGGACGGAATCTGGCTGGTTCAAACCGGAGTAAATGCCATCGGAAAAAACACCAGTACTGTGGTCGTGCCACGGTATTCGCTCAGGTTCACTTCTTTATCCAGGTGACTCTGGAGCGTAAAATCCGGTGCAAGATCGCCTATTTTAATTTTCATTGGACTCCTCGCTTAAAATCTATATAATTGTTCTACTCCCTTACTATATCTTATCCCGAAAATCCTGAGAACTGGAACTGGATATTTTAATAGATTACTTATATCGATCACTTTGTTCTTTTACTCAAGTTTTATGAATTCTTGGTAACCTGGACTGATATTTTTCTTGACTTAAAATAAAAAAAGCCGTGTGGTTGTCCACACGGCTTTTTTGGTTGATCCTACTACTTACTTCCTACAATTCACTCGCTGCTAACTCTTTCCCCACCCATTCGTTCCAGGCCAGGGTCCATAACGTGGAATAAAAAGCCTTGAAAGACCCTTCAACCAGTATGAAAAGCGGCCATAACAGGCAGCAGAGGGCAATCAGAAGACCAGGTATCAGCATCATGATCCCAATGCCGATACTAATCGCAACTTGCAGGAAAAACAAAATAACTACAGGTCCAAGATTATTCCCCAGGACTTCAAATCCCCGGCGATAGGATGCAATTACACCCAGATCCTCTAGCATACAGGCCCGATTGGCAAAGGTCCGCAAAAGGGAAAGGATCAACATGACAGGAATTAACAAACATCCCAAGGCGATTAATGGAAGGAAAGTACCCGCTCCAATCCAGGATGGATTACCCCGGGTGAAGACCTCAATCCCACCATAAAAAACGAGTGTGACCACACTGGCAACCAAAAGAATCAAGCCAGGAATTGCAGGGATCAAACCGATCCCAATTAATTTCCAGCCTTTCTGCCAACCAGCCCTGAACGCCTGTTGAAAATTAGTGGTCTTTCCCGTATCAAGGTCATTTACCGCATTGATTAATCCGCCCCGGGAAATCGTTCCCAAGACCCAAAAAGACAGACCCACCACTAATAAAATGAGCACTAGAAGGAATATGCCACCAATAGCAATAAACGACAGATCTATATTCTGAAATGGTTCCGCAAATTCAAATCGAGGCATTTCCTGCCATTTATTAAAATCGCCGTCTTGAAAGATTGCACTACTCTGGTTGCCTCCGCTGCTGCTGGAACCACCGAGCACAACTAAAATGCCGAGCAAAATCAGGAATTTATTTTTCCAGAGAATATCCCAGGCTTTTGAAAACAAGTTACCGTAATCCATTTTTCCTCCTCATCGGGCCCACAAGCCCTTTATGAAACTATTGAACCAATAAATTCAACTTGCCAACGCCTGCTTGAACAATAATTGTTAAAACCGGCCCATCACCAGAATACTTGCTGATGTAATGAGTGTTTTCCCGGTATAAACCGCTGGTGTTAATTTCTCCTAATCCACCTGTAACATCCGCTTCAATATTGGTGTCAGGAGGTAAAATTAAGGTCAATTCACCCACACCGCCCTGAATATCTACAGAAATATCATGGGTCATTTTACCACTCAGATCCACATAAGCAGCCCCGGCACCCACTTGCAGAGTAAAGGTGTTCAGGTTAAGATCTTCCAAATTCAGGATGGCTTCACCGGCACCAAGTGTTACTTCTATTTCCATAGGCACCTCATTATTAAACCTCAAATCCCATTCATTTTTGAAATTTGTGTGTACCTGGACACCCTGTTTATCCTGCTGCTCAATCTGCAGCGATCCGATATCGGTGCTTCGCACCCGGTAAGAAATATCCGGCGCGTAATCACGATCGCTATAGGTAAAATCACCTTCCAGTAATTGATCTGCGCCGCCGGAAACTTCCAGCTTGCCAGCGCCCATCAGGATCTCCACCTTTACCGAATCCGCTTCCTCCAAATCGACTTCCTCTGAATGGGAACGAATTTGGGCAGTCACCGGTGTAGCAATACAGCTAACTGCTGCCAGGGACAAAACCAGGATGATCAACAAACTTTTTCCTTTATTCTTTTCGATCATTTTCTCTCCTAAGATCAATAGTTAAACTGATCCATTAATTACATTTGATTATTAGGATATACGGCAAAAAGCGGAGAGAGTTGTATAAAAACTCCAAGATAGTCCTTAAGATCCGTTATTAATTCGAGCAGGACAAGAAGTGTGTGTGATGGAACATAGTCATTGCAAGCGAACATAGTGAGCGTAGCAATCCCTTGATAAGTGAAACGATTAACCAAACGCCCGACCCTAAACAGCTCAAACGCCCGTCCCCGGGCGTTTTTTTCATTAAACAGTCTCCCCGGGGACGGGTCGACGAGCAAGTCCTTTTCCGTCATCCGTCTCCTGTCCTGAACGCAGGCATCAAATCCCTGAATTGTTGAGCGACAACCATTCAATATTCCTGAATATACTTAGTCAGGCATATTGTCTTGATTGCCTGATCATCTGCTGGATTCCTCACTTCGTTCG
Organism: uncultured Nitrosomonadaceae bacterium; assembly: GCA_964195965.1. Lineage (GTDB taxonomy): Bacteria > Chloroflexota > Anaerolineae > Anaerolineales > UBA11858 > B10-G9. The sequence goes on from CAXMRF010000053.1 coordinate 11,110, forward strand.
GAATGACAAACCAAATATGTGAATCCTGCTATTCTTATCCGCTGGCTACAAATTGTTCAACAGTGTTCTGGATGTTGACGGCGGTCAACAAACGGGTACACTTAACACATATTGAGTTTTATCAGATAGAGGAGCAGTGAAATGAAACGGGTCTTAATATTTGGCTTGATTTTCACACTACTGGCAGGCTGTTATCCCAGACAAGTTGAAACGACTGGTGAAAATATCGATAAAATCGCCACTTTTGTGGCGGCGACCCTGACTGCAGCGCCCTCTACCACCACGCAACCTGATCCAAATGGACAACCCGCAGACCCGGCCGCTCCATCAAACACTCCCGAACCCGCTGCGAACAGCCCCACAATCACGCTCACGCCAACAGCAACTCTCACTCCAACAGCAACTCTCACTCCTACTCTTGCCGCCGAGGATCCAGTAGCCTCATTAGGTGTACCATCATTCCGAGACAACTTTGCGGATGGATCAAATTTTTATCTCTATGATGAAGCCCAATCCAGCTACCAGGTTGATGATAACCAGATGATCCTGGTTGCAAAAAAGGCCAACAATTACGAAACCTGGACCCTGGCCTGGGGAGAGTTAACGAATTTTTATTTGGAAATCACCGGCACTTTTGGTGAGGACTGCAGTGGAAAAGATCGCTATGGGATGATTTTCCGGGCACCGGACACCAGCGAGGGATACCTGATCAGCATTGCCTGCGATGGCTCATACCGATTGAGTAAATGGGAAAGTGCGGATGAAAAATATACCACTATCAAGAATTGGACCTCCAGTGCACACATCAATAATGGACCCGGAAGTGTAAACCGCCTGGGCATTAAAACCAAAAACTCCAAAATAACCGGTTATATCAATGGGCACCAGGTATTCGAACTAAATGACAGCACCTTTAGCAAAGGACGCTTTGGTGTACTGGTGGCAGCCACTGATACACCCGGATTTACAGCCTATTTATCCCAGGTGGTATACTGGAAATTACCCTGATAATTATCTAGAAAAGATGGGAGAAAGCCCTATGAAAAGAAAAAATGTTTGGCAAGTCCTTGGCACTCTACTGATCACAATTATTCTCTTAACTGCCTGCGGCGGCAAAGATGATGTCGTAGAATCCAATTTACCGCCAGAACTGCCGGAAGATGCTGAGTCGCTGGTCATGCTGGCAAAATTTGATTTAACCCTCAAAACAGGCATCGATCTAGATAAAATCACCACCAAAAGCATTGAGGAGACCCTTTTTGACGATGCCAGTTTAGGTGTTCCGGAAACCGGAATCACTTATGCAGCAGTGGTGACACCGGGCTATATCATTAAACTTGAAGCAGGTGGAGATATGTACGAATACCGTGCCTCAGGGGCCCTAGTAGTGCAGGTGCCAACCGAATAAGAACGGCTCATTAAGATTTGAAGTGGATACATAAACAGGCCCAGGAAATCCTGGGCCTGTTTATATTACCGGATAAACCTCCGTGGTTTAAAAGACCCCGGAGGTTTATTTTCTCGGATGGAAATTATGGGCATAAAGAAGCTGGAGAACCACAGGGCTCAATTATTGTATGTTTATCAAATGGGCACTCATCAGTCCAATCATCACACCCATCGCAGTCCTCATCGTTAATACAAGGATCACCTACAGGA
>CAXMRF010000054.1:0-12738 GCA_964195965.1 uncultured Nitrosomonadaceae bacterium
AGAGTATGTTTCGAAGGCCGCTGATTGTAATTCAAATGCAAACTACCCATCAATTCTTCACCAAAAATTAAACTTATCTCTGCAGAGTCCTCAACTTCTAAATTCAAACCGCCATATCCCAGAAGGGAGGAATGGACCATCCCATCACCAAACAGCCAGCGGAGGTAATCAAAATTATGACATAGTGTCAATATTACCCCGCCGCCCAAATCTTTCCTTGCACTGTAGCTTTCCCTGTAATCTTCCCAGGGATGCCAGCCAGGCAGGTATTCTCCCCAATGAGAACGGAAAGATAAAACCCGGCCAATAATCTCTTTTTTCAGCAGCTCTTTTATCTGGATTAAATTTGGGTGAAAACGAAATTGAAACCCGACCAGAACTCTTGATCCGCTCTCCTGGACAATATTAACAAATTCCTCAACCCGCGCCAATGAATGAGAAACCGGTTTTTCTAACAATATATGGCAGCCTTGCTGAGCAGCAGGGATCGCAACATCTAAATGAAACGCTGAAGGATTGGCGATGATGACGGCATCTGGCTGGTGGGCCAGGGCAGCATCCAGCGAGGTCTCAACTGGATAATCCGCCAGTTCCGAATCTTCCAATGTGCTCTTATGGGTGCGGTAGAAAAGAATATCCCTCTCCCCAAGCGCCTGAAGATTCTGAAAATGCCTGCGTCCTATCGATCCAAATCCTGCTATGAGATATTTCATCAATTAACTCGTTTTATAACCCCAGGAATTTAACGTATCCCCTGCAACTTCCAAAAATAGCTGCTTGTCTTGTTCTGTAAACAATTCTTCCCAGGTACCACTTTTTCCTTTTTTAATATTTGCAACCAAATCCTGCTCCTGGTGCCGCTGCCAATCAGCATCTGGATTATTGTTTAATTCGGTCATAATAATCCCTTCTTTACCAGAGAATTCTGGATTCACGCCAAGAAAATTCCAGATTTTATCCATTTCTTCCATTGTATTTGCAGTTAAATCTTCATACTTTAATCGATAATAATTATCACCAAAACGATCTTTACCTATTGAATCCGTTTCATTCATATTGCGGACCCAACCTTGAGCGCCATTGATCAAGCCCTGCCGGGTGAATAGTGACCTTCTCCCATCCAAGAATTGTTCCGGGTGATAAATAAAGTCTTCCCTGATGCTCAAATCTTCATCACTTAATGACTCTTGAAAATCAATAAAAGCCTGGAATCTATGAGAGAGAATTGTATCCCTGCCGTCTCGAGCGATATATATTAATTTTGCATCAGGATAAATCGAATAAAGTTTATGAACAGACTTTCCGTTCAGCAAGCTATTTGGACTTTTGTCCCCAACTATCGATTTCCCAAGTTGTCTGGCTTCTCTCTCCATTATATAATCCGCCGTGATTCTTAGGATTACTGGAGATAAATCTTTCCCCTGGTTCCAACGATTATCTGGACGCGCAAGCCACTCCCTTACAGAAGGAGATTCAACTAATGCATGAATCGTTGGGGGACGCGTAAAGAAATGGGCCTGATAATTACAATGAACATCCGGATGGATACGAATCAATCGCGCAATAAGTGTAGTTCCAGATCTGGCATGGCCATAGATAAAAAACTTGGGTAATGGAAAAACTGAAGTAATTTCATCCAAATCTCTTTTAGAAAGGTAGGGATTTATTATCCTTTCAGGTTCAGGCATTTTCCCAAAACGAGATACATAGAAAGTAAGCTTCAGTCTTCTGGCTCCTCTTTCCAGCATTGAATATCTTTTTTCAGGTAATTGTGTTCTCGCTTGAACTTTTCCAGAAATCACTTGATGATACATGTCAAGTGTTTCATCAGCTATTCTTGCGGTATTATGTCTAATTAAGGCAGTTGTTTTTGCATTGGCACCCAATTTAATTGAGAGTTCCGGATTATCAAGAATTTCCTCAATTTTAGTTGCCAATTCTTGAATGTTTGTATGGTGATAAAGCAAGCCTTCTTCACCATCCTTGAGCATGGATGGTATCCCTCCAACATCAGATGCTACACACGGCATTCCCATTAGCATAGCTTCACCCAGGCTATTTGGGCTGTTGTCCATATGGGATGGCAAAACAAAAACCCTGGCCCTCATCATTTCAGAAATAATTTCACTTGGTTGAATGCGGCCAAGGATTGTTACTTGATCATGCAATTTGTGTCTATTAATTAGCTTACCAATGTTCCTTCCAACTATGCTGGAAGGATGAATGCCAGCAATACTTAAATGCACATCTTTTCTTCCACGTTTAACAAGTTCAATCAATGCCCTTACAAGCGTTATACCTCCTTTAAATGGTGCGTTGCTTGATGTAGTAAAAATGAGTTTCTGTTTAGTGTTTTCTATGTCCCACGATTGGTTGTAGAATTCTTCAGCTAAGACTCTATCTATATGAAAATAGATCGCCTTTCGGTTTAATCGATTCAACCACTTCTTATCCCAGGTCGTCCTGCCAGCAAACACAATACACCTGTTGTATATCAATTCTTCCATTACTGACAATTTTCTCAACTGCCAATATCGGTGATAAATACCTTCACCTGTTATTGTTTCTTTTGTGAATAATTCAGAAAACAATTCAAACGTTGTTAATCCATGGAATATATTTTTCACCAAACCATTAATTACCGCCTGAATGGAAATCACCACAGGAACAGGAAATCGGTTCGCTACTAAACCAAATGGATTTTCTGTTCCGAAAATAAAAATCAGGTCCGGTTGAACTACTTCTACAATTTCTAAACAGCGATCTAATTCTTCCTTGTCATAGGTTAGGTGTTTCCAATTTTTGGTTAATCTCTTCCAACGATTGCTGGGTGGTGGATTCCGATAGATATTGTAATAGGAAGCATTCTCTTCAGTAAATGGCTCATAATCCTCAGATCCAAAAGATGCAATACAAAGCTGAACCTCCGGATGAAATTCATAGAGAGATTTCCGTAATCCTTCCTGCCATCCGGCTCGATTAAGATTGTGACCAGTCACAGCTGGTAATTGCACACCTGTAAACCAAAGTATTCGCATCTTTGATTACCTCACATTATGCAGGACTTTGAATAACCATCGATATAACGGCCAAAGTATTCGACCAATCCCGGGTATACGTAAAACCCAGTGTTCATATTCCTCCACACTTTGAGCATCTCCAGAAAAAATATACTGAAGCTTTTTAGCTTCACCCACAATTTCAACCGAGATCGAATTTCCAATATGGCGAGTATAACGAATAGGGGTACATAAACGCAAGAAACCCAGTTTATCAATTGACTCATCCAAGGCAACAAGGCCATCCATCAAGCTACCGCTCCAATCTGGAGCTAATGCATCACAGATAATTTTCTTGGGAGTAACAAATTGGAAATGTTTTGCTGATTGAACAGCTTCTACGCCTTGGTAAGTGAGATGAATAAATGGAGTTTTCTGAACAGCTTCTAAATGGTCATCCACAGATCGTCCGGTGCTTATCGCCCAGCTTTCTTCCCAATTTGAATTTCTGGTCTGGTCCTGAATAATCAAATCTTCAGGGTTATTTGATATAAGCTTGGATACAGAAGAAAAAGCATGTTCTGATGAATAACCAACAGGTGCCCCGCTTACCATGCCCACCGCCGGATATGTATCCAATATCTTAAGATGAGCACTAAGCCATCCTGGATAATACAGTACGTCATCATCACAATAAGCAATGATTTCACCAGGAACTGCATTAAAGAGAATTTTAAATCCCCCTATCACGCCCAGGTTTTGATGAGAATGAATTAAGTAATCGATTCTACCAATCTCCAGTTCGTGATCTAAATATTCTCTCACTTCATTACAGCTACCATTATTTAACACAACAATATCAGTTTGACCATTGAGAGTATTAACCAAACTTTCTAAAGATAATTTCAGAACATCCAGTCTGTGAGTAAAATATCCTTCAAGATTGGGGATATAAGTCATGATAGCTGCAGATACTCTGGAAGGTTTATAACTAATATTTTTATTTCGGGCAGGATTCATACCAAATCTTGTCATGTTTTCACCTATACCTGGATACTTTCCGCCTGGATTTGCGTAATATCCTTGTTAAGCGCCATCGCCAGCCCTTTTGTTCTTCTGGTGTCACAAAGCGTTCCATTTTCCTCAGCCACATTTCTAAATTCATTTTTTTCCTGCGTATCCGCCCATCTTCAAAAATCAGGGATACGTCTAGCAAATCAAAAAGATTCCGCATTCCACCTGCGAGGAGAATATTGTGCTGAGATTCCTCTAGATCATAATGGATAACTCCATTTGGTAAATGTCTATAGTCATGAATTTGATGGATAACCCGATGTGATGATGTGATATCAATTACTGGCCAGGGTTGTTGAACTGCGTGGTAAATCATCCAGTTATCCCAACCTGCCCGCCCAATAGCAAAAGCGGGAATCTCGCAAAATAAATGGCGGGGAAATATGAAATAATCCATCGCTGTTACAGCGCAAAGCTTGCCTTCCTTTATCAAATGCTGTTCAATATCAGTGAACCAATCCTTTGAAAAGTCCAACTCTTTTGTAATATTCAGGTCCCAGCGCCTGCCCACTAACAAATATTCATTATTCTGCTGATGGATGGATTCAATAACCGCCAAACACTCCGGAAGCAATAGAATATCTGCATTGAGATAAATTAATATTTCGTTTGTTGTAGATTCATGAGCAAGACTAAATATGGAATTAACCAATGGTGTACCCTCTTCATTCCGGGCAACCTGTGCTATATGTCCCACGCCAAGTTCTGCTGCTGTTTCGGCCATCCCATCTTCTTCGCCAATAATAAACACCTCGACCTGAGAACCCAAAGCTTTCCAGGATCGAATCGCATTTCGCTGGATTGTATTAATATGGGGGTCCGAGAATGCTTTCGGCGCTGAGAAGATTGTGATTGAGCTCATTGATTTATTCCAATAAGGATTTAATCTAAATTGATCCTTTATTTGCGCGATACCAATCAATTGTCCTTTTTAATCCTTCCTTAAAGGGCATTTCAGCTTCGAATCCAAAATATTCTTTTGCTCTCTGGGTATCAAGCGCCCGCCTGGGCTGACCATTGGGTTTGGAAGAATCCCAGACAATTTGTCCATTAAAACCAGCTAACTCGCCAATTAATCCAGCCAGGTCTTTGATACTGATTTCCATACCAGCGCCAAGATTAACAGGTTCACTGCCATGGTAACGTTCCGCAGCCATAACAATAGCTCTGGCGGCATCACCGGCATAGAAAAATTCCCGGGTGGGTGATCCATCACCCCATAAAACAACCTCGTCCTGTCCCTGGTCTTTCGCATCGATCATTTTTCTAATTAAAGCAGGAATAACATGAGAAGTTTCGAGATTAAAGTTATCCCTGGGACCGTATAAATTTACCGGGAGTAGATAGATGGCATTAAAATTATATTGTTCCCGGTAGGCCTGTGCCTGTACAAGCAGCATTTTCTTAGCCAGGCCGTAGGGCGCATTGGTCTCTTCTGGATATCCATCCCAGAGATTCTCTTCCAGGAATGGGACAGGTGTAAATTTTGGATAGGCACAGATTGTTCCGATGGCAACGAATTTTTCCACACCAAATTGCCAGGCTTCGTGCATAAGAGGAACACCCATCATTAAATTCTTATAGAAGAATTCTGCTGGACGAGCTAGATTAGCACCAATCCCACCCGCCAGCGCTGCCAGGTGAATAATGACATCTGGTTTGGCATCGGCAAGCATTTTCTGAATATTATCTTTTTCTGTTAGATCATAATCATCTATCAGTGGAATAAATACCTCATTGGCTCCGCGCTCTGCGAGGACTTTCTGGACAAACGATCCCAGAAAACCATCTCCTCCTGTTACGCATACCTTTTTATCGTTCCAAAATTGTTCTGGATCAGGATATTCAGTTTTCATGTTCATAGTTATCTCCCCATGCTGGCAACTTGATCTTCCCAATTGTGCCAGTCACCAAATTTTTCATCAATAATTTTCTTGCCATGGCCTGGAGCTTCCAGTCCGACCAGTTCCAAATCAGCATCCATCATGATCCGGACCAGGTCATGGTAGCGGACTTTCGGGTTCCAGTTAAAAATACGTTCAGCTTTCCGGGGATCCGCTTCAAGATAATCAACTTCAGTCGGTCGGAAATAACGAGGGTCAATTTTCACATACTCGTTGTAGTCCAAATCAACATAACTAAAAGCTTCTTCTACAAACTCCCTGACAGTGTGGGCTTCTCCTGTTCCGATCACAATATCATAGGGTTCATCCTGCTGAAGCATGGACCACATAGCTTCCACGTATTCTGGCGCATAACCCCAATCGCGTTTGGATTCCAAATTGCCCAGGTATAGATTGTCCTGCAATCCGGCCTTAATCCTGGCTACTGCCCGAGTGATCTTCCTGGTCACGAAGGTTTCACCCCGGCGTGGGGATTCGTGGTTAAACAAAATCCCATTACAGGCAAAAAGCCCATATCCCTGAGAGTAGTTTCGTGTCACCCAGAAAGCATACAGCTTGGCTGCCGCATAAGGACTTTGAGGTTGAAACGGGGTAGTCTCACTTTGTGGAGGCGCGGCACTGCCAAATAACTCACTTGTAGAGGCCTGGTAAAACCGGGTGTTAATTCCCGATCGGCGAATGGATTCCAGGATTCTAATTGTGCCCAATCCAGTAACATCGCCAGTATATTCTGGCATATCAAAACTGACCCGAACATGACTCTGGGCTCCCAGATGGTAAAACTCATCAGGATGAACTTCTTGGATCACCCGTTCAAGGCTGTCTGAACTGGAAAGGTCACCATAATGGAGATAAAGCTTTACCTCTTCCCCATTATGTGGATCTCTATATAAATGATCCAACCGCAGGGTGTTAAAAGTGCTGGCCCGGCGAATTACACCATGTACTTCATAACCTTTGTGAAGCAGCATCTCTGCTAAATAGGATCCATCTTGTCCTGTTATTCCAGTTATGATTGCTTTTTTCATTTTTGTTTATTCCTTTTATTTAAACCGATTCCTTTAAAAACCTTTCTACCTTATTCGTTAGGTATCTTTATTTTTTGAGAGATATTGAATAACCATTAACTTCCAGGGTAGGGAGATTGTCAAAATCAACGACCTCAAAACCCTGTTCTAAACAGGTCAATTGACATACATCTGCAAGTTCACTCTCGCCAGTAATTCTTACTTGCTTAAAACCATCTGCTCTAATTTCTGCAAGCAGATCTTTGACTTGCAGCCTGGTTTCTCGATACAACCGCATTTGATTCTCAATATACTGCACAGTTAACTTCGCCCTTAATGCAATACCATCAGGAGTAATAATATATCGCAATTTTTTTCGCTGGGCTCTTTTCGCCTTGACATAACCCTTCGATACCAATCTCTTAATATGCCAATTTACAGTGCCTACAGCCACATCCAGAAGTTCTGCCAATGTAGCTTGATTAATATCTGGGTCTTCGGCTATCTGTTCTAAGAGAATCAGGTCCCTATCTTCTTGGGAGAGATCCATTTATTCAGCTCCTACTTTTTATAATTCAGCGTCTGAATTATAACCCAAAGCTGGGGATGGTCAAGATCTGGTTTAAAGCAACGTTTATTAATGAATAAATGAAAAAACAGATCGGCATTTAACTACAGAACGGATAATTTGTTAGTAATAATTGGGAAAAAGGTGGTTATTGATATGGCTAAGTACGTAATGCCAAATTTAAAGAAGTCTTCCAATTGGCTATATTAATACCAAATGTTTGTTGAAATAAGGAACAATCTAGAGCAGAATTCTGCGGGCGAACTGCGGCCAAACCAAAATCTGCACTTGCAACTTCCTCGAAATTCTTAAAAACCTGTTCTTCCTGATTTGGATCATAGTCAAGAATTTTTTGCGCCCAAATGGATCGATTCGCTGATCCATTTCCCGCCACATGATAAATTCCTGATTTTTCTTTTCTCCAATCTTCTCCATTCCTAATCATGATCTGTAATGATTGCGTTGTCGCATCAGCCAAAGTGCGATTCCAAGTAGGACTGCCTATTTGATCCGAAGCAATCCGTATTGTTTCCATAGTCCTCGCCCACTTGAGCACTTTTGTCACAAAACAATCACATCTCGTACTATATAACCAGCTGGTTCTAAAAATTATATACTGCCCACCAATTTGTTGAACAGCTCTTTCGCCGTCCAATTTGGAGTTCCCGTATACATTGACAGGATTAGGCTTATCTTTTTCAGAATAAGTTCCTTCTTTTTGACCATCAAAAACATAATCTGTAGAAAAATGGATAAATATCGATTTAAGTGCTTGAGCTTCTTCAGCCAAAATGCCAGGAGCTATAGCGTTGATACTCAGGGCACGTTCTACTTCAGACTCCGCTTGATCGACCCCTGTATATGCACCAGCATTGATAATGACATCCGGCTTTTCAGCTCTGAGCCATTTTATTATGTTATCTGGATTGGAGAGATCAAATTCCGGGTAATCAACAGGAATAACCAATCCTAATGTTAACAAGGACCTGTGAAGCTCCCAACCTAATTGGCCTGTATTACCGATAAGTAAGATTTTCGACATAACTCAATTTAAAAAGCAATCCTAATTATTTTTCACTAAGTTTTCTAAATATACACCATACCGGGTATTTTTATAATCTTTTACTAATATTTTCAACTGCTCCCGGGTAATGAACCCAGATTTGTAAGCAATCTCTTCTGGACATGAAATCATCATACCTTGTCTATCCTCAACAGCTTGAATGAAATTTGCTGCTTGAAGGAGAGATTCCGGACTCCCCGCATCCAACCAGGCTGTTCCCCGCCCCAATGTTATAACTTGGAGTTCCCCGCGTTCTAAATAGATTTGGTTTACATCCGTTATCTCAAGCTCGCCCCGGTCGGAAGGTTTTAAAGAGGCAGCGATCTCAATAATCTGGTTATCATAAAAATATAATCCCGGGACAGCAAAATTTGACCTGGGATGTAACGGTTTCTCTTCAATACTGAGAGCTTTCCCTTCCGTCGTAAATTCAACGACACCATACCTTTCTGGATCAATAACTTCATAAGCAAAAATGATGCTACCCGTTGTTAAATTTGCCGCTTTTTTCAGTAAATCAGGCAAACCGTGACCGAAGAAAATATTATCTCCCAAAATCAATGCAACAGGATCGTTCCCAATAAAATCCTTGCCAAGAATAAAAGCCTCTGCTAATCCGCTAGGTTTATCTTGGACAATATAGTCAAACTTCAATCCTAATTTCTCTCCATTTCCAAGAAGCTGTTCAAAAACCGGGAGAGCTTCCGGTGTGCTGATCACCAAAATTTCTCGGATCCCGGCTAACATTAACATAGATAAAGGATAGTAAACCATCGGTTTATCATAAACCGGGAGCAATTGTTTGCTGACCCCAATTGTGAGGGGGTACAGCCGAGTGCCTTTTCCACCTGCCAGGATTATGCCTTTCATGAGCGATCCCTTTCTTGATAGTTATTCTTTACCCAGGATTGATACTCGTTTTCTTTTTGAATTTTTTTCACCCATTCGGGATGTTCGATATACCAGGTAATCGTCTTTTCTAATCCTCGTTTTAATGAAACACTCGGTTTCCACCCTAGTTCATGCTCAATTTTTTTAATATTTACTGCATAGCGTCTATCGTGTCCTGGCCTATCCGAAATATGCTCCACAAGATTATAGTGAGGCACAAATTGTGAATTGGGGAATTTATTATCCAACACTGCGCAAATTTCCTTAACTATCTCTATATTAGGGGGTTGATTGTCCCCTCCAACATTATAGGTCTCACCAGAAATTCCTTGATTTATCACAGACCAGATTGCCAGGCAATGATCTTCAACAAATAACCAATCCCTGATCTGCTGCCCATCACCATAAATCGGAAGCGGTTTTCCACCCATCGCGTTCAAAATAATTAATGGGATTAATTTTTCGGGAAATTGGTAAGGACCGTAATTATTGGAACAATTCGTAATCGTTATAGGTAGACCATAGGTATGAAAATATGATTGGACAAGATGATCACTGGACGCCTTGGAGGCTGCATAGGGAGAATTCGGCGAAATTTGAGTTTGTTCTGAAAATGGAGGATCGTTAACATTTAATGATCCGTAGACTTCATCTGTAGAAATATGATGGAATTTAAAATCCTTAGATTTACTGGTGCCTTGTTCTGACAAGTAATCGCGGACGGCCTCTAATAAAGTAAACGTGCCCTGGATATTCGTTTTAATAAATATTTCTGGTCCCAGAATAGATCTATCAACGTGGGTTTCTGCAGCAAAGTGGACAACAATTGAGATTTCATGGTCAGAGAGGATCTTCCGAACCAATTTGAAATCACAGATATCCCCTTCTATAAAGATGTGCCGATCAGGATCGGGCAATTCCACGAGATTTTCATGACTTCCTGCATAAGTTAAAAGATCCAGATTAATGATGATTACATCTGCCTCTTTTGCCAGCAGAAATCGAATGAAGTTTGAACCGATGAATCCGGCTCCGCCGGTCACAAGAATTTTTTTCATAATTTATTCACAGTAATCAGCTTCGATAAATGGTGTGCCAAGTCGGTCAGTTTCAGAGAGCAGGGGATGATCCCTGGAAAGAAGGGGCCACTTAATGCCTAGCGTGGGATCATTCCAAACTATTGTTCTTTCCCATTCAGGCGCATAATATGCAGTCGTTTTATAACTTACCTCTGCTCGTTCACTAATGACGTAATAACCATGAGCGAACCCTGGTGGTATCCAGAGCATTCTCTTTTCTTGGTCAGTTAATGTTAATCCAATATATTTGCCAAAAGTGGGTGAGCTTTTCCGAAGATCCACAGCAACATCATAGATTTTTCCCGAGATAATCCGGATTAATTTCCCCTGACTTTGCTCAACTTGATAATGCAAGCCTCGTAAAACGCCCCTTTTTGAACCTGCATGATTATCCTGGACAAAATCTGCTTCTATCCCTGCCATTGAAAATAACGAATGTCGATAAGTTTCCAGAAAATCGCCCCGTTTATCCTTATAAATTATTGGGCAGATGCTTATCACGTCGGGGATCTCAGTGGGGAAAAATTCCATAGATCTTTCCAATTTAGACTTTTAACTATCTCAAGTTGTTTTTTCTAATTCACAGCAAGTATAACATTCCTAAAATATCCCAACAACATGAGTGGGAAAAAGCCCATCAGAGTTTATCCCTATATGAGCCAGTTTTTTATCCAACACATTGCTAAGATGTCCATTCCTTGAGGTATAGAAAATAATAATCCTGCCCAGTTAATATACATAACAAATAAGATTACTTTTTGTCAGACAGAATTCTTTCATAAAGCTGAATATATTTATCAGTTTGTTTATTGAGATCATATTCATTTAGAGCTTGTTTTCGACAATTCTCTCTTAATTCAGGAAATTTATCTTCCTGTTCATAGAATTTTTCTATCGTCTTTATAAGTGCCTGAGTAGTAGGTTCAGGTACTATATAACCAGTTTTCCCATCAATCACAATACCTGGCATCGGGCCGATATCAAAAGCGATTACAGGGGTTCCACAAGCTATCGATTCCAATGCTGTTTGTGGTTGAGCATCAGCTAAAGTTGTACATAAAAAAGCATCAGCTGCTGAATAAATTAAAGCTTGTTGTATGGGGTCAAATATATAACCAAAGTGCTTATAATTAGATAAATATTCAGGCTCAATCCAACCTTCTTCATTACCCATTGTTATCAATGTGGGAGCTTCCCCATAGTTTTCCTGAATTAACCGCAAGGCATCAATTGCATGACGATATCCTTTTCTAAAGTTCCCTCTGCCACCTGCTGCCCACAGTAATATTTTTTCATTACTAGCCAAACCAAGTGTTTTTCGCGCAACACTTTTACTTACAGGTTGAAATTTGGTTAGGTTAACTCCATTAGAGATAATATTGATTGATAGTGAATTTTTAAGAATACTCTGGTTCGTCTGCTCATACATCCATTTGGTTGTCACAATAATGTGTAACTTGGATTGTTTATAAAGCCTTTTTTTTGCATTCCATACTCTTTTTGTGCCATCCCTTACTGTCGGAGATGGTTCAACTTTCATCCTTCCATCTCGGGATAAGAGAGGACAATTATGGCAACCGTTTTTCCATCTCTCACATTCATATGGATAAGCACAATGACCGGTTAATGCCCATAGATCTGGCAATCTCCAAACTATCGGTTTGTCAGCCGTGAGAGTCGGAAGGCTCCACAAATTAAAAAACCCTCCAAATAAATTACGTAATTCAATAATATCTGCCCATTGATAGAGATTTGTTTCAGATATTCTTATATTTGGCCTATGAGACCAAGGGTGAATACCAATATATTTCTCCAATTGGTTCCCAATCCGAGATTTCAAACTATTTGTTAGAGATTGAAATTCGGACACTTCATCCCAAATTAAATTAACATCTGGATCGTTCGGGAAATCGCTACGCCCAACTAAAAACTGAGATTGATGGCCTTTTTCCACCAGAGCTTCACTTAACCGTCGCATAGCTCTTGCTGCCCCACCTCTATGAGAAGTCGTATTTACATGAAGCACTCGCATTAGTTTCTACCTAAAACGTCAAGTGTCTCGCGGATAGAATCAACAATATATTGGACATCATCATTTTCCATCTGAGGATACATTGGCAGGGTAACAATCTCGTGGATAATTTTTTCTGTAA